>NZ_JBHUXA010000003.1:0-417020 GCF_042669725.1 Nocardia sp. NPDC057227 | reverse complement strand
GAGGTGTTGTCGGTGTTGGAGGAGCGTGGGGTTCCGTATGCGGTGGGGATCAACGAGTTCGACGGGTCGCGGACGTATCCGTTGGAGGAGGTCCGCGACGCGCTCGACCTCGCCCCGAGTACCCCGCTGGTCCACCTCGACGCCAGGGATCGCGGCGCCTGTCTGCGTTCGCTGATCACCCTCGTCGAATTCCTGTTCCACCGTCTGGAGTTTCAGCAATGAGCCACCCCGCACTCGGGTGCCCCGTCCCGCACGGGTCGCCGTTCGACACCGAGGGGCCGAGGTATCCGCTCTGGTCCGACGAGTTCGCCGCCGACCCGCACAACGCGTACCGCGAGATGCGCAGGCGGTTCGGGTCGCTGGTGCCGGTGGAGCTCTCGCCCGGTGTCGCCGCCACGCTGGTGATCGGGTACCGCACCGCGGTCCAGATCCTGAACGACCCCGACCACTTCCCGGCCGACCCGCGGATGTGGCAGCGCGACGTCCCCAGCGACTGCCCGGTGCTGCCCATGCTGGAGTGGCGGCCGAACGCGCTGCGCAGCGCGGGCGCCGAGCACGCCAGGTATCGGGCCGCCAGCGTCGCCGCGCTCGCCGACGTCGACATGCACGGGGCGCAGCGCGCCGTCGAGCGGATCGCCACCCCGCTGATCAACGGCTTCTGCGAGGTCGGCTCGGCCGATCTGGTCGGCCAGTACGCGTTCCCGCTGATCTTCGCGGTCGTCAACGAGCTGGTCGGCTGCCCGCCGGAGATCGGGCAGACCATCGCCGAGGGCATGGCGCTGGTCTTCGACGTCGAGCACGCCGAGAAGGGCGCGGCGATGTTCACCGCGGGGCTGCACGAGCTCGTGCTGCTCAAGCGCCGCGAAGCCGGCCCCGACATGGCGTCCAGGGTGGTGCACCACCCGGCCGGGTTCGACGACAACGAGGCCATCCAGCAGCTGCTCACGCTCTACGGCGCCGGGATCGAGCCGATGATGAACCTGATCGTGAACACGGTCCGGCTCATGCTCACCGACGAGCGGTTCGGCGGCAAGATGCTCGGCGGCAGCCTCTCCACCAGGGACGCGCTCGACGAGGTGCTCTTCACCGACCCGCCGCTGGCCAACTTCTGCATGACCTACCCGCGCCAGCCGATCCTCATCGACGACGTCTGGCTGCCCGCCAACCAGCCGGTGCTGATCAGCATGGCAGGCGCCAACAACGACCCGGCCATCGACGCGGGCCGCTACACCGACAACCGCTCGCACCTGGCGTGGAGCGCGGGCCCGCACGCCTGCCCGGCCCGCTCGGTGGCCTATCTGATCGTGCAGGACGCGATCGATCTGCTGCTCGACGCGCTGCCCGAACTCTCGCTCGGCGTGCCGCCGGAGGCACTCGCCTGGCGGCCGGGCCCGTTCCACCGGGCCCTGGTCGCGCTGCCGGTCACCTTCCCACCCTCTCCACCGCTGCAGAGTTACTGAGGAGCCCGCCATGGCACAGCCACTCGTCCTCGACCCGACCGGTGCCGACATCCAGGGCGAGGGCGCGCGGATCCGCGCGCTCGGCCCGGTCACCCGGGTGCAGCTGCCCGGCGGGATCGCCGCCTGGTCGGTCACCGACGCGGCGCTGCTGAAGGGCCTGCTCGTCGACCCGCGGGTCTCCAAGGACGCGCGACAGCACTGGCCCCCGTTCATCGCGGGCGAGGTCGCGGCGGACTGGCCGCTGCTGCCGTGGGTCGCGGTGACCAACATGCTCAGCGCCTACGGCAAGGAGCACCGCAGGCTGCGCAAGCTGGTGGCGCCCGCCTTCACGCACCGGCGCACCGCCGCGCTGCGGCCCCGGATCCAGGCCATCGCCGACGAGCTGCTCGACGAGCTGGCGACGGCCGACGGGGTCGTCGACCTGCGCGAGGGGTACGCCTACCCGCTCCCGATCCGGGTGATCAGCACCCTGATGGGGGTGCCGGAGCAGCTGCACGCCGGGTTGCGCACCTGCGTGGACGGCTTCTTCGACACCTCGCTGCCGCCCGAGGCGGCGCAGGCCAACTACGCCGAGATGTACCGGCTGCTCGGCGAGCTGGTCGAGATCCGGCGCGCCGAGCCCGGCGACGACATGACCAGCCTGCTCATCACCTACCGGGACTCCGAAGACGGCGGCAGGCTGAACGAGCAGGAGCTGCTCGACACCCTGCTGCTGGTGATCGGCGCCGGCCACGAGACCACCGTCAACCTGCTCGACCAGGCCATCCACGCGCTGCTCACCCGGCCCGCCGAAGCCGATCGGCTGCGCTCGGGCGCGGTGCCGTGGAGCGATCTGATCGAGGAGGCGCTGCGGTACGAGGCGCCGCTGGCACACCTGCCGCTGCGCTTCGCGGTGGAGGAGCTCGAGGTGGGCGGGGTGCGGATCGCGGCGGGTGACGCCATCCTCGCCAGTTACGCGGCGGCCAACCGGGATCCCGCGGTGTACGGCGCGGACGCGGACGAGTTCGACCTCACCAGGGCGGCGAAGGAGCACCTGGCCTTCGGATACGGCACGCACCACTGCCTCGGTGCGCCGCTGGCCCGGCTGGAGGCCGAGATCGCGCTGCCCGCGATCTTCGCGCGCTTTCCGGAGATGCGGCTCGCGGTGGCCGAGGGGGAGCTGGGGCGGGTGCCGAGCTTCATCTCGAACGGGCACAAGCGGTTGCCGGTGCTGCTGGGCTGATCCGCCGAGTACCGCGGGGACCCGATCGTCGGCGCCGCCGCCCCGGTGAGCTGACCAGCGGTAACGACGCGAAACCATCCGGCCGGGCACCCCGGAGGGTGACAAAACGATCTTTCCCGGCGAGAGTGAAGCGGGTGAACGACCACGAACTGGCCGCGTCCCTCGCCGCCGAAGCAGGGGAACTGCTGCTCCGCATCCGGGATCAGGGCGGCGCCGCTGGCGACCGGCAATCCAACGCGCTGCTGCTGGAGCGGCTGCGCGCGGCCCGGCCGGACGACGCGGTGCTCTCCGAGGAGGCGCCGGACGACGCGGCCCGGCTGCGGTACGAGCGGGTCTGGATCGTCGACCCGCTCGACGGCACCAGGGAGTACGGCGAGGCCGGGCGGGACGACTGGGCGGTGCACGTCGCGCTCGCGGTGGACGGGGCGGCGGTGATCGGGGCGGTGGCGCTGCCTGCGGCGGGGATCGTGCTGCACACCGGGGAGCCGCCGGTGCTCGCGGCCGCGGAGCCGGGGCCGATCCGGGTCGCGGTTTCCCGGAGCAGGCCGTCCGCGCGCGTGACGGCGCTGATCGGGGCGGTCGCGGGGCGGCCGGTGCCGATGGGGTCGGCGGGGGCGAAGGCGATGGCGGTGGTGCGCGGGGTGGCCGATGTGTACGCGCACTCCGGCGGGCAGTACGAGTGGGATTCCTGCGCGCCGGTCGCGGTGGCCGCGGCGGCCGGGCTGCACGTCTCCCGGCTGGACGGCAGCCCGCTGCGCTACAACCGCCCCGACCCGTACCTCCCCGACCTGGTGATCTGCCGCCCCGAACTCGCCGACAAGGTGCTCTCCGCCCTCGGCGCGGGCTGATCAGGCGCTCGCCTCCACCGGCAGCGGCACCGCGAGGTAGGGCGCGATCGGACTGAGCCGCAACACGTTCGGCATCCGTCGGGTGACCGAGCTCGGCCCGGCGAAGTCCAGCCGCCCGGTGCGGACGGCGTGACCGAGCGGCATCCGCCCCAACCACACCTGGTACAGCCCGGCCACATCCGCGGTGATCGTGACATCCACCTCGAACCCGGGATCGGTGGTGCAGACCGAGGGCGCGCCCCGGTCGACCACGATCCAGAACCGCCGCGCGTCGTCGGTGAACCGCACCGCGAAGACGTGCCGGAAGCCGGGCAGCTCGGCGGTGTCGAGCCGGGTGTGCATCCACCAGACCAGCAGGTCGGCGTCGAGCTCGCTCGGATCCGGGGCACCGAAGGTGTGCTTGGCGCCCCACTCGCCCAGCCCGAAGAGCACCGGCTCCAGATCGGTACCCGCCTCGGTGAGCAGGTACCGCACCCCCGCCTTCTCGACCAGCCCGGCCCGCTCGAACTGCCGCAGCCGCTTGGCCAGCAGGCTGCGGGAGAGCCCGGGGAGCCCGCGGGCCAGGTCGTTGAAGCGGGTGCTGCCCAGCAGCAGATCGCGCAGGATGAGCAGCGACCAGCGCTCGCCGAGCAGCTCCAGCGCACGGGAGATCGGGCAGTACTGGCCGTAGCCTGCGGTCGGTTCGGGCATGGGTGGCACCTCGCGGAGGGGTCGATTTCGTGTACCGGACGGGTCCATTTCCTGGACTATCCGGTTATCGCGGAGCTTTCTAACTTCGAAACATGACCACCATCGAAACCACCACCGTGAATTGGCTCGACCGCGCGAAGGCGGTCGGCGAGACCCTGCTCCCCGGCGTCGCCGAGCGCGACCGCACCGGCGAGATCGCCCCCGCGGACCCCCTGCGCGGCCTGATCGGGGCAGGCGTCCCGACCGAGTTCGGCGGCGGCGGCGCCACGCACGCCGAAATCGGCGCGATACTGCGCGAACTCGGCAAGTACGACCCCTCGACCGCGGTCGCCTTCGCCATGCACAGCCACCTGGTCGCCACCCAGGTGTGGCGGCACAAGCACGGCGCCGACGCCTCCGGCGTGCTCACCAAGGTCGCGGGCGGCGCGATTCTGGTGAGCACCGGCGCCTCGGACTGGGTGGAGTCGAGCGGCACCGCCGAGCGAGTGGACGGCGGTTATAAAGTCTCCGCGCGCAAGGCGCCTGCCAGCGGCTGCGAGATCGGCACCATCCTGGTGACCAGCATCCGCTGGGACAGCGGGCCGGAGGGGCCGCGGGTGCTGCACTGCGCGGTGCCGCTGAGCGCGCCCGGCCTCCGGATCGAACAGACCTGGGACACCCTCGGGCTGCGCGCCACCGGCTCGCACACCGTCGTCCTGGAGGACGTCTTCGTCCCGGACGCCGCGGTCTCGCTGATCCGCCCGGTCGACGCCTGGCCGCCGCTGCTGAACACCGTGATCGGCGCCGCCATGCCGCTCATCACCGCCGCCTACCTCGGCATCGCCGACGGCGCGGTGGAGACGGCGCTGCGCCTGGTCGCGGGCCGCACCGACCAGCACGTCCTGCAGCTGACCGGCGAGCTGGTGAACGCCCACACCACCGCCGAAGACCTGGTCACCGCCATGTTCGCCGGTTCGGACGACCTGAACTTCGCGAACACCGACGCCTACGCCGCGCGCACCCTGAGCCGCAAGACCGTCGCGGCCGAGCAGCTGATCGCCACCGTGCGGCTGGCCATGGAGACGGTCGGCGGGGTCGGCTACTCGCGCGGCTGCGATATCGAGCGGCGCTACCGCGACGTGCACGGCATCCTCTTCCACCCGCTGCCGCGGGCCAAGCAGCTGCTGTTCAGCGGCCGGGTCGCGCTCGGGCACGGTCCGCTGGGCTGAAAACCGTTGCTGCGGCCTCGATCACATAATTGGTATCTGAGATGCGAATTATCGTAGGGTCGAGCCGTGCAGCTCACCAGGTTCACCGATCTCGGCCTCCGCGTCGTCATGCGGCTCGCGGTCGCGGGGGACGGGGAGCGGCCGGGCAGCAGGGAGATCGCCGACGAGCTGTCGGTGTCCTACGCGCACGTCGCGAAGGTGATCACCCGGCTCGGTGAGCTCGGCATGGTGGACGCGCGGCGCGGCCGCGGCGGCGGGCTCGCCATCACCGAGCTGGGGCGCACCGCCTCGGTCGGCTGGCTGGCCCGCAGGCTGGAGGGCGAGGGCGAGGTGGTCGAGTGCGACGGGGCGAATCCGTGCCCGCTGCGCAACGGCTGCCGACTCCGGACGGCACTGCGCGGCGCGCAGGAGGCCTTCTACGCCGCGCTGGACACCGTGACGGTCGGCGAACTCACCGGCGAACCGACGCGCGCCGTGTTGCTCGCACTCCCCGGGGTGCGCAGCACCCCGGACGCTCGAACGATCGGAGAATGACCATGCTCTCGGCCACCGCGACGGAGACCGTCCGCGCCACCCTGCCCGCGGTCGGTGCCGCCATCGGCGACATCACCGCGCTCTTCTACCGCAGGATGTTCGAGGCGCACCCGGAGCTGGAGCGCGACCTGTTCAACCGGGGCAACCAGCGGCAGGGTCAGCAGCAGCAGGCGCTGGCCGGCGCGATCGCCGCCTTCGCCGCGCTGCAGCTGGAGCCGGACCCCGCGCGGGTCGAGCTGATCCTCTCCCGGATCGCGAACAAGCACGCCTCGCTCGGCATCGAGCCCGCGCAGTACGAGATCGTGCACACCTACCTGTTCCAGGCCATCGCGGAGGTGCTCGGCGCCGCCGTCACGCCGGAGGTCGCCGCCGCCTGGGACGAGGTGTACTGGCTGATGGCCGAGACGCTGATCGCGATGGAGGCCGAGCTGTACCGGTCCGCCGGGGTGGCGCCCGGCGCGGTCTGGCGGACGGTGCGGGTGCGCGAGCGGCGGTACGAGTCGGCGGACACCGTCTCCTTCGTGCTCACCGGTACCGCGCTGCCGACCTTCGCGCCGGGGCAGTACCTCTCGGTCGCCGTGCGGCTGCCGGACGGCGCCAGGCAGATCCGGCAGTACAGCCTCTCCTCGGCGCCCGCCGCCGGGGACTGGCGGATCACCGTGAAGCGGGCGGGCGAGGTCTCGAACTTCCTGCTCGACAACGTCTTCGAGGGCGACGAGCTGCAGGTCACCACGCCCTTCGGCGATCTGGTGCTGCCGGACGACGACGCCCCGCTGCTGCTCATCTCGGCCGGGATCGGCTGCACCCCCATGATGGGGATGCTCGCCCACCTCGCCGACACCGGCGATCCCCGCCCGGTCTCGGTGCTGCACGCCGACCGCGCGTTGAGCAGCCACGCGCACCGCGCCGAGCTGGCGGAGCTGGTGGAGCGGCTGCCGTACGCGGTCATGCACCGCTGGTACGAGGAGCTCGGCTCCCGCGCGCCCGGCGCCGGGCTCCTGGCCGGTCGCGCCGACCTCGGCGAGGTGACGGTCGCCGCTGGCACCCGCGCCTATCTGTGCGGCCCGCTGCCCTTCATGCTCGGCATGCGCAGGGCGCTGCTGGAGCGCGGCGTCGCTGCGGCGGACATCCACTACGAGGTCTTCGGCCCGGACAGCTGGGCGCCCGCCCCGGCCTGATCCGCCCGCCACCCGCCGGGGTAGCGCAGCATGAGCACCCCGATCGCCGCGACCGCGATCCCGCGCGGCGCCTCGTACAGGAATCCGGAGAAGCCCTGCACCGCGGGGATCGGCAGGAAGAACCCGGCCATCCCCACCAGGGTCAGGACCGCGATCCAGCGCGGCACCGCGCGGTTGCGCAGCAGGCTCGCGCCGAGCAGCGCCATGCCGCCCAGCATCACCAGCCCGCCGAGCTGGTTGAAGAGCACGAAGGCGGTGGAGTCGAGCATCTGGTCGTTGTCGGCGATCAGGTGCGCGGTGGCCGGGTCGGCGGCGAAGGGGTGCGCGACGAAGAGCTCCACCGTGAGGTGCCCGGTCGCGGTGACGATATTGCCGAGCAGGTAGCAGAGCAGCCCGACGAAGCCGGCGATGCCGATCCGCGGCCGCAGCCAGGCGTACATGCCGGGCAGGCCGAGGACGAGCAGCACGGTGCCGATGCCGAGCAGAACCTGCGCGATCGGGGTGCCGGGGCTGGTGAGCGCCTCGACCGAGTGGCCCTTGCCCGCCACGATCGGGTGCAGTGTGCCGCCCGCGATGCAGAGCGCGCCGCCGGAGGTCAGCGCGGCGCCGCAGAGGCGAAGTACAGTCGCGCGGGAGGGGCCCGCGGTGGGCTGGAGAACCGAAGAGGAAGTCATGGGGCAAGGGTCGACGGGGCCGCTGGTGCGCGGCTGGTCCGGCGCTGGTGCGCCCGCCGTCGCGGTGCTCGGGCCGCTCGCGGTGCGCGGCCCGAGCGGCGCCGCCATCCCGATCCCGGCCCGCAAGCACGCCGAGCTCCTGGTGCTCCTCGCCGCCGAGCGCACCACCCGCAGCGCGGGCTACCTGTGCGAACTGCTCTGGCGCGGGCACCCGCCGGAGAGCGCGACGGTGACGCTGCAGGGCTACGTGTCGCGGCTGCGCAAGGCGCTGCGCCCGGTGCCTGAGCTCGCCATCGAGACCGGCCCGAACGGCTACGTGCTGCGCTGCTCCGGCTCCGGCACCGACCTGGACCTGCTCGATCTGCTGACCCGCGAGGCCAGGGCCGCGCACGCGGCTGGCGATGTCGCGGAGACCGTGCGGCTGCTGGAGCCCGCGCTCGCGCTGTGGCGCGGCGAACCGCTCGCCGACGTCGCCGACATCGCCGAGCTGGCCCCGGAGCGCACCCGGCTGGACGAGCTGCGCGCCGAGCTCACCGAGCTGTGCGCGGAGGGGCTGCTCGTGCTCGGCCGCGCCGCGCAGGCGGTCACCCTGCTCACCGCGCAGCACGAGCGGCACCCGCACCGGGAGGGCACCGCCCGGCTGCTCGCGCTCGCGCTGCGCGACAGCGGCCGCACTCCGGAGGCGCTCGCGCTACTGCTGCGGCTGCGCCTGGCGCTGCGCGACGACCTCGGCCTCGACCCCGCACCGGACACCGTGCGGGTCGAGCACGAACTCCGCGCGCCCGCCCCGGCGCCGCTGCCGTCCGGCCTGGTCGGCCGGGACGAGGTCGCCGTGCTCCTCGACCGGGCCAGGGAGCGCGCCGCGCACGGCCTCACCGTGGTCCTTGTCCGCGGGGAGCCGGGAATCGGCAAGACGGCCGTGGTCAGGGACGCGCTGCGGCGCAACGGTGACCACGCCTTCATCGGCACCGGCAGCCCCGACCCGCTGGCCACGCTGGCCCCGTGGCTCGACCAGGCGGCGCTGGCGGGCCGCGACGTCCCCGACACCCCGACCCCGCGCGTGCTCGCCGCGCTGCTCGCCGACGTCGCGCGGGAGACCGGCCGCGCGGTCGCCGTCCTGGACGACGTGCAGTGGGCCGACCCCGCCTCGCTGCGGATCATCACCGGCGCCGCCCGGGTGCTCCGCGCGCACCCGGTGCTGCTCCTGCTCACCCAGCGCCCCGGCCCGCTCCCCGAACCGCTCCGCGCGCTCGGCGAGATCACCACCGTCGACCTCCCGCCGCTGCCGGACGCCGCGGTGGCCGAGCTCGTGCGCACCGCCCTACCGGCCGACCCGGCGCTGCGCGACCGGATCGTGGCGGCCGCGGCGGGCAGCCCGTTCGTCGCCACCCAGCTCTGCGACCGAGCGCTGGCCGGGCGCCCGCTCGATGCCGTGACCGTCGACCTGCTGACGCCGCGGGCCAGGGAACTCGCCGAGCTGCTGGCGCTCGTCGGCACGAGCGCCCCCATCGGCCTGCTCGCCGATTCCCCCGACTTCGACAGCGCCGCAGCCGAACTCGTGCAGAACCGAATCGTCACGGTCACCGACGGCACGATCGCCTTCGGCCACGACCTGATCCGCGCCACCGTGCTCGACGGCATCGGCCCGGTCCGAGCGGCACCACTGCACGCCCGCATCGCCGACGCGCTCGCCGCCGGCCAGCCGGACGCACTCGCCGCGCAGGCCAGGCACCGCTGCGCCGCCGCGCTCGACACCGCCGACGAGCGCGCCGCGGCGGCCTGCCTCGCCGCCGCCACCCGCGCCCTCCACGACCACGCCCCCGACGAGTGCGCCGAACTCGCCGAGCGCGGCCGACGGCACGCGAGCCGCACCACCGCTGTCGAGCTCGACCTGCTGGCCGGGCAGGCACACCACCGCCTCGGCCACTTCGACGCCGCCGCCCGCTGCTTCGACCGCGCCGCCGGGCACGCCGACGCGGCCGGGCTCGCCCGGATCGCGCTGCTCGCCGCTCCGCACGGTGTCGCCGGGTACTTCTCCGGATACGGCGTGCTGCAGTCGGATTCGTCCGGGCTGCGGGCGCGGGCGCTGGCACACCGGCTGGAGCTCGACGCCGACGCGGTCGCCGAGGTGGAGGCGATCGAGGCCACCGACCGGGCCGTGCACGGCATCGCGGGCGACCTGGACGCCCTCGCCGAGGCGAAGGCGCGCAGCGCGCCGGGCAGCAGCTCCTGGCCGCAGGTGCTGCTCGCCGAGTTCGTCTGCACCTGGGAGCCGGGCACGCTCGCCGACCGCACCAAGATCGCCGAGGAGCTGGCCGAGCTCGCGGGCGCCCGCCACACCGCCAGGGCGACCGCGCTGCACCTGCGCCGGGTCTGCGCGCTGGAGGCGGGCGATCTGCGGCTGGTGCGCAGGCTCTCCGCCGAGTTCGCCCGGCTCGCCGCCGACGGCGGCACCGACCTCGCCGCCACCCAGCTGTGGTGGGACGTCATGCTCGCCGTGCTGCGCGGCGACTACGACCGCTCCCGCGCGCTCATGCGGCGCTTCGCCGCCGACCTCGGCCCGGTGGACGACCGGGCCCGCATGCTCGCCGAGGCATCCCTGCTCACCAGCGGCTCCATCGAGCTGTGGCACCGCGGCAGGCTCGCCGAGGTGCTGGCCGAGGCCGACCGCATGGCCACCGACTTCGACGAGGACTTCGCGCTGGTCGTCGCGATGGCTGCCGCCGAGACCGGGGAGCGCGAGCGCGCGCTGGCCGCGATCGAGTCGGTGCTGGCCGTGCCGGGGCGCTGGCACGGGCCGCGGGTCGCCGTCCGGGTGCCGCTGCTCGCGGAGGCGCTGCTCGCGCTCGGCCGCACCGCGCCCGAGCTCAGGGATCGGGTGCGCGGCTACGCCGCCGGACTGGAGCCGCTCACCCGCGGCTGGGGCGCGGCCGCGATCGTGCAGTGGCCCGGCCTGGTCTGCCTGGGGCCGTCCGGGCTGTACAGCGGCACGATCCGCGGCATTCTCGGGATGCCGGGCGCGGCTGCCGAGGTGGCGGCGGCGCGGCAGCGGGCCCGCGAACTCGGCGCGCTGCCCTACGAGCGGCGCGCGGCCGAGCGGCTCAGCGGCTGGCCGTTCCGTCCCGGTTGAGCCTGCGGGTCGGCTGCCGCGGCACCGCGCCCGGGTCGGGGGCGTTGTAGGCGGCGCCGAGCAGCAGCGCGAAGTGCGTGATCCACACCCACACCAGCAGAATGACGGCCGCCGCCAGGGAGCCGTACAACCGGCTGTAGGAGCCGAAGTGCTCGACGTACAGGGTGAATCCGAGGGAGGCGGTCAGCCAGACGGTGAGCGCGAGCAGGCTGCCGCGGGCCAGCCGCCGGTAGCGGGTGCCGTGGCCGTGCAGCACCAGCCGGTACAGCAGCACCACCAGGAACGTCATCGCCGCGAGCAGCAGCGGCCACTTCAGGATCGGCCACGTCGCCGCGACCTCCTCACCGAGCCCGAGCCGCTCGCCGATTCCGTTCGCCATCTCGCCGGTGGTGACCACCGCGACCAGGCAGCAGGCGAGCAGCGGGAACGCCACCGCCGCGAGCACCGCGCGCAGCAGGATCGTGCGCTTGCGCGGCTCGTCGCCGACGATCCCGTACATGGACTGGATCCCCTGCACCAGCGCGCCGAGATACCGGGTCAGGATCCACAGCGTCACCGGAAGACCGAGCAGGATCAGCGGCGCCGAGAGCGCCGAGCCACGCAGCTCGTGCAGCGTATCGATGAGCAGCTGCGCGCCAGGGCCGGGGCCGAGCGTGCGGAACTCGTCCACCAGCGGATCGGTGACCGACTGGTTCAGCGCGCCGACGATCGCCAGCATGGTGGTGAGGGTCGGCAGCGCCGCGAGCACCGCGTAGAAGGTGAGCGTCGCGGCGTGGTCGGCGAGGGTGTCGTCGAAGATCAGGTCGAACAGGTACCTGGCCAGTTGCCCGCGCGAGCGCCGGACCGGCGCCGTCGGTGCGACGACGGCGTCCAGCGGTGCCTCCGGTACGACGGTCACGGCTTCCCCCTTGTCCTGTCCGGGATTACCCGGCGTGCTCCCGGTCAACCGGGCCGCGTCAGCGGTGCGTCCAGTCCGGCTGGGCGAAGTGCGCGACCCGCGATTCGGCCGGGGTGCGGCCGAGCAGGACCACCTCGCGGAACTGGAAGAGCAGGGCGCCGGTCGGGGCGTGGATGGTCATGCCGGGGCCGAAACGCATCTGCAGCATACGGATTCCGGTCGCCGGGGCGGGGGCGGCGCCGGGCGGCAGGCCGCCGGGGACGGCCTCCTCGGGGGAGACCCAGTGCGGGACGTCCGGCTCGGCCAGCCTGCGCAGCCCGACCCGGTGCACCGAGTGCACCTCGTCCGGGGCCGGGCGCAGTTCGGTGAGGTCGCGCAGTGCCACCACGAAGGGGGTGATGGCGAAGCCGGAGGCGGCGGGGAAGTCGTCGAGTGCGCCGATGACGTCGCTCTCCTCGGCTCGGATTCCCAGCTCTTCGTGCAGCTCCCTGAGCGCCGCGGCCCGCGGCGTCTCGCCCGGTTCCAGCCGGCCGCCTGGCAGCGCCCACTGCCCGGCATTGCGGCCGCGGTAGGCGCGCCGGATCAGCAGCACCGAGAGCGGTTCCTCCGGCTCCGCCGCCACGCACAGCGCCACGGCGGCGCGGCGCAGCCCGGGAGCCTCCGGCACCTCCGCGCGCTCGAACCCGTCCAGCCGGGCGTGCGCGAGCGCGCGGAATTCGGTCGTGCTCGCCGGGATGGGGTCTGGGCTCATGCCCTCGATAGTGCCGTACCGGCTGTCGGACAGCAGCGCCGCGCCCTCGGTCCGGAAGCTGCCGAGCAGCAGGTCGGGGCCGTCCGGTCAGCGGTTGCCCCAGGGGCAGGTCGACGGGTCGTCCGGTCAGCGGTTGCCGCGGGGGCAGGTCGGCGGAGCGTCCGGTCAGCGGTTGCCGCGGGGGCAGGTCGGCGCGGCGGCCGGTCAGCGGTCGACGCAGGGGCAGCCGTGCGGGCGGGTGGCGGCCCGGTCCCGCCACAGCCCGAGGATGTCCGAGCGGAACGGGCCCGCGGGTGCGGCCGGGCGGCGGCCGGCGGCCACGTGCGCGGCCAGCGCGGCGAGCCTGCGGGCCGCGCGCTGCGACCAGCCGTGCGCCAGGCACCAGGCGTAGAGCTGCTCGCGGGTGCACTGGTGCCCGCCCTCGTGCGCGATGACCAGCAGCGCGACCGCGTCGCGGCGGGATTGCAGCCCGGCCAGCGTGCCCGCGGGATTCACCAGCCCGCCCAGCGTGGTGAGCGCCTCGGCGATCACCGGGTCCAGCGCGGGCTCGCACTCCGGCACCGCCTCGGCGCCGAGCAGATGCGGGTGCGCGGCCTTCGCCCACACCCCCACCTCGGCGATGTCGTCCGGCACAACGCAGAGCCCGCGGGTGCGCGGGTCCGCGGCGATCGTCGCCAGCTGCTCGGCCTGCGGCCAGGCGGCCAGGACGACGCCGCCGTGCCAGTTCCGGTCCGGCGCGGGCGCGGTGGCGACCGGCAGCCGCGCGTCCGCCACGAAGGCGCGCAGCCAGGCACTCGTGCGCACCCTGGCTTCGTCGGCAACGAAGACCAGCGGAATTCCGCCGAATTCACGCGAGGCGTGCAGCACCCAGGCGATCGCGTCCGCGACCACCGAATCCTTTCCCGGCGCGGTGATGGCGACCGGATAGGAACACCGAATATCTTCATGCACCCGGGCATCCTCACACCGTTTCCGGGCGGCGGCATACCGCGTGGTCGGCATTGGCGAGAAACGCCACTCTTATAGCGAACGTGAATGTTCGGCGGAATATGACCCCGGCAGCCGGTGATTAGCTCGCCGAGCGTGTCCGGGACAGTTTCCTGCGGGCGCGCAGTAACCGTGATGCGGCTGGAATGTCCGGTTGGACGGGGCGGTCGAGCGGTCGCCCCGCGGCGCCGGATGGCCTTGTTACCTCTGGGTAGGGCGCGCGAGAGCGGGGCGCCGCGTCTGGGATGGAAGGTCTCGGTCGCGTTGCCCGATCGTGACTTTCCGTGACTGTTCCCATCCATCTCGACCGATCGCCGGGGCATTGCTACGCTGCTGACGCGGAGGGAACCGACTGGTTTCTTCCGCACATTGTCTTTTCTGTGGGATCAAGAGTGAAAGGTATTGCTCCGCGTTCGGCGATTATCCGAACGCGGAGCGATTCAGGGTGTGCGGTAAATATGAGGCTCGACGATGCTCTGCGTGACGGAATGAGCATGGACGGCGCGATCGGCATCGCGCTGGTCGATATGCAGAGCGGCATGTTGCTGGCGAAGCAGGGCGGGAATTCGCTGTTCGACCTGGAGATGGCAGGCGCGCTGAACACCGAGGTGCTCCGGGCCAAGGGCCGTGCGGTGGAGGCGCTGCAGCTCGGCGACGAGGTCCAGGACATCCTGGTGACGCTCGGCACGCAGTACCACCTGATCATGCCGCTGGTGCGCAACGACGACGAACAGCTCTTCCTCTACCTGGCCCTGGACAAGGCGCGCGGCAACCTCGCGCTCGCCAGACACCAGCTGCGCCGCATCGAACAGGCGATCAAACTATGAGCGCACCCTTCCATCGGCCCGGCACGAGATCGCTCGACCGGACCGAGATCGCGCTCGGCGACCCGGAATTCGTCGGCAGGCTGCTCCAGCGCGCCTGCGACGAGATCTACGAGGTCGGGCACGCCGTCATGACCAGCAGGGACGGGCTGGTCGTCGCCTCCGACACGGCGTCGGCCGGAGTCGACGGCGGCGATTCCGTCGCCATGCGCGGCTCCGCCATGGCGGCGGCGGCCATCGGCATCGGTGACCACTTCACCGGGCTGCTGCACCAGGGCCGGCTGCAGTCCACGGTCTTCGAGGCGGACCGCGGGTGCGTCGGGGTCTTCCCGGTGAGCTCGACGCTGCTGCTGGTGGTCACCAGTACGCCGGGGGTGAATCTCGGGCGGTTCAACGCGGCGGCCAAGCGGGTCCTCGGCATGCTGCTCGCGCCGACCTACTGAGCCGGTCTCGACCGCGGTGGTCGGCGGATACGCTGCCGACCACCTGCGCGGGTGTTACCCCAGCTCCCACAGCGCGCTGATCGGCATCGCGAGCATCTTCGGCCCGAAGGGCAGCGTCTGCTGCCCGGTGTGCAGGACGATGCCGGTGCGGAAGTCGGCACCGAGTCGTTCGGCGAGGTGGCGCAGCCCGCGGAAGTCGTCGGAGCCGACGGTGGAGGCCGCCTTCACCTCGATGCCGACCACCTCGCCGCGCCGGTTCTCCAGCACCGCGTCGACCTCGACCTGATCGCGGGTGCGGTAGTGGAAGAGCTCGACATCCTCCTCGGCCCAGGTGAGCTGGCGGGCCAGTTCGGCGAGGACGAAGCCCTCCAGCAGCGGGCCGAACTGGCCGGTGGGGCGGAGCAGGCTCCTGGCGTCGGCGCCGATCTGGTGGGCCGCTATACCGGAGTCGACGAAGGCCAGTTTGGGTGTCGTCGTCGCGCGGCTGCTGATGTTCCGGGACCACGCGGGGATCCGCTTGACCACGAAGACCTCTTCCAGCAGCGCCAGGTATCGCTTGACGGTGGCCGTGCTCAGGCCGAGATCGTTGCTCAGCGTGGCCGTGGACAGCAGGCCGCCGGAGCGGGCTACCAGCAGGCGGACGAGCGTGCGCATCTCGGTGACGCGCTCGATCTCCGACAGCTGCTGGATGTCGCGGGCGATGAGGTCGCCGAGGTAGGAGTCGAAGAAGGCGCGGCGGCGGCGGTCGCTGGTGCGTGCCACCGCTTCCGGGAACCCGCCGCGCACCAGGCGCTCCGCGTAGTCGGCGCGGGTGACCGACGAACGGTGCCGCACCCGCTCGCCGTCGGCGAACACGGTGTCGATGAAACCGTCGGGGGTGCCGTCGATCTCGCCCTGGGAGAAAGGCCAGAGCTCGACGGTCTCCATCCGCCCGACCAGCGTGTCCGGCAGCGAGCGCAGACCGAGCACGCGGGCGGAGCCGGTCAGCAGGTACTGGCCCGGCCGCGGGTCGGCGTCGACCCGGGCCTTGATCGAGAGCAGCAGTTCGGGGTTGCGCTGGATCTCATCGATCACCATCAGCTCGGGGAAGTCGACGAAGCCGTCGGGGTCGGCGAGCGCGGCCTGCCGGGTGAGTGCGGTGTCCAGGTCGCGCCACTCGGCGGTGCGGTCCTTGACGAGGAGCCGCAGGAGGGTGCTCTTGCCGCACTGTCGCGCGCCGTTCACGAGGACGACTCGGGTGTCGTCGAGCGCTGCGCGAACAGCGGCCTCCGCTCGGCGCGGAAGCGCAGGTCCGAAGCGTGTTTGCATGCGGATCGCTCCTCGAGGTCGTGATCTGCTGATCGATCTGCCGCTCACCTGCCGATCGGTCTGCCGCTAGTCTACTGATCGATCTGCCGCCGGGTTGGTGATGGATCTGCCGCCGTGTTCGTGAACGATTTGCCGCTACCTTCGTGATCGATCTGCCGCTCACCCCCTACCGACCGCATCGCGGGCGAGGAAACGCGGCGCGGGAGTTTCCCCGGGTGCGGCACAATGCGGACGTGTTCGAACTTCGCGCCGAGCCGCGCCCGGTCGACGGGCATGATCGTCTGCTCGACGCCGCGCCCGGATATGACGGGACGCTGGTGACCCTGTGGACCACCGACGCGGGGGCGGCGCTGCTCACCGCGCGCACGGAATCGCCTGGTGGAGCGTCGTTCCCGCTGACGAGGGCGGAGGAGCCGGTGTCGGCGCGGGTGGTGATCTTCGGCCCGGAGCCGCGCGGGGTGGTGCCGATCCACGATCTGACGATCGCGTTCCCGTCGGTGCGGCTGCTGCCGGACGGCGCCGTGCTGGTGGTCGGGCACCGGTGCCGCTGGTCGGCGAGCGGGCCGGAGCACAATGCGATGGTCGTGCTCCCGGACGGGACCGTGGAGTGCACGGGGGTGCTCGGCGACGGGATCGAGGACGTGGCGGTCTCGCCGTCCGGGGATATCTGGGTGAGCTTCTTCGACGAGGGGGTGTTCGGCAATTTCGGCTGGGGCGGCGGCGGGCCGGAGCCGATCGGGCACCCGGGCATCGTCCGCTTCGACCGCGCGCTGCGCCCGGTCTGGAGCTTCGACGGACCCGACATGGCCGATTGCTATGCCTTCACCCTGGCCGGCGACACCGCGTGGGCCTGCTACTACACCGACTTCCCGATCGTCCGGATCGCGGACGGGCAGAGCACGCTCTGGCGCAACGACGAGATCGCCGGGGCGAAGGCGCTCGCGGTCTCCGGGGACCGGGTGGCGCTGTACGGCGGCTACTCGGGGGAGCGGGAGCGGCTCGCGATCGGCAGGGTGACCGGGGACCGGTACCTGGTGGAGCGGATCGAGCGGGTGCCGCTGCCCGGCTCGGGGCGGCTCGCGCTGTTCGGCCTCGGCGCCGAGCTGCACGCCGTCGTCGGCGGTTCCTGGTACGTGGCCTCCCCTTTCGGCTGACCGGCCCCGCCGCCCGGGTGTACGCTCGCCCGACATCTGGACAAACGTCCAGCTCATCGCGGGGAGTCGGGCATGACGGAGCGCGTGCGGTCGGTGGCGGCCGCGTACGCCGCGCAGGGCTTCGGGTACGCGGCGATCGTCACGGTCCTGCCGGAATTCAAGGAGCGGCTCGGGATCTCGGACACGGTGGTGTCGGTGCTGCTGCTCGGCACCGTCCTCGCGGCGGCGCTCGGCTCGGTCGCGGCGGAGGCGATCGCGGTGCGCTGGGGGAGCGGGCGGGCGCTGGTCGCGGCGCTCGGGGCGCAGGCGGTGGCGCTGCTCGGGGCCGCCGTGCTCGGGAGTCTGCCGCTCTTCGCGGTGGCGCTGGTGCTGTACGGGATCGGGCTCGGCGGGGTCGACGCCGCCTCGAACATGCAGGGCGTGCTGGTGCAGCGGCGGGCCGGGCGGCCGCTGCTCGGGCGCTTCTACGCCGGGTACACGGCGGCGGCGATCGCGGGTGCGCTGCTGGTCGCCGGGTTGCTCGCGCTCGACCTGCCCGCGGTGTTCGCGCTGGTCACCGCGGCGGCGGTGCACATCGGGGTGGCGCTGCTCGGCTTCGACCCGGAGCGCGCCGTGCGGCAGCGGCAGCAAAGCGGGCCGCTGCCGTGGCCCGCCATCCGGATCGTCGGCGCGCTGATCTTCGCGGCCTTCGTGGTGGACGCGGCGGTCTCCACCTGGAGCACCGTGTACCTGGCCGACGGGCTCGGCGCGGTCGCCGCGGTGACCCCGCTCGGCTACGCCGCCTACCAGGCCGCGGTGCTGGGCGCGCGGCTGACCGTTGACGCGGCCGTCGTCCGGTTCGGCCGGACGCCGGTGGCGCTCGGCGCGGTGGCGGCCGGGCTCGCAGGGTGCGTGCTGGTGGCGGCGCTGCCGTTGGTGCCCGGCGCGATCGCGGGGTTCGCGGCGGCCGGGCTGTGCGCTGGCGCGCTGGTGCCGATCGCGTTCAGCGCGGCGGGCGAGGTGCGGCCGGAGCGCTCGGACGAGATCGTCGCCACCGTCAACCTCTTCAACTACGCGGGCGCGCTGGCCGGGGCGGTGCTGCCCGGCCTGATCTCGGCCGGGCCCGCGCTGCGCGCGGCCTTCCTGCTGCCCGCGGTGTGCCTGCTGCTCGTGCTGCCGCTGGTGCGGCGGGTGGACCGGCTCGCGCGCTCAGCTCCGCCGGATCTCGGCGATCCAGGCGGCGGCGTCGACCAGCCCCTCCGGTGAGACCGCGAGCCCGGCGACATTGTCCGCGACCACCGGGGTGACCCGGCCCAGGTAGCGGGCGGGTTCGAGGGAGACGAGCTGCCAGCCGTCGGTGAAGGCACCGCGCACGATGTCGGCGCCGATCCGCGGGCCGAAGCCGGGCTCGGCGTCGGAGAGCGCGAGCAGCCGCAGCACCCCGCCCGGCCGCAGCGCGCCGTGCAGCGAGCGGACGTAGCGCGCCCGCCGCTCCGGCTCGGTGCCCCAGATGTGGAAGAGCGCGCTGTCCAGCACGGTGTCGTAGGCGCCGGTGGAGCGCGGGTCGATGGCGAGCGCGTCGGCGACCGCGAACCTGGCCTCCGGCACGCCCTTCGCCTCGGCATTCCGGCGGGCGAAGCCGACGGCGCTGGGCGAGAAGTCGACACCGAGGACGTCGTGACCGCGCGCGGTGAGCAGGATGGTGTGCTCGCCGGCGCCGCAGCCGACGTCGAGCACCCGGCCGGTGAAGCCGCCCGCGCGCTCCAGCTCGTCGATGGCCGGTTGCGGGCGGCCGATCACCCACGGCGCGGTGTCCTCGTCGTACATGGAGTCCCAGCGTTCGGTCGTCTCGGTCATGGCTCCACCGTGCAACCTGTACCGCGCTCGAGGTCAAGCGGTGTGCTATAACTAGAACCTGTTATAGGTGAATACGCCCGAACATCGGTGCTGCCGAAATGGTATTCTCTTCTTATCGCTATGCGAACCGCTGTTTACTTGTTGCTGTCGCGATGGATAGTCTCGAAGCCACGGCCGGTGTGCGGCCGGAGCAGAAAGGAACTCCCATGCAGATCGACAGCAACCTCGTCGCGCTGGTCACCGGTGGCGCTTCCGGCCTCGGGCTGGCGACCGTCAAGGAGCTGCACGCGCAGGGTGCGAAGGTCGTCATCGTCGACCTGCCCTCCTCGCCCGGCGAGACCGTCGCCAAGGAGCTCGGCGACGGCGTCGTGTTCGCCGCGGCCGATGTCACCGACGAGGAGCAGGTGACCGCCGCGCTGGACGCGGCCGCCGAGCTGGGCCCGCTGCGGATCGCGGTGAACTGCGCCGGGATCGGCAATGCGATCAAGACCGTCGGCAAGCAGGGCGCCTTCCCGCTCGCGGCCTTCCAGAAGGTGATCAGCGTCAACCTGATCGGCACCTTCAATGTGATCCGGCTGGCCGCCGAGCGCATCGCCCCCACCGAGCCGGTGGGCGAGGAGCGCGGCGTCATCATCAACACCGCCTCGGTCGCGGCCTTCGACGGGCAGATCGGGCAGGCGGCGTACTCGGCCTCCAAGGGCGGCATCGTCGGGCTGACGCTGCCGGTCGCGCGCGACCTCGCGAGCCTGAAGATCCGGGTGCTCACCATCGCCCCCGGCCTCTTTCACACCCCCCTCTTCGCGAGCCTGCCCGACGAGGCCATCGACTCGCTCGGCGCGCAGGTGCCGCACCCGTCGCGGCTCGGCAACCCGGTCGAGTACGGCGCGCTGGCCAGGCACATCGTGGAGAACCCGATGCTGAACGGCGAGACCATCCGGCTCGACGGCGCCATCCGCATGGCCCCGCGCTAATTCCTGCACCCGCGACCGCGGCCGGTGCGATCCGGCCGCGGTCGTCGGCCGTCCGCCGAATGCAACATTGCAATGCATTGTGTTGCGATGTACTTTGTCCGATGTGACCCGAACCACCGATCGCCCCCGCTTCGACACCCTGGTCGCCGCCTTCCAGCACACCGCGGCCCGCGCACCGGACGACATCGCCCTGCGCACCCCCGGCGACACCACGACGCTGACCTGGCGCGACTACGCCGCCGAGGTGCGCGCGGTCGCCGCCGGGCTCGCCGCGCTCGGCGTGCGCAGGGGCGACACCGTCGCGCTCATGATGGGCAACCGGGTGGAGTTCTATCCGCTGGAGGTCGGCGCGCAGCACCTCGGCGCCACCTCGTTCTCGGTCTACAACACGCTCGCGCCCGAGCAGCTGGCCCACGTGCTCGGCAATTCCGGTGCGCGCGTGGTGATCTGCGAGCCGCAGTACGTGCCGCGGCTGCGGGCCAGCGGCGCCGAGCTGAACCACATCGTCTGCGTCGACGGGGCGCCGGACGGCACCGTCGGGGTCGCCGAGCTGATCGCGGGCGGCGACCCGGCCTTCGACTTCGACGCCGCCTGGCGGGCCGTCCGCCCGGACGACGTCGCCACGCTCATCTACACCTCGGGTACCACCGGCAACCCCAAGGGCGTGGAGACCACGCACGCCGCGCTGCTCTTCGAGTCCTACGCGGTGGCCGAGGTGCTCGGTATCCGGTTCGGCGACACCATCACCTCCTACATGCCGACCGCGCACATCGCCGACCGGCTCACCGCGCTCTACTTCCAGGAGGTCTTCGGCACCCAGGTCACCTGCGTCGCCGACCCCACCGGCATCGCGCCCGCGCTCGCCGAGCTGCGGCCCACCATCTGGGGCGCGGTGCCCCGGGTCTGGGAGAAGTTGCGCGCCGCGGTGGAGTTCGCCGTCTCGGCCGAGCCGGACGAGCAGAAGCGCACCGGGCTGCGCTGGGCGCTCGACGTCGCCGCGCGGCGCAGCGCCAGGCAACTGGCAGGCGCGCCGGTGCCCGAGGAGCTGGCCGTCGAGTGGCAGCGCGCCGATGCGCTCGTGCTCGGCCCGCTGCGCGCCAAGCTCGGGCTGGACCGGGTGCGCTGGGCCATGTCCGGCGCCGCGCCCATCCCGCCGGAGACGCTCGGCTTCTTCGCCGGGCTCGGCATCCCGATCGCGGAGATCTGGGGCATGTCCGAGCTGGCCTGCATCTGCAGCGTCAGCCATCCCGACGATGCCAAGCTGGGGAGTGTCGGCACGCTGCTGCCCGGTATGGAGGCTCGGGTCGCCACCGATGGGGAGTTGCTGGTCCGCGGGCCGCTGGTGATGAAGGGGTACCGCGGGGAGCCCGCGAAGACGGCCGAAGCGATCGACGCCGACGGGTGGCTGCACACCGGCGACGTAGTGACCATCGACGACGACGGGTTCCTGCGGGTGGTCGACCGGAAGAAGGAGCTCATCATCAACGCCTCCGGGAAGAACATGTCGCCCACCGCGATCGAGAACACGCTCAAGGCGGCGACGCCGCTGATCGGGGTCGTGGCGGCGATCGGGGACGGACGGCCGTACAACACCGCGCTGGTGGTGCTCGATGCCGAGACGGCGCCGCGCTACGCCGGGCAGCACGGGTTGGCCGATGCCTCCGCTTCCGCGCTTGCCGCCGATGCCGGGGTTCGCGCGGCGATCGCCGCGGGTATCGCCGCCGGGAACGCGAAGCTGGCTCGGGTGGAGCAGGTTCGGCGGTTCCGGGTGCTTCCGGTGTTCTGGGAGGCGGGTGGGGACGAGCTCACCCTGACCCTGAAGCTCAAGCGGCGGGTGATCGCGGAGAAGTACGCCGCGGAGATCGAAGGGCTCTACGCGGCGGAGCCGTCCGCCGATGTGCTCGAGCCGGAGGGGGTTCCTGAGCCGGTGTGAGGGTGCCTGGTTCGAGCCGCGCGGTCGTTGTGCAGCCGCCGGGTTCGGTCGGCGGCGCGAGCCGCGTGGGTGGCGCCGTCCGGTCGGATCAGGGGCGGGTGCCGCGCAGGCGGTCGCCGAGGCGCCGACCGGCGGCTTTCGCCTGGCGGGCGCGTTCCGAGGAGGCGAGATCGGTCGCGAGGCGTTTGCCGGTCGCGGCGGCCTGCCTGGCGTGGTCGCTGCTCTCGACCCGGCGGGTCACGTCGGCGGCAATCCGGCGCGAGGTCGCCTTGGCCTGCCGAGCCCGCTCGGAAGCGGCCTCCTTTGCCTGCTCGGCGGTCTCGGAAGACGCGATTCGGCGGCCGGCGGCGACTGCCTGCTGGGTAGCGTCGATACCGGCGCGGCGCAGGTGGGCGCTCTGGTCGAGGGCCCGGCGGTAGAGCCGGGCGCGGGTCGGGGCGGTGCCGCTGAGCCGGTCGCAGAGGCTGCGGCCGCCGGGGCGCAGGGCGGGGACCGCGTCGGCGATCAGGACGGCGACGGCCAGCGCCCAGAGCACCACCGAGAGCGCGAAGGCGCCGTGCACGAGGGCAATACAGGCGGCCGCGTACAGCCCGACGTCCTTCAGCGTGGTGCTGATCGCGTACCTGGCCGCCCGGCCGCGCGAGAGCAGCGGGTCGGGCCCGTGCGCGACCGTCCTGACCTCGGCCAGCGCCCCGCCCGCGCTGTGCCCGATCCAGGCGAGCGTGCCGAAGCGCACCAGCCCGGTGAGCACGATCAATGCCAGAAAACCCTGCGTCACCAGCGACATCAGCTCGCCGACCACACCGGAGCCGATCTCGACCCCCGCCGCGGTGACGTCACCCTCCGACCCCATCAGCTCCCAGGCGCCGCCTGCCCCGAGCGACGGCCAATCGGAGAGGTAGTCGCCGATCCGATACTGCGTCAGCCAGCCGAGCGCGGCGGTCAGCAGGACGACGACACCGAAGTCCAGCGACCAGGCGGCGATGCGCCTGCCCGGCGTGACGATCGCGGCTTGCTCCATGCCGTCCGATCGTGCCGTGTGCGGCGAATTCGCGGCGTCGGTCGTTCGGACGACAGCCTTCGTACCCTGGACGCATGGGCGCAGACGGGAGCGCGGGGCGGAAACCGGCGCGGCAGAGCTTCGAGTCCTGGGTGGACAAGCAGGTCAGGGAGGCGGAGGAGCGCGGGGAGCTCCGGAACCTGCGCGGCTCCGGAAAGCCGATCCCCGGCGCTGGGGCTTCGATGCAGGAAGATGCCTGGCTGCGCGGCTACCTGCAGCGCGAGGGCGTGGACACCGGCCTCATGCTGCCCACCCCACTGCTGCTGCGCCGCGATGCCGAGCGAATCGGGGCGACGGTACGCGACTGCACCACCGAGGAGCAGGTGCGCGCCGAGGTCGCCGCGCTGAACCGGCGGATCGTCGAATACCTCCGGATTCCGTCCGGACCGGTGGTGCCGGTGTCCACCGTTGACATCGAGGCGGTGGTCGCGGAGTGGCGGCGCGAGCGCGAGGAGCAGCGGCGGGCGGCCCGCGCAGTCTCGAAACCGGTTGCGCCGGCCCCGCCCGAGGCGACGAAGCGCCCGTGGTGGCGTCGCCGCCGACGAGCGGCCGGAGGGTAGTAACCCAGGGTCTCGCCCTGCGCCTGCGGTCGGAACCAGGGCAGCGCCTACCGCTGCCCGCCGGACCCCTCAGAAATCGAGAATGTGCGGCGACCCGGCCCGGTACCGATCCCGATCCAACGCCTTGGCCCCCTCGAACGCGGGAAGACGTCGGCCTGCGGCTGCGGATCATCGGCCGCGTCCATGACGGCGTTCGCCACCATCCGCCCCGACTCGTTGACCCCCTCCATGGTCGCCAGGTCGATCCTCGCGTATCCCGACGACGCGAGGTTGCAGGCGTCGGCTGATCTGGAGGCGTTGGATCCGCGGGTCGAGCACGGAAAGCAGACGACGCCGTCGAGCGTCAGCGAGCGGCTGTCATTCTCGCTGTGCGCCGCCTGGACGCGCCGTAGGCGACGCCGTCTCGAACAACAGGGTCGGTTCGATCAGGATGTCCCGGCCGGCCTCGCTCCGATAGATCTCGTCCACGCTGCCGAACCTGGCCTTTCCGTAGTCCAGCTCCAGCCGTGCGGCGGCTGAACGCACGGCGTCCTCGCTCGGGCCCTCGATCTCGAGGAATGTCGGTAGGTCCGGCCAGGTGTCGAAGTCGAACACAAGGTCGCCGAGCTGCCATTCCTCGCGGTAATTCTCCTGGTATCGAACCTGGCGCGAGCCGAGCGCGGTGAGAATTTCGGCTATCGCGTGCGGGTCGCCCACGGTTGTCTCGATCTCGGTGGTTCCGTCGATGGAGGTGGCGTCGGTTACCCGCTTGAGGGTCAGCGTCGAACGCGATCCTTCGTCGCGCAGCCGGATCCAGGCACCGCGTTCCAGGGCGTCGTCCTCGAAAATTCTGCGGGTCAGCAGCGTTCGTGGGAAAGATTGCGTCGCGCCGAGGTCGACCAGCGCTTGCCGTACGGCATCGACGTCCACGGTGAGAAATTTGGCTTCGTACTCGTGTTTCATCGCCGCCGCGTCCCGCCTTCCTCTTGCTCCTCGGGGTGCCTCTTGGCAATGAGCAACCCCATCCGGTGTCGGTGTTCGTGCAACCGGCCGACGTGCGCAAGTTCAGTGAATATGTCGGTCTGCAACCGCAGCAGGACCGTCCATCGGTCGGGGTCGAAATACTTCGTCAGCCGGTCCGGGGTGGTGTAGTGCTCAACGTACTCGTGGCGGTATTCGAACGGCATCATGAACTCCGCGCCGAACACCCCGCCCGGACGAACGACCTGTTGCATCCGGCTGACGAAGTCCCCCAGGGGCCGTTCGTGGTTCGCGCTGTAATGCCACGAGCAACTCGTCCAGACCGCGTCCGCGGTCAGGTCGGCGGGTTCGGTGTCCAGGAAGTCGGCGCAGACCACCCGAACCAGCGGGGTCAGGCCGACGTCAGCCAAGCGCTCTACCAATCCGGGCGCGTAGGTCACGCCCGATTGCGGTAGCAGCACTTCGCCGCCGTTCAGTGCCACCTGATCACTGTCGATGGCAACCACCCGGTGACCAACGCTCGCCAGCGGCAGTACGAATTTGCCGTCGCTCGCTCCGACCACGGTGACGACCGCTCCTGGTGGGCACTCATCGGCAACCGCACGCAGGAATTGCGGGAAGAAGGTCAGGGTGTGCTCCCACAGGCTAGCGCTGGGCATGTTCAGCCCCGATCGCGTTCAGGCCGAGAATCGCCTGCACGATTCTTTCGGGGTGGCGTGCGGTCGTCTCGATCCGATGAGCGGGGAATTCGTGGTAGGCGGCGGCGAGGTGGTCCGCGTTCTGCTCCGCGAGGGTGTCCCACCGTGTTGTCGGCCTCGCGCGGCCGGCCAACCGCTTGCGTCGTTCATGCGGTTCGCAGACGAGCTGGTAGGAGACGGGGCGCGGCAGGTCAGGGGGCAGAATCACGTCGACATCGGCTCCATACACGCGGTGTGTGCTCAGACAGCGGGCGAAATAGCTCTCGACCACCACGGGTACCCCGGCGTCGAGGTAGCGACGAATCTGGTCGGCAGCGGTGAACAGCGCGGAGAGGAAGAAGCACATCCTCGCGTTCACGTTGGCCCCGGCATCCAGCTCTCTACGCAACGGTTGATAGAAGTGCGGGACGGTCGGAACGAGGACGGCTCCGCGGGCGTGCGCAAGCAACGGCGCGATCGTTGATTTCCCGGTGCCGGGCAGCCCTTCGATGCTCTCGAACGGCAGGAGTCTATGCATGGCGGTACACCACATCGGGAATGCCGACCAGCACCTCGTCGTCGGGTCCCGGCCGGTGGACGATCCGATCACCGTCCTTCTCGTACCAGAAGGCTTGAGCATCGGTGCCGACTGCTTTGCACGACATTGTGAGCGCACCTCGCGGATCCACCTCGATCCGGTCGATTTCGCGGCGCGGAGCCGGGGCCGCGCAGCTCGAACTGCTTCCTTCGGCAAGGTCGTCATCCAGGACGACCTCGATATTCAGCACCGCTCGCCGCAGCTTCTCGCGCATCACGGAGTATTCCGTCGAATCACGCACCACCATCTCGGGGCGTGCGGCCGCATTGCCGATCGGGCGCAGCCGATGCAGTTTGAGCTGGGCGACCCCCAGCGATTCCAGAATGCGAGCCAGCTCGATCACCTCCCCGATGTTGTACCGATTTACCGTCATCGTGACCCCGGTCGGCACGCCCAGGTCACGCGCGAGAGCGAGACTTTCCAGTGCGGCGGTATAGCTCCCGGCCTGGCGGACATGGTCATTGGTGTCGCCGATTCCCTCCAGCGAGACGCGCAGCAGGTCGACGCACGACGCGATTTCCCGCAGGCGCGGTGCGATGCGATAGCCGTTGGTGCAGATCTCGACCGCCAGGCCGAGGTCGTGCTTCGCATACCGGACGACCCGCGCCAGGTCCCTGTAGACGAAAGGCTCACCACCGAGCAGCGTCACAGCCTCGATCCCGTGCTCATGCCGCATGAGCCGCATGAGGTTGGACGCTTGCACGGAGGTAAAGGCGTCCTGGTACCGCAGGCGCTCGCCGTGGAAGCAGTGGCCGCATTCGAAATTGCAGCGGTAGAGCAGTTGCAAGTAGAGCATTCGAATCCTGCGAATGCCGGTGACTTCTTCGATCACGTCGCCCCCTCGGTGTTTCTCGGTCGAGGGTTCATGGTGCCGAGGCGGCACCGGACCCCGTAACCGCGTTCGGGCCGTGCCGAAAGGACGTCCCCGGGACGTTCCCCGCGTCCTACCCGCGATTGCCTTGCCGATCACCGGTACGTCGGCTTCCATGGAGACCGTGAACGTCCGCCTTCAGACCGTGCTGCACCAGAGGGGAATTCGGCCCGAATTGCTGGCTGAGGTGTGTCAGGTGGATCCGAAGACGGTCGCGCGGTGGCTCGGTGGCCGCGTACCGCATCCGCGGCATCGGCACCTCGTCGCGGGCCATCTCCGGGTCGAAGCGGAGTTCCTGTGGCCACCGGTTCCGGAGACTCCGCCGGTTCCGAAGAACCTCGAATTGGTCGCCACATACGCGAACCGGGCCGAGGTACCGCGTGATGTGTGGCTGTCGCTGCTCCGCGAAGCGACCGAGCGGATCGACGTGCTTGTGTTCTCGGGAACCTTCGTGGTGCAGTCGAACCCGCAGGTGGTGAAGATGCTCGCCGAACGAGCCGGACAGGGAACCAAGGTCCGGCTGTGCTTCGGAGACCCCGTGGGCGAGGCCGTCGCCCTTCGCGGCAGGGAGGAAGGCATCGGCGATACGTTGTCCGCGAAGGTCCGAGCCTCGCTGACCTACTACCGCCCGCTGCTGGGCGGGGACCATTGTGAGATCCGCCTGCACGACACCACCCTGTACAACTCGCTGTTCCGCTACGACGACAACGTGATCGTCAATCCGCACATCTGGGGGCAGCCCGCCAGCGCCAATCCGGCATTCCAACTGAGGCGTGTCGACGATGCCGGGTGGTTCGACAACTACATCGAGAGCTTCGATGCCATCTGGGGTGAAGCACGGCCCTGGACACCGTGACGAGAGGGCCACTATGGGCAGAATCGAGTACTACTATGACCCGCAGGCACCCGAGCCGAATTCGCTCGTGGTGGCGTGCAACCTCCTGGTGATCGATGGAGCGGGAGCCATTCTGCTGCAGCGCCGACGGGACACCGGGCAGTGGGCGCTGCCGGGCGGCGCGATGGATTTCGGCGAGACCGCCGCCGAGTGCGCGATCCGCGAATGCCGGGAGGAAACCGGAATCACCGCCGAGATCACTGGCTTTCTCGGCGTATACAGCGACCCGAGCCACATCGTCGCCTATACCGACGGCGAAGTGCGCCAGCAGTACGAGAACACCTACATCGGGCGACGACTGTCGGGAGAACCGACGATCAACGACGAAGCCGACGGCGTGACATTCGTGGCTCCTCGCGACCTGGAGGGGTACGACATCCATCAGAGCATGCGCAAGCAGATCGGTGACTACCTGTCCGGCAACTACCCGTTTCTGGGCTGAGCCGACAGCGCGCTGTCGATTCGAGCGGCCGCCGCGAGAATCGTCGGCTCGGCGCGCCGGATGAAGCGACCCACGATTGAATCGAGGCCGTACCGTCCCACGATCTCGCCTATCCGTTCGGCCGGAGTTGTCGTCGTGCCGTCGGGTGTGGTGGTCATGTCGCAGTAGATCAGCGCGTCGGCGAGAAGCTCGTCGTCGGGCGCGGGGAACTCGGACGCCAGTTCGTTGCTCAGCCCGCGTTCCTCGGCTTCGAGGAGCGCGCACGAGTGGTTGGCGACCAAGCGCACCATGCTGTCGCCGGCACGATGCTCATCGCGCAGGAAGCGAGCACCGTCGAGCGGGTGGAAGCCGGTCACCGCGATCCGCGGCGCGTATCCGATGTCGTGCAGAACGGCGGACGCGACCAGTAGGTCACCGTCGCAGTCGAGCCTGTCGGCGAGGGCTGTCGCGGCAGCCGCCACCCCTCGGGTGTGCGCCCACCGCCGAGGTAGCGGTATCTCCAACTCGCTGCACGCGAGAGACCAAGCCCAAGCCGGTCCGCGGTCCATGGCCCGAAGCTACCGGGCGGATCAGCGCCCCGGCGCGTCTCCGTAGACGGTGAACCAGATACCGCGGCCGAGCGCCTCGGCCAGCGCCTCGTCGCCCACCCCGGTCGGCGCGCCGAAGGTGACGGTGATCGAACGCTCGACCATCGAGGTCAGCACGATCGCGGTGGCCGCCGGATCGATCGCCGCGCTGATCCGGCCGGCGGCACGATCGGCGTCGAGCCGGGTCCGCACCATCTCCATGAAGAGCGCGAGCCTGGTGTGCCAGTACTCGCGGACATCCCGGTCGTAAGCAGCGAGTTCGTTCAGCGCGAGCAGCAGATAACGATGTTGGCGAAAACCGGTAATCATCGCCCGCATGGCACGGATGACGCCGTCCTGCTTGTCGGTGTGCGCGGAACTCCACCACTGCTCGGCGGCGGCGAAGAGGTCGGCGGTGGCCAGCTCCGCCATGCGGATCAGCAGGCTGCTCTTGTCCGGGAAGTAGCGGTAGAAGGTGGAGCGGGCCGAGCCGGAGGCGGTGGCGATCCGCTGCACCGCGATCTCGGTGAACGGCGTGCCGTCGGCCAGCAACTCCTCCACCGCGGCGAGGACACGCTGTTCGAACTCCGCGCGCCGGTCGTCGGTACCCTTCCGAGCGGTGCGGGGTACGCGGGTCAGCGAGGGCACGCCGGGCTCGTCATCCGTCGGTTCGATTCGCGCATGGGCTCCATTCTGCCCCTCCGCGCGCCGTCGTTGACTTTTTCCCGCCTGACCCTCACCCTTATCGGACATAGTGTCCGAGACTTGGTGACCGACCCCGAAAAGGGCCGCTGACCGGGTGATCTCAGCGTCGAGGCGGTCCCATGCCTGCTCCATCCGTGACGACCATCGACCGCGCGGACGTCGTGGTCGTCGGCGCCCGCTGCGCGGGCAGCGCGGCCGCGCTGACGCTGGCGAAGGCAGGCCGCCGGGTCGTCGCCATCGATGCCGCCCGCTTCCCGTCGGACACGCTCTCCACGCACCTGCTCTGGCCCTCCGGGCTGGCCGAGATCGAGCGCCTCGGCGCGCTCGACGCCGTCGCCGCGATCGGCGCGCCGAAGCTCACGCACGCCATGGCGGCGATCGCCGGCTACAAGGTGGCGTCGCGCTTCCCCGCGGTCGGCGAGATCGACTACGCCATGTGTGTGCGCCGGACCGGGCTGGACGACGCGCTGCTGCGCACCGCCGTCGTCGCGGGGGTGGAGCTGCGCGAGCGCTGCCGGGTCACCGACCTGCTCTGGGACGGCGAGCGCTGCGCAGGCGTCCGGTACATCGACGCCGACGGCGCCGAAACCGAACTGCGCGCGACGCTGGTGATCGGGGCGGACGGCCGACGCAGCACGGTCGCCCGGCTGGCCGGCGTCGAGGAGCCGTTCGCGCGGCGGCCGAGCGGCCGCGACTGCTACTACGCCTACTGGAAGGACACCAGGGACGACTGGCGGCACATCGCCGCGCAGTGGCGCACCGGCAGCGACCTCGGCACCGCCTTCCCCTGCGACGACGGCCTGCTGCTCTGCCTGGTGCAGCCCGCCGCCACCGGCGAGCGCGCGGGGGTCGGCGCGGCGGAGGCCCGCTACGCCGCGGCCATCGAGAACATCCCGGAGCTGGTGGAGCGGCTGCACGGCTGCACGAAGGTGGGCCGGGTGCGCTCGGCGACCGACATCGCCTCCTACTTCCGCCACTCCAGCGGCCCGGGCTGGGCGCTCCCCGGCGACGCGGGGCACTTCAAGGATCCCGTGACGGCACAGGGCATCCGGGACGCGCTGCGCTACGGCAGGCTGCTCGGCGAGGCCGCCGCCCCGGTGCTCGACCACCCGCAGCGGCTGGACCGCGCGCTGCGCGACTGGGAGCAGACCCGGGTGCGCGACTGCGTCGACATCTACCAGTGGACCAACAAGCTCGCCCGCGGCGAGACCATCAGCCCGCTGGAGCACGCGCTCTACCGGGCCGCCGACACCGACCCGGCGATCTCCGAGACCGTCATCGCGATCTTCTCCCGCACCGTCGACCCCAGCTCCTTCTACACCCCGCAGCGTGCGGGAAAGCTTGCGCTGCGGGCGCTCTGGAATGCACGCGCCGACCCACTCCCGGTCCTCGCCGACATCGCGCGCACCGCGCGCGACACCGTCGCCGAGCTCGCCGAGGCCCGCGACATCCTTCGCCGGGCACACCGCCGATCGCCATCCCCGTCCCGACCCACCGAACCCGCGCTCACCCCGTCCTCGCCAGGAGACGACCATGCCTGACATGCCCGCGACAGTGCCGTCGCCGGAGCCCCGCCCCTCCACCACCGTCCCCCGCCGCGACGTGCTGCGCGGCGCGCTAGCCGCGGGCGCCGTCGTCGCCGCGGGCTCGGCCCTGGCCGGTCCCGCCCAGGCGAGCCCCGCGCTACGCAGCCCGGCGCTACACACCGGCGGCCGCTCCGTCGCGGTCTTCGGCGGCGGCATGGCTGGGCTCTCGGCCGCGCACGAACTGGTCGAGCGCGGCTACCAGGTCACCGTGTACGAACCCGCCTACCTGGGCGGCAAGGCGCGCAGCATGGGTGTGCCCGGTACCGGGCATGGCGGCCGGATGGATCTGCCCGGCGAGCACGGGTTCCGCTTCTTCCCCGGCTGCTACCAGAACGTCCCGGACACCATGGCGCGCATCCCGTTCCCCGGCAATCCGAACGGCGTGCGGGACAACCTGATCCGGGTCGAGGGCACCGTCGCCGGTTTCCGCGGCAGACCGCCGCTCTTCGCCCCGATCGAGCTCGGCTCGCTGGACCAGCTCACCCCCGAACTGCTCGCCAACACCATGATCGGCGCGTTCAGCTTCCTGCCCGAGCTGCCGCCGCACGAGCTGGCCTTCTTCGGCAAGCAGATGACGATGTGGTTCAGCTCCTGCGAGGAGCGCCGGTTCGGGCAGTGGGAGTACGTCACCTGGCAGCAGATCATGCGCGCCGACGGGAAGTCGCACGCCTACCGGGAGTACCTGGTGAGCGCGCTGACCCGGATCACTGTCGCGGCCAAGCCGCACCTGAGTTCGGCGCGCACCATCGGCACCATCGGCGAAGCGCTGGTCCTGGCCGCCACCGGTACCGTCCCGCAGTTCTCCGGCGGGGTGGACCGGATCCTGAACCGGCCCACCAACGAAGCCTGGATCGACCCGTGGGTCGCCTACCTCATGTCGCGCGGGGTGCAGTTCGTGCTCGGGCAGAAGCTGACCCGTTTGAAACTGAACAACGGGGTCATCAGCTCGGCGACGGTCGGCGGCCGGACCGTCGAGGCCGACTACTACGTCTGCGCGATCCCGGTGGACCGCATCGTCCCGCTGCTCACCGGCGACATCCTGGACGCCGACCCGCGGCTCGGCGGCATGAGTCAGCTGCTCACCGACTGGATGGTCGGCATCCAGTACTTCCTGCGCCGCACCACCGGCATGCCGGAGGGGCACATCGCCGCGCTCGGCTCGCCCTGGGCGCTCACCGCGCTGCGCCAGGCGCCTATGTGGGTCGGCGACTTCCCCACCCGCTACGGCGACGGGTCCGCCGTCGAATGCCTCTCGGTGGACATCTCGGATTGGGATTCGCCCGGCATCGTCTTCGGTCGCACCGCGAAACAGTGCTCCGCCGAGGAGATCTCGATCGAGGTGTGGGCGCAATTGAAGGAGTGGCTGAACACCAATACCGGATGGTTGCGGGACGAGGACATTCACTCCTGGCACCTCGATCCAGGTGTGAGCTGGTCCGGCGGTGTGGCCTACAACGAGACGCCGCTGCTGGTGAACACCGTCGGCTCCTACGACAACCGGCCGAATGCGTATTGCGCGATTCCGAACCTATTCTTCGGTGGTGACCACGTGCGCAGCCATATCGACCTGGCGACCATGGAGGGGGCGAACGAGTCCGGGCGGATGGTGGCGAATGCCGTCATGGACGCGGCCGATGATCCGCAGCCGCGGGCCGAGGTCTTTCCGCTGGTGGCGCTGCCCGCGTTCGAGGGGGCCAAGGCGTTGGATCGGGATCGGTATCGGGCCGGGTTGCCGCACATTCTCGATTTCTGAGGGTCTGGCGGGCAGCGGAAGGGGCTGCCCGCCAGTACTCCTGAGAGACGAGCGGGGTCAGACCAGCAAAGGGCGGCGGTCCGCGTCGGCGCTCGATGCGGGATGAGATTCAGTGGGTGCGGCCGGTCGGACCGGCAGGCTGGTCAAGCCATGGATCAGGGCGCTCTCTCGCCACGTCAGATCGCTGAAATCCCCGTCGAGCGATATCTCCGGGAACCTGGCCAGCAGTCGCGAGATCGCGGTTGTGGCCTCCACGCGGGCCAGGGTGGCGCCGAGACAGTGATGGATGCCGTGTCCGAAGGCGATGTGCCGGCTTTCGGGTCTGTCGAGGTCGATCCGGTCCGGGTCGGCGAACCGCGCCGGGTCGCGATTGGCGGCGGCGAGCGAGATCAGGATGAATTCGCCCGCGTCGATATCGGTACCGCCCAGTGTGATCGGGGCGGTGGTGTAGCGAGCCGTCGCAATGTGCAACGACCCGTGACAGCGCAGGATCTCCTCGAGATAAGCGGGTATTTCTTCGGGGTGGGTGCGCAACCGCTCGGCCGTCGCCGGATCGCGGAGTAGCTCCAGTACCGAGTTGCCGATGAGATTGACGGTGGTCTCGTGCCCGGCTATCAACAGCAGGAGCAGCATGGCGATGAGTTCGTGCTCGTCCAGGCTGTCTTCGTGGTCTTTCGCGATGATCAGTTGGGAGAGCAGGTCGTCGCGGGGGTCTTCGGTGCGTTCGGCGATCAAGTTCGTCAGGTATGTCAGGTAGCTGATCCCGGCGGCGGTGCGCTCCTCGAGCGTGGCCGAGTCGCTGACGACGACGGCGGTCCACTCACGGAACTCTTCCTTGTCGGCGTCGGGGACTCCGAGCAGTTCACAGATCACCGCGGTCGGCAACTGGAATGCGTAGCTGTCGATGAGGTCGACGGTCGTTCGCGCGCTGATGTCATCGAGCAGGGTGTCGGCGATCTCGGTGATTCGCGGCTGGAGATCGCGGATGGCGTGACCCGAGAATGCCTTGACCACGAGACGGCGCAGCCGGGTGTGCTGTGGTGGATCGGCGAACAGCATGTTGTCGCTGATGGCGGTGTTGAACAACTCGGCCGCACCGTTTTTGGCCAGCACGGCCTGTCCCTCGGGCGACCCGATGCGTTTACTGATGGTCGGCTCCGCGAAGGCCTGTTTGGCTACCTCGTGATCGACGATCAACCAGCCGAGTACACCGTTCAATCGAATTCGATGCAGGGGACCGCGCTTACGCAGCTCCCGGTAGGTCGCATGTGGATCCTGGTAGAAGTCGTCGGTCAGTTCGAGGATTTCCATCGCGCCGGTCACCACCTGCCGCCGGGTGAAAGGGCGGCCGAGCTCGAATCCATGTAATGCACAGTCCCTCAGTCCTTTCGACGAACGATCTGACTTGCGCGCGATGCCGTCCGGAACGAGTAATCGATCAGGAGTGCATCAGCGAGAGGTCGAGCAGTTTCGATCGGGTGAACCAGGAAGCCCCGTACAAGCTAGCCATGGTCGCTGTCCACTAAACCTGCAACTACGTAACGCAGTCGGGGTGCGAGAGGTGAATTGCCGTGAACGGAGCGGGACCAGCCGTCGGGGGGATGGTAGGTGCCTGGCGGTGTGGGGGTCAAGCACCCGCGGCTGCGGCTCGAGGTCGGCTACGGTGCGACCAGGCGGCGCACGGCGAGGATGACAGCCGACCGCTGACGCTCGACGGCATCGTCCGCCTTCCGCGCCTGAACCGCGTGCGTCGCGGCGGTACGGGTGAGATCCGTGAGCATGCGCAGCAGCGCGACGGGGGTGAAGTCGGCGGTGACGAGCCCGTCGCGCTGACCCCGCCGCACCTCCTCCAGCTTGGACATGGTCGCCCGCCGCAGCACCGCCTCGACCCGCGGATCCAGCGCCTCCAGATCGGCCCATGCCTGCAACCGCGCGTCGTCGGGATGCGCGACGAAGTGATCGAAGAGCCGACCTGCGTACCCGGGCAGGTCTTCAGCACGCAAAGCGGTGCTGGTCGTGGTCTCGGTCGCCCACTGCTCGGTGACGGCCGCGTACAGCTCGGTCTTCCCCGGGAAATACGCGTAGAGCCGGTCCTTGCTGGCGTGCGCGTCGGCGGCGATCCGGTTGATTCTCGCCCCCGCTACGCCGTGTCGCGCGAATTCCGCGCGTGCGGCGGTGAGGATGCGTTCCCGGGTGGCGTGGCCTGCTGCGCGCATCCCGAGATCCTATCTTGCCGAACCGTCCGGTTCGGCTCTACGCTGGTTTCCGAACCAATCGGTTCTGGAAATGGAGGATGGGCTGATGAGCGAAGCACGGTGGCATCAGTTGCGGGCGGAGAGCGGTGGGGTTGCGCCGGCCGAGCTGGACGAGCTCTGGGGGCGGCTGAAGCCCGCACGCGCGGAAGACATTCTCGGCGCGTGGAAGGGCGATGCTTTTCAGACCGGGCACCCGCTGTGCCGGGCGCTGCCGAAGAGCCGCTGGTACGGGAAGACGTTCGATGCGCTGGACGATGCGAAGCCGCTGATCTGCCGGGCCGAGGACGGGTCGCTCTTCTCCGATGTGGAGCTGGGCGGGGGCGAGGCGACGCTGTGGAACATCGAGTTCCGCGGGGAGACCACGGCGACCATGGTTTACGACGGTCGCGCGGTGTTCGATCACTTCAAGTGGCTGGACGACCGCACCCTCATGGGGATCATGAACGGTCGGCCGGAGCTGGTGCTTGCCGACGGGCAGTTCTTCTACTTCCTGCTGGAGCGGGTGTGAAGACCAGCGCGCTGCTCTCGCGCGACCCGCGCGCGCCGTTCGAGCTGGCGCAGGTGCAGGTCGATGCGCCGGTGGGGACCGAGATTCTGGTGCGGATCGTCGCGTCGGGGGTGTGCCACACCGATCTGATCTCGCGTGCGGCGGGTGCGGCCGACCGGCCGGTGCTGCTCGGCCACGAGGGGGCGGGCATTGTCGAGGCGGTCGGGGCCGCGGTGACCGATGTGCGCCCCGGAGACAGCGTCGTGCTCACCTTCCGGCACTGCGGCCGCTGCCGGAACTGCCTCGCCGACCGCCCGGCCTACTGCCGCAAGGCGACCGCGCTGAACAACTTCGGCCGCCGCGCCGACGGCGGGCCGCGGGTGACGCTGGACGGCGCACCGGTGCTGGACGGCTTCTTCGGGCAGTCGAGCCTGGCCGGGTACGCGCTGGCCACCGAGGACAACACCGTCGTTGTCGCGCCGGACACCGACCTCGCGCTGGCCGCCCCGCTCGGGTGCGGCTTCCAGACCGGCGCGGGCGCGGTGCTGAACGTGCTCACCCCCGCCCCGGGCGCGCAGCTGGTGATCTACGGCGCGGGTGCGGTCGGGATGGCCGCGCTGCTGGCGGCCCGTGCGCTGGACGACGTCGCGGTGACCGTGGTGGAGACCTCCGCCGCTCGGCGCGCGCTGGCGCTGGAGCTCGGCGCGGTGGCGGCGCTCGACCCCGCCGAGGCCGATATCCCGCCGGCGATCCGCGAGCTGACCGGTGGCGGCGCCACGCACGCGCTGGAGACCACCGGCGTCCCGGCGGTGCTCGGCGGCGCGGTGGCGGCGCTGGCGACCGGCGCGACGGTGGTCGCGGTCGGGCTCGGGCAGGGCGTGCCGCCGGTCGACCTGGGCGACCTGGTGCTGAACGGCAAGTCGATCCGCGGCTGCCTGGAGGGCGACTCGATTCCGCAGGTCTTCATTCCGCGGCTGCTGCGCTGGCAGCGCGAAGGACGTTTGCCGCTGGAGCGGCTGGTTACCACGTTCCCGTACGCCGAGATCGAGGCCGCGTTGGCGGCGCAGCGCGCGGGCGCGGTGGTCAAGCCGGTGCTCACCTGGTGACCGAGGTCGTTACGTTGCTTAACAGTTAATTTTCTGAAAGAGTGGCGACGTGCGTTTCTGGGACCGGTACGCGGCCGTGGTTTCCGCGAAGAAGTCATGGTTGCTGCTGGTGGCGCTGCTGCTGGCCGGCATCGCCGCGATCGGGCTGATCGGCTCGAACGACTCGGCGGGGCAGGCGCCGAACTCGCTGCCGGACAGTGCCGAGTCGGCGCGGGCGGCGGCCGCGCTCGACGAGTTCCCCGGGGCCGACGTCGCCGCCGCCATCGCCGTCGTGACCAGGACGGACGACGGCAGACTGACCGACGCCGACCTGGCGGCGGCGAATGCGGCGCTCGATCGCATGCGCGGCACGAGCGTGGTGCGGGCGGACGGCCCGGCGGCGCCGATCATCCCCGCCCCGGACGGTGCGGCGGCGCTCGGCCAGGTGTCGGTGGACGCCGCGCTCAACGGCTTCGCGCTCACCGACGCCGTCGCCGAGCTGCGCACGGCCGCCAAGGACGGCCTGCCCCGAGACCTGACCGTGCAGGTCACCGGCGGCCCCGCCTTCGGCGCCGATATCGCCGACTCCTTCTCCGGCGCCAATGTGACGCTGCTCGGGGTGACCGCGCTGGTGGTCGCGATCCTGCTGATCGCCACCTACCGGTCGCCGGTGCTCTGGCTGGTTCCGCTGCTCGTGGTCGGGCTGGCCGATCGGGTGGCTACCTCGGTCGGCACCGGGCTGGCCGAGCTCACCGGGCTCAGCTTCGACGGGTCGACCTCCGGCATCACCAGCGTGCTGGTCTTCGGTGCGGGCACCAACTACGCGCTGCTGCTGGTCTCCCGCTATCGAGACGAACTGCACCGGCACGCCGATCACCGGGAGGCGCTGCGCCTCGCGGTGCGTCGCGCGGGACCGGCCATCCTGGCCAGCAATGCCACCGTGGTGCTCGCGCTGCTCGTGCTGTTGCTCGCGGTGCTGCCGAACACCCGCAGCCTCGGCGCGCTCGCCGCCGCCGGGCTGGTCGTGGCGGCGGTCTTCGTGCTCGGTGCGCTTCCGCCCGCGCTCGCGCTCTGCGGGCGCAAGGTGTTCTGGCCCTTCGTGCCGCAGGTGGACGAGCGGGACAGTGCGACCGAGGGGCTTTGGCACCGGGTGGCCGCCGGGGTGGTGCGCAAGCCGGTGCTGGTCGCCGCGACCTCGCTCACCGCGCTCGTGCTCTGCGCGCTGGCGCTGCTCGGTGCGCAGGTCGGGCTCTCGCAGACCGAGCAGTTCCGGGTCAGTGCGGAGTCGGTGGACGGGTTCGACGCGCTCGCCGAGCACTTCCCCTCCGGCGCGGCCGATCCGACCACGGTGGTCGCGCGGGCCTCGGCCGGTGACGCGGTGCAGGGCGCGCTGGAAGGTGTCGACGGCGTCGACCGGGTGACCGCTGCGGGGGATTCCGACACCGGACTCCGGCGCTGGAGCGTGGTGCTGGAGGCCGCGCCCGCCTCGGACGAGGCGTTCGCGACGGTCGAGCGTTTGCGGGCCGCGGTCGCCGAGATCCCCGGCGCGGAGCCGCTGGTCGGCGGCAGTGACGCCGAGGCGCTGGATGTCAGGGATGCCGCGCAGCGCGATCAGAAGGTGGTCATTCCGCTGATCCTGGCGGTGGTCTTCCTGGTGCTGCTCGCGCTGCTGCGCGCGGTGCCCGCCGCGGTGCTGCTGGTGGCGGTGACGGTGCTCAGTGCGCTGGCCGCGCTCGGGGTCGGCAGTCTGCTCAGCATTCACGTGTTCGGGTTCCCGGCCTTCGACACCAACACGCCGCTGTTCGCGCTGCTCTTCCTGGTGGCGCTGGGCGTGGACTACACCATTTTCCTGGTGACGCGGGCGCAGGAGGAGACGCCGGAGCACGGGACCACCGACGGGATGGTGCGCGCGGTCTCCGCCACCGGTGCGGTGATCACCAGCGCGGGTGTGGTGCTCGCCGCGGTGTTCTGCGTGCTCGGGGTGCTGCCGCTGATCACCCTGACCCAGCTCGGGATCGTGGTCGGCATCGGCATTCTGCTCGACACCTTCCTGGTGCGCACGGTGGTGATCCCGGCGCTCTTCGCGATCATCGGGCCGCGCATCTGGTGGCCGAACGCGCTCGCGCGCAGCGCCGCCCCGCAGGAGCCGGTGGGCCGCGCGTAACTGCTGCGCGGCGGCGGGCAGTCGAGCGACGACGCCGAGCCGGGCGGGCAAGCTCGGCCCGGCGGACGGCTCAGCTAGGCGGACGGCTCAGCCCGGCGTACGGCTCAGCTAGGCGGACGGCTCAGCCCGGCGTACGGCTCAGCCTTTGGGCTCAGCTTGGCTGGCAGCTCAGCCGGGCAGGCGGGCTCAGCCCGGCGGGCGGCCGACCCCGTGCCAGAGCAGCAGCTCGAGCGCCACGGCTACGTGCACCGAGTTCGAGGCGAGCGGCCGGGGGAGCAGCTCGTCGGCGCGGGCGAGCCTGCGCAGCAGCGTGTTCCGGTGCGTGTAGAGCCGGGTCGCCGCCCGCGAGGCATTGCACTGCTCCTGGACGAAGGTGAGCACCGAGTCGCGCAGCTCGCGGCTCGCGTCGGCGAAGCTACCCAGCGTCTGCTGCACGAACCGCGCCGCCTGCTCGGTGTTCTCCGCGAGCAACGCGGTCAGCTGCACCGCGGCGAAATCCGCGAGCCTGCGGTCGGGGAGCCTGGCCAGCACCCGCTGGGTGGTGAGCGCGTCCCGGTGCCCGCGCCGGAACCCGTCCAGCCCGAAAGCCCGTGAGCCGACGGCGATCCGCACCCCGGGCAGCTGGTCCAGTGCGGCGCTGAGGATGGCCGGGTCCGGCACCGACGGCCCCGGCGCCCACAGCCACAGCGTGGCGGCGGAGTGCGGCACCGCGAGCACCTCCGGCGCGCCGACCGAGCGGGCGAAGGCCTCGGCGACCTCGGCGTCCGGCAGGTCGGCGCCGTCGGTCCAGGCGATGGCCGCGGTGTGGTGCCGGTCCAGCGGGTAGCCGAGGCTGCTTCCCGCGTCGGCGACGTCGGCCTGGTCGCCGTTCAGGAGCCGGGTGACGAGTTCGCGGCGCGCCGGGTCGGTGCCCTCGTCCAGCGCGGCGCGCTCGACCGACACCACCGTCATCAGCGCCTCGATGATGCCGTCGATGTAGCGGGCGATGGAGGCCGCGGTCACCTCCAGCACCTCCTGGAGTTCCTGTGGGTCCGAGGTGATCTCGAAGACGATGGCCATCCAGCGCTGCCAGGCGACGGCCTGGCCCGCCCGGTACGCCTCCAGCGCCGACTCGTTGAGCCCGAGCCGGGCGGCGCCGCGGGCGAGGTCGAGCTGCTCCCGGTCCAGCGCCACGGGGACGGGGGCGCCGGGATCGCGGATGTTCGCGGTGGTCCAGTGCAGCATGTTGGCCCGGTTCACCCGGCGCACCGCGGCCATGAGCAGGGGGTTCTCGGCGTAGGGGCGGATGCCGTCGGCGGCGAGGGTGGCGGAGTGCAGCTCCTCGAGCCAGTCCGGCTGAACGGTGAGCGCGACTTCGGCTCCCTGTCGGATCAACTCCCGCGCGCGTGCCGAAGGTTGCCGTACACCCGAGCCGACCGCCGATCCCACCGGTGCATTGTGCACCATCGAGCGCCCGATCCGGTGCGGAATCGATCTTGGCCGCCGGGGCCGGTCACGGAAGCATGAAGGGTCTTCGCGGGCGCGCGTGATCCCCGCCGGAGAGGACGGTATGACCATCGAACAGCCTGTGGCGGAGCGCGATCTGGTGGTCTCGGGCCGCCTCGCCTCCACCCACCTCGGCGATGTCCGCACCATGTCGCGGCAGGTGGTCAGGCACTTCGTCAGCACCGTCGCGACCTGCGGCACGCTGCCGGGCGAGGCGATCAGCGGCGACGTCACCGCCGTGACCAGGGTGTGCCTGGAACTCGCCGCGCGGATGCTGGACGGTGACGCCTCGCCGGAGAAGTCCGAGCGGCTGCGCACCGCCGCCGCCGAGTGGGCGCGCGAGGGCATCCCGATCGACACCATCCACCACGCGGTGCACGAGGGGCTCAAGATGGCCTTCGACCGGATCAGCGCCAATGCCACCGTCCGCGACTACCAGTCCATGGTGGACATCGCGCGCCGCTTCCTGGAGATCGTGGACAGCATCACCTCCACCGTGGCGCTGGCCTACGTGCGGGAGCTGCGCGGCGTGGTGAACGAGCACCACACGGCGGTGCACACCCTCACCTCCGCGCTGCTCGGCGGGCACAGCTCCTCGACCATGGCGCGCGAGTGCGGGATCGCGGTGGCGGACTCGTACCACGTGCTCGCGCTCGCCGTCCCGCCGCACCGGGACGAGTCGGACCCGGCGCTGGACCGCGCCGTCGTGGCCCGCCGCAAGCTCCGCCGGGTGCAGGCCGAGCTGGCCCGCAGCTGCGGCGACCACGCGCTGGCGCTGCTCAGCGTGGACGGCGGCACCGTGCTCATCCCCGAGGAGCACTTCGACCCGGAGCGCGCCGACGAGTTCGTCGAGCGGCTCTCGGCCGCGGCCCAGGTGCCGATCCGGGCCACGCTGGTGCACAGCGACACCGACGACATCCCGGCCTCCGCCGACCGGGCGCACGAGCTGCTCGACATCGTGCAGCGCCTCGACCTGGTCGGCGGGCTCTACCGCTTCGAGGACCTGGCGCTGGAGTACCAGCTCACCCGCCCCGGCCCGGCGCGGGCCAGCCTCGGCGCCGTGCTCGACCCGCTGGACGACAGCCCCGAGCTGCTGGAGACGCTGCGCGTGCACATCAGCAACAACCTGAACCGGCAGCGCACCGCGCGAGTGCTCTACGTGCACGCCAACACCATCGACCACCGCTTCAAACGCATCGGCCAGCTCACCGGCTTCGATCCGGGACAGGTGAAGGGCCTCTGGTATCTGCGGTCGGCGCTGGTGGCGCGGAGCTACCGGACGGGGGCGGGCGGCGAACCGGCCCGCACCCGCTGAACCTGAGCGCTCAGGGACGCTGCGCTCAGGGGCGCTGCTGCCCGGTCTCGATCGGCAGCACCGCCGTCGCCTCCGGGTCGACGCCCGCGGGCTCCTCGTCCTCGCCGCGGCCGCGGAAGCGCTTGACCATCTCCCAGAGGATCGGCAGCACCGAGAGGAACACGATCAGCAGGAAGATCAGGTCGACGTTGTCGCGGATGACCTCGATCTGCCCGAGCAGGTAGCCGAGCATCGTCACCCCGGAGCCCCAGAGCACGCCGCCGACCACGTTGTAGGTCAGGAAGATCGGGTAGTTCATCTTCGCGGCGCCCGCCACCAGCGGCGCGAAGGTGCGCACGATGGGGACGAAGCGGGCGAGCACGATGGTGATCGGGCCGTGCTTCTCGAAGAACAGCGTCGCCTCGACGATGTACTTCTTCTTGAAGATCTTGGCGTCGTCGCTCTTGAAGAGCTTCATGCCGCCGCCGCGGCCGATCGAGTAGCCGACCTGGTCGCCGAGGACGGCGGCCACCGGGATCAGGATCAGCAGCAGCCAGAGCGGCGCGAACGGCTCGATGTCGGCGGACTTGCCCGCGACGATCAGCCCCGCGGTGAAGAGCAGCGAGTCGCCCGGCAGCAGAGGGAACAGCAGGCCGGACTCGATGAAGACCACGACCAGCAGCCCGATCAGCATCCAGGTGCCGAACGAGTTGAGCAGGTTCACCGGGTCGAGGAAGCCGGGCAGCAGCGCCAGGTTCGTCACATCGGAGGCCAGAACGGTTTCGGGGATCGAAAGCACGAGGCCACCGTACCGAATACCGGGACGATCGATCCGCCCCGATCGGACTCCGGGTTTGCCACGGGGGTGCTGCGGGCATGCCCCGGAACACCCCGAACGGCGTCGGGCACCGGAGTGACTGGGCGATATGCCCTATTCTGGTGCTGTTGCCGCAGGGCGACACCCCCAGCGAATCCTCCAGCGAAAGCAGGTCATGAAGCGCCGTACGCGCCGTCGAAAACCCGAACCGCCCCGATCCGGGCCTGAACCCGGAGCACTCCGATGCTGACCGTCGCGACCATCGCGCTCGGCATCGTGGTCGTGCTGGCCATCACCGCACTGACCGGCTACTTCGTCGCCCAGGAATTCGCCTACATGGCCGTGGATCGCTCCCGGCTGACGGCGCGGGCGGCAGGCGGGGACGCGAGCGCGGAGCGCGCGCTCACCGTCACCCGCCGCACCTCCTTCATGCTCTCCGGCGCCCAGCTCGGCATCACCGTCACCGGCCTGCTGGTCGGCTATGTCGCGGAGCCCCTGATCGGCCGCGGCATCGGCGATCTGTTCGGCGGGGCCGCGATCGCGGTCGGCGTCGGCGCGGTCGCCGCGGTGGCCTTCTCCACCGTCGTGCAGATGGTGTTCGGCGAGCTCTTCCCGAAGAACCTGGCCATCGCGAAGCCGGAGCCGGTGGCCCGCGCGCTCGCGCTCTCCACCACCTGGTACCTGCGGCTCTTCGGCTGGCTCATCACGCTCTTCGACGCCGCCTCCAACCTGCTGCTCCGGCTGCTCCGGATCGAGCCGGTGCACGATGTCGAGCACTCGGCCACCACCCGCGACCTGGCGCACATCGTCGCCGAATCGCGGGATGCGGGCGAGCTGCCGAAGCGGCTCTCGGTGCTGCTTGACCGGATGCTCGACTTCCCGACCCGCACCGCCGAGCACGCCATGGTGCCGAGGCCACGGGTGGACACGGTGAACGCCGACGACCCGGTGCTCGAGGTGCGCGCGCTGATGGGCCGCGGGCACACCAGGTACCCGGTGATCGGGCAGACCAGTGACGACCTGATCGGCATCGTGCACCTGCCGGACCTGCTGGCCGACACCGTCGCGGGCACCGCGGGGGAGGCCGCGCGGCCCGCCGTCGTTGTCCCGGAGACGCTGCCGCTCACCGAGGTGCTGGACCGGCTGGTCGACGCGGGCGAGCAGATGGCGCTGGTGGTGGACGAGTACGGCGGCTTCGCCGGGCTCGTCACCGTCGAGGACATGGCCGAGGAGCTGGTCGGCGAGCTGTCCGACGAGCACGACCCCGCGATCGACCCGGCCACCGTGCGCCGGGTGGACGGCGGCTGGCAGCTGCCCGGCGACATCCACCTGGACGAGGCCGAGCGGGTGCTGGAGCGGCCGCTGCCCGCGGGCGACTACGAGACGCTGGCCGGGCTGGTGATCACCGCGCACGGCGGGCTGCCCGAGGTCGGCGAGACCGTCGAGGTGCCGCTGCCCGCCGAGCACGACCCGCTGCACCCCGACCCCGAGCGGGCGCTGCTCCGGGCCGAGGTGATCGCCATCGGCAAGCACGTGCCGTCGGCGCTGTTCGTGAAGGTGGTGGCTTCCGATGGCTGACCCGCTGATCGTCGCACTGGTCACGACGGTGCTGATCGCGTCGAGCGCCTTCTTCGTCGCGGTGGAGTTCGCGCTGATCGCCGCGCGGCGCAACCGGCTGGAGGACGCCGCGGCCACCAGCAGGGCAGCTCGTGCCGCGCTGCGCAGCGCCACCGAGCTGTCGGTGCTGCTGGCGGGCTCGCAGCTCGGCATCACGGTCTGCACGCTCGCGCTCGGCGCCATCACCAAGCCGGCGGTGCACCACTGGATCACGCCGGGGCTGGAGTCGATCGGCGCGCCGTCCGGGCTCGCCGACGCGGGCGGGTTCGTGCTGGCGCTGTTCGTCGTCACCTTCCTGCACCTGGTGATCGGCGAGATGGCGCCGAAGTCCTGGGCCATCGCGCACCCGGAGCGGTCGGCGATCCTGCTGGCGATTCCGATGCGCGGCTTCATGTGGTTCACCCGGCCGCTGATCGTGGCGCTGAACCGGCTGGCCAACCGCTGCCTGCGGCTGGTCGGGGTGCAGCCGGTGGACGAGGTCGCGGCGCGGCAGGATCCGGAGACGCTGCGGCACCTGGTCGAGCACTCGGCGACGGTCGGCGCGCTCGACCAGCACGACCACCGCAGGCTGGCCGCCGCGCTGGAGCTGGAGGACCGGACCGTCGGCGAGATGGTCGACGACGCGGCCGAGCCGAGCTCGGTGCCCGCGGACGCCGATCCGGCGCGGATGCGGGACCGGGCCCGCGCCGCCGGGCACCTGCGGCTGCTGGTGACCGAGAACGGCGCGATCATCGGCGTCGTGCACGCCAGGGACACGCTCTGTGCCCCGGAGGGCGCCCGCGCCCGCGACCTGATGCGGCCGGTGCCGGTGCTCACCGCGCAGACCCCGGCCTATCAGGTGCTGCAGACGCTGCAGGACTCGCGCAACCACCTCGCCCTGGTCTACCGGGACGAGCGGCTGCTCGGCGTGATCACGCTGACCGACATCCTGCGCGCGCTCATGCCGACACGGGCGGCCTGAGCGACAAAGGAGCGGGCCGGGGTCGTTTCGAACCCGGCCCGCTGCCGTTCCTCGTGTTCCCGTCGATCAGCAGGTGACCGGCGCGGCCTCACCGTTGAAGCGCGATTCGACGTAGCTCCACGCCTCGCCGAAGCCCGCCACCGCGGTGGTCATGTGCTCGGCGATGTCGTACGGCGCGAACTTGAGCGGGGTGCCCGCGGCACACCAGCGGTTCGCCGTCCGCTCCAGCGGCTCGAAGGCGGTGAGCTGGTCGTACCGGCCCTGCCAGAGCATGATCGGCGCGGTCGGGGTGCCCGGGTAGTCGACCAGGCTGTTCTCGTGCAGCACCGCGCGCGCCTCCGGCGAGTCCATCAGCGCCTTGCTGGCGGCCATCTGGTCCGCGCTCCGGTAGGCGCCGTGGAAGAGCAGGAAGCGGCGGCAGGCGTCGTGCGTGAACTCGCGGAACCACAGGCCGTTCGGGTTCAGCTGGTCGCTGATCGGCAACCGGTTCGGGTACTCGCGCTCCAGCCCCATGGCGGCGGCGAAGGCGAGGCCGAAGCCGATGTGCGGCTCGAAGCCGAGCGAGAGCGCCATCTGCTCCAGGTCGGCGGGGACACCGCCCGCGGCGACCGCGGTCAGCTCCAGGTCGGGGGCGTAGGTGGGCTGCATGGCGGCGGCCCACGCGGTGGCCATGCCGCCGCCGGAGTACCCGGCCAGCGCGACCTTGGAGTCGCCGAGCCCCAGCTCGGTGGCCTGCTTGGCGGCGCGCACGCTGTCCAGCGTCATCCGGCCGCCGAGCTGCGCGGCGCCGTAGGCGACGTGCGGGCCGAGGTAGTCCGGCATGCTGATCGCCCAGCCCTTGCCGATCGGCAGCATGGCGCCGGGGGCATCCTGCAGTTCACCGTTGAAGAGCGAGCGGGATGGGTTGCACTGGGTGCCGAGGGAGTTGATCAGCGCCTGGTAGGAGACGAGCGGCGGGTTCTTCACACCGATCGGGAGCAGCACCGTCGTCATGCCGAGGATCGGCTCCTCCGACGAGTTGCTGGAGCGGAACGCGACCTGGTGGATGTCGGTCCCGACGTACATGCCGGAGTCGACCTTCCTGGTGCGCACCACATCGCCGGGGGCGTAGTCGGCCAGGTTCGCGGGCGCGGTGAAGAACGGATCGGGATCCGGGGTCGGGAGCAGCGGCTGCGCCTGTAGGGGCGCCGCGATCGAACCAACCGAGAACAGGCTCAGCAGGACGATCAGAATTCTGGTTCGAACTCTGGGCACGGTCTTCCTTCGATCTGCGGATGAAGCACGGTGAACGGGCGCACAGTATCGAACTTCGAGAATGATCTTCCACTCGCGGAAACGATGGCGGGAAGGTTCACAAACACGGTCGTTCGTGTTTTGTGTGTCTCACACCGGTTACCCAGGTCGGCGCCGGTCGAGTGCGGTCATCCGCCGTCAGATGCCAGGTGCGGTGATCCTCGGGAACGGTAGTTCGGCCTCGACCAGGTAGGCCAGCTGCAGCAGCACCCGCTCGGCGCCGCGCACCCCGGCGAACTGCACGCCGAGCGGGACACCCGCGGGCGCCAATCCGGCCGGAACCGAGATCGCCGGGGTGCCGGTGATGTTGTTCAGCGGGGTGAAACCGACGTAGACCCGCAGCCGGTCGAGCAGCTCGTCGAAGGGGACGGCGGGGGCGAGGTGCCCGAGCGGCGGGGTGGTATGCCCGAGCGTCGGCACCAGCACCGCGTCGTAGCCGCCCATCTCGGCCTCGTAGGTGCGGTAGGCGCGGGAGAGGGCGCGCAATGCGCCGGGGGTGCGCCACACCTCGCGGTAGAACTTGCGCCGCAGCCCCAGGGTCAGCCCGTCCAACTTGGACCGGTCGAAGTGCCGGTCGGCCAGCTTCCCGGTATCCGAGACCACCGCCGCGAGCATCGCCCAGTAGTGCAGGAACGCCGTCTCGATGGCCTTGACGAAGGGCAGCGCGATCTCCTCGACGTGGTGGCCGTTCGCGCCCAGCAGCTCGGCGACCCGGCGCACCGACTCCCGCACGGCCGGGTCGGCGACCGGCCCGGCCGCCGATTCCAGCAGCACCCCGACCCGCAGCGGCCGGTCCGGCGGGCCATCGACCGAGCCGATCGGCGGCAGTCCACGGGTCGGGTGCCGCCGCTCGATGGCGGCGGTGAAGGCGGCGGTGTCCCGCACGGTCCTGGTGAGGACTCCCTCGCTCACGATGTTCAGCGGAAGCAGCCGGGCCAGCCGGGAGTCGGCGTGCCTGCCCCGGCTCGGCTTGAGCCCGACCAGCCCGGTGCTCGCCGCCGGGATCCGGATCGAGCCGCCGCCGTCGTTGCCGTGCGCGAAGGGGACCACGCCCGCCGCCACCAGCGCGGCGGCGCCGCCGGAGGAGCCGCCGGCGGAGCGGTCGGGGTTCCACGGATTGCGGGTCGGCCTGCCGTACGCCGGCTCGGTGCTGGCATTGAAGCCGAACTCGGGGAGCGCGCTCTTGCCGAGCACCACGGCACCGGTGCTCAGGAACTCGCGGACGTAGGCGTCGGTGCCGCGCGCGGGCGCGGCGGTGACGGCCGCTGTCCCGTGGTTGCTCGGCATGCCTGTAATGTCGGAATTGTCCTTCACGAAGGTGGGGACTCCGGCGAAGACGCCGTCCGCCCGCACCGGGAACACCGGATCGGCGAAGCTCCCGTAGGCCACCGCCGCCAGCTCCGCGACCGCCTCCGCCCGGCGCGCGGCCGCCGCGGCCAGTTCGCCCGGCGATCGCTCGCCGCGGCGCACCAGCTCGGCGAGCGCGAGGGCGTCGTGGTCGCCGAGCGCGTCGTCGGTGAAGGCGTGGATGCGGGCGGTGGCGGGGGTGCGAGCGTCGGTGGTCACCCGACCGAATCTAGAAGACGACGAGCGCCGGGGGTGAGAATCGGGTTTCCCACGCCGGGTCAGGAAAGGCTACCCTTTCCCGCGTTGTTCGACAGATCGAGGAAAGCATGAGTACCCACCCGCAAGCGACGTTGCCGCTGACATCGGCGCAGCGCGAGGTGTGGTTCGCCCAGCAGCTGCTCGGCGACGTCCCCCTCACGATCACCCAGTACGTGGATGTGCACGGCCGGCTCGACCGCGCGGCGTACGCGCTCGCGGCCCGGCACACGGCCCGTGAATACGGCTCCTACCTGCGCTTCGGCCGCGATGCCGACGGCACGCCCTGGCAGCGGCTCGACTACGACCAGTACGACGAGGTCGACTTCCACGACTTCGGCGCCGCCGCCGACCCGTTCGCCGCCGCGCTCGCCTGGATGCGCGCCGACCAGCGCCGCCCGATCGACATCACGGCCGACGAGGCCTCCTGGTCGTCCATCCTGCGGCTCGGCCCGGAGCGGCACCTGGTCTACACCCGGGTGCACCACCTGGTGCTGGACGGCTTCGGCGCGATGACCGTCGCGCGCAGGCACGCCGAGCTCTACGGGCGGCTGGTCGCGGGGGAGACGCTGCCCGAGCCCGAGCCCGGCTCGCCGCGGGCATTGCTCGATGCCGACCGGACGTACCGTGAGTCCTCGCGGTTCCGTACGGACCGGGAATATTGGACCGAACACGCCAGGGGTTTGCCCGATCCGGTCAGTTTGTCGAATCGGCCCGGCGAGCTCGCGCCCTGGTCGGTGATCGTCGGCGCCGACCTGGATCCGGCGCGGGTCGCGGCGCTGGAGTCGGCGGGTGGTGACGCGGGTTCGGCGGCGGTGCTGATCGGCGCCTTCGCCGGGTACCTGGGCCGGAGCAGCGGCACGCCGGAGGTCTCGCTGAGCCTGCCGGTGACCGGGCGCACCAACGCGGTGCTGCGCCGGGCGGCCGGGCTGGTCAGCAATGTGGTGCCGCTGCGCATCGCGGTGCCGGACGCGGCGGCCGTCGCCGATCTGGTGGCGGCGACCCGCGCCGAGGTCGGCGGGGCGCTGCGGCATCAGCGGTACCGCGGTGAGGACATCGAGCGGGATCGCGGCGGTGTCGGCGCCGGCTTCGGGCCCGCGGTCAACATCATGAACTTCCACTCCACCGTGGAGCTCGGCCCCGCCCGCGGGACGCTGCACCTGCTCACCACCGGGCCGGTGCCGGATCTCACGCTGAACATCTACCCCGGCTCGGCGGCCGGGCTGCGGGTGGAGTTCGAAGGCAACCCGAACCGCTACACCGAGCCGGAGCTCGCCGCGCACCACGCCCGCTTCCTGCGGCTGCTCGCGCACCTCACCGACGACCCGGCCGCGACGCTCGGTGCCTTCGACCCGCTCGACCCGGCCGAGCGGCGCGCGCTGGTGCCGTGGCGCGGGCCGGAGCCGGTGCTGGCGCGGCCGCTCGCCGAGATCATCGCGGCGGCGGTGCGGCGGGCGCCGGAGCACACCGCCGTCGTGCACGAGGAGCGGCGCTGGAGCTACCTGGAGTTCGACGCGCGGACCGATCGGCTGGCCCGCGAGCTGATCGCGGCCGGGGTCGGGCCGGAGACCAGGGTGGTGACGCTGCTCGAGCGCTCGGCGGAGTCGGTGGCGGCGGTGTGGGCGGTCACCAAGGCGGGTGGCGCCTTCGTCCCGGTGGATCCGGGGTACCCGGAGGAGCGGATCGCCTACGTCCTGGCGGACAGCGCCGCCGCGCTCGCGCTCACGACCGCGGAGTACGCGGACCGGTTGCCCGCCGAGATGCCGCGCCTCCTGCTGGATGACGCGCTCGCCGGTTCCGGTTCGATCGGACGGCGGCCGATCACCGATGCCGAGCGCATCGTCCCGCTCCGCCCGGAGCACCCGGCCTACCTCATCTACACGTCCGGCTCGACCGGCCGCCCCAAGGGCGTCGTGGTCACGCACGGCGGCCTGGCCAACCTGGCCGCGGAGCGGCACGACCGCTACGCGCTGCGCCCCGGCGCGATCACCCTGCACCACGCCTCGCCCGGCTTCGACATGGCCGTCGGCGAGCAGCTCTGCGCCCTGGCAGGCGGCGCCACCCTGGTCATCGCCTCCCGCTTCACCGTGGCAGGCCCGGATCTGGCCGCGCTGCTGCGCCGCGAGCGGGTCAGCAACGCGATCATCACCCCGGCCGTGCTGGCCACCCTCGACCCCGCCGAGCTGCCGGAGCTGAAGGTGCTCGGCGTCGGCGGCGAGGCCATCCGCGCCGACCTGGTGAACGCCTGGGCGCCGGGCCGCGCCATGCGCAACGGCTACGGCCCCACCGAGGCGACCGACATCGCCACCATCGGCGAGCTGGTCGCCGGCCGCCCGGTGACGATCGGCGCCCCGCTGCGCGGCTTCCACGCCCTCGTCCTCGACGCCGCGCTGCGCCCGGTGCCGCCCGGCGTGCTCGGCGAGCTGTACATCGGCGGCCCGGCGCTGGCCCGCGGCTACCACGGCCGCCCCGCGCTCACCGCGGGCCGCTTCGTCGCCGACCCGTACGGCCCGCCCGGCGGCAGGCTCTACCGCACCGGCGACCTGGTCACCGTCACCGATATCGACGGCGAGCCCGCGCTCGACTACCGCGGCCGCAGCGACTTCCAGATCAAGGTGCGCGGGCACCGGATCGAGCCGGGCGAGGTGGAGACCGCGCTCACCGCACTGCCCGGCATCGCCCGCGCCGCCGTCACCGCGCACACCGACCCGCGCACCGGCACCCACCTGGTCGCCTACCTCGTCCCCGCCGACGGCGAGCGGATCGAGCTCGCCGCGGTGCGCGCCGAGCTGGGCCGCGCGCTCCCCGCCTACCTGCGCCCGGCCGCCTACGAGATCCTGGACACCCTGCCGCTCACCGCCAACGGCAAGCTCGACACCAGGCGGCTGCCCGCCCCGACCTTCGGCCGCACCGAGTTCCGCGCGCCCGCCGGCCCGGCCGAGCAGCGGGTGGCCGAGGTCTTCGCCGAGGTATTCGAGACCGAGGGCCGGATCGGCGCGGACGACGACTTCTTCGCGCTCGGCGGCACCTCGCTCTCCGCCACCCGCGTCGCCGCCCGGCTGCGGGTGCCGGTCCGCGCGGTCTTCGACACCCCGACCGTGGCCGGGCTCGCTCCGCTGCTCGGCACCGACTCCGGCGGTCCGGAGCCGGTGGCGGGCGAGCGCCCCGACGTGATCCCGCCCGCCCCGGCCCAGCTCCGGCTCTGGCTGCTGAACCAGCTGCTCCCGGACTCGGCGGCCTACCACCTCCCGGTCGCGGTCCGGCTGGACGGCCCGCTGGCGCCGCCCGCGCTGCACGCGGCGGTGCGCGCGGTGCTGGACAGGCACGAGGTGCTGCGCACGGTCTACCCCGAGTCCGGCTCGGGGGCCAGGCAGCAGGTGCTGCCGGTCTCCGCCGTGCTGGCCGGGCTCGACCTCGAACCCCGGCCACCGGCAGGCGAGCTCGGGGACGAGCTGCACGCGCTGGCGTCGGAGCCGTTCGATGTCGCGGTGGACCCGCCGGTCCGGCTGCGGCTGTTCCGGCTCGGCCACGAGCAACACGTGCTCGCGCTCGTCGCGCACCACATCGCGGCCGACGGCTGGTCGCTCGGCCCGCTGGTCGCCGACCTGACCGCCGCCTACGCCGCGGCGCACGCCAGTGGCGCGGCCGAGCTGCCCGCGCTGCCGCTGCAGTACGCCGACTACACGCTCTGGCAGCTGGCGCGGCTCGGCGACCAGGCCGACCCGGACTCCCGCGCGGCGAAGCAGCTCGACTACTGGCGCACGGTGCTGACCGACGTCCCGGACAGCCTGCCGCTGCCGACCCGGGTGGCCGAGGAGCGCGCGGGCGACGGCGACTCGGTGGAGATCCCGCTCGACGTCCCCGCGGGCGGCATCGCCGACGGCACCCCGTTCATGATCGCCTTCGCCGCCTACGCGGTGCTGCTGCACCGGCTCTCCGGCAAGGACGACCTGGTGATCGGCACGCCGGTGGCGGGCCGCGGCCACCCGGCGCTGGACGCCCTGGTCGGGATGTTCGTCAACACCGTCCCGCTGCGCACCAGGATCGACCCGGAGGCCACCTTCGGCGAGCTGGTCACCGCCGTCCGCGGCACCGCGCTGGACGCCTTCGAGCAGGCCGACGTGCCCTTCGACCGGATCGTGCAGGCCGTGCGGGCACCTCGGCTGGACGGCGGGCACCCGCTGCTGCGCACCGTCTTCTCCTACGAGAACCTGCCCGCCCCGCCGCCGCTCACCCTGGCCGGGCTGCGGGTCGAGGTGCTGGAGGTGCCGCAGCCGACGGCGCAGTTCGACCTCACCCTCACCGTCAGGGAGAACCCGCCGCGCGCGGTCTTCCGGTTCGACACCGCGGTCTTCGACCGGGACAGCGTGGAGGGGTTCGCCGAGGGGTACCGCGCGGTGCTGGCCGCCGCCCTCGTCGACCCGGCCGCCCCGGTCGGCGTGCTGGCCGCGGCGGGCGGCGAGGCGGTCGCCGACCCGGCGGCCGCGCACGCCGCGCACGCCGCCCGCGCGGCCCGCGAGATCGCCCCGATGACCGCGCGCGAGCAGGCCATCGCCGCGGTCTTCGCCGAGGTGCTCGACCTGGAGGATGTCGGCCCCGAGGACGACTTCTTCGAGCTCGGCGGCACCTCGCTGCTGGTCTTCACGCTGCGCACCGCGCTGGCCGACCGGCTCGGGCTGCGGGTGGAGCCGCGCGCGCTCTTCGCCAGGGCCACCGTGCGGGCGCTGGCCGCGGCGAGCGAGGCCGACGACCCGGCCGCCTTCGCCGCCCGGCTCGCCGAGGACGCGGCGCTCGCCGACGACATCGAGGTCGGCGGGCTGGAACCGGCGGATCCCGCCGGGCCGCTGCTGCTCACCGGCGGCACCGGCTTCCTCGGCAGCCACCTGCTGCGCGAGCTGCTCGACCACACCGACCGCCCGATCTACTGCCTGGTCCGGGCCGCCGACCCGGCGGACGGGCTGCGCAGGCTGCGCCGGGCGCTCGAGCACTACGAGCTGGCCACCGCCGACCTGGAGGCCCGGGTCACCGCGCTTCCCGGCGACCTGGCCCGGCCGCGGCTCGGGCTGGACGAGCCGGTCTTCGCGGACCTGGCCGCGCGGCTCTCCGCGATCGTGCACAACGGTGCGCTCGTCAACCACCTGGCGACCTACGAGCAACTGCGCACCGCGAACGTCGGCGGCACCCGCGAGCTGCTGCGGCTGGCGAGCACCGCGCGGATGGTGCCGGTGCATCTGGTGAGCACCCTTGACGCGGTGCTCGGCGCGGACCGCAGCGGAGTGGTCACCGAGCGGAGCGTGCTGGCCGCGGACGAGGTGAACCGGCACGGGTACGTGGCGAGCAAGTGGGTGGCCGAGCAGCTGGTCCGGCGCGCGGGGGAGCGCGGCCTCCCGGTCGCGGTATACCGGCCCGGGCTGGTCGGCGCCTCCGCCCGCACCGGGCTGATCGCGGCCGACGACTCGCTCTGGACCATGGTCAGGGCCGCCGCGCTGCTCGGCATCGCACCCGCGGTGCCGCCGGAGGCCGCTGTGTCGCTGGCGCCGGTGGACTACGTGGCGCGCGCACTCGCCGCGCTGGTCACCGGCGGTATCCCGGCGGGGGAGCGGTACCACCTGGTGAACACCGCGCCCACTCCGGTCCAGGAGATCCTGCACGGCCTGGAGCGGCTCGGGTACGCGCTGCGCACCGTCACGCCGGACGAGGCGCAGCAGGTGCTCGCGGCGCGGCTGGCCGCGGGCGGCGCGCCCGGTGACGATCTGGCGCGGGCGGCGCTGCTGGTCGGCAACTACGCCGACCTGAACTCCGGGGTCGGCGACCTGGTGCTCGACGACACCGCCACCCGGCGCGCGCTGGCGGGCACCGGCATCACCTGCCCGGCGGTGGACGCCGCGGTGATCGACCGGTGCCTGCTCCGATTCCGCGAGGCGGGGCTGCTGCCGCAGCCCAGCTCGACCGTCGGCTGACCGGGGTCAGCTCTCGTTCACCGGTTCCCGCGCCATCACATCGGCCCACCAGGAGGTGAGCGGGCTCGGGTCCGGCCAGACGACCGCGGTCGCGGGTTCCTCGCCGTCGGGTGTCTGCTGGTGCTCGGGTAACGGCGCGGGGCCGGGGCGGATCATGGCAGCTTTCCTCCGGAGTCTCGCCGGTGCGCCGGTGCCGGGCAGAGCTCACGAAAGGCGCCCAGACAGTGGCGCACGCACGAATCGAAACTGGCAGTGATGCAATAATATTCGCTTTTCGGGTGGTTGGCATGGCAATCGGGTAAAGATCACGTTGCGCAAGGGCCCTTTTATCGCTTATCCAAAGCATTTGTGCACCAGTAAGTTCCAATGCACGTGCATCGGGATGAAGTCCACGGTGTTGCCGCGAGGTTTCCGAGCCCGGTCGCCCGCGCCGGTTCGTCGCTAGGCTCTGCGGCATGGGGTTACACCGGGCCCGCCGTCTCGCGCGGCCGATGGGCATGGCGAGCAGTCTGGACGAGTGGCTGGTCGAGCGCAGCGCCGAGGTGCGGCCGAGCCGGGCCGACCGCGCGCTGCGGCTCCTCTCGACCAGCGCGAACCACAACCGGCTCTGGCTGGTGGCGGGCACGCTCATGCTGCTCGCGGGCAACCGGCCGGTGCGCAGGGCGGGCGCCCGCGGGCTGCTCGCCGTCGCACTGGCCAGCGGCACCGCCAACGGGGTGGCGAAGCCGCTGTTCCCGCGGCGCAGGCCGCCGGACGAGTCGGTGCCGTTCGTGCGCAGGCTGGTCAAGCCGCCGGTCTCCTCGTCGTTCCCGTCCGGGCACTCGGCCTCGGCGGCGGCCTTCACCGCGGGGGTCGCGCTGGAGTGCCCGCCCGCGGCGGCGGTGGTGGCGCCGGTGGCGGTGGCGGTGGCCTACTCCCGGGTCCACATCGGGGTGCACTGGCCGTCGGACGTGGTGGCGGGCGCCGCGCTCGGCGTCGGGCTGGCCTGGGCCACGCACCGCTGGTGGGCGGTGCGCGACGACGAGCCTGCCATGCTCGGCCCGGCCGAGTACGTCGATCCGGTGCCCGCCGGGCGCGGGCTGCTGCTCGTGGTCAACCCGCACTCCGGCAGCGGCGCGGGCGCGCAGTTCGCGGACGAGCTGGTCGCGCTGGTGCCAGAGGCGACGGTGCTCGAGGTCGACCCCGAGCGCGACCTGGTCGCCGATCTGGAGCGCGGGATCGCGGCGGGCGGGGTCACCGCGCTCGGCGTGAGCGGCGGCGACGGGACCGTCTCCTACGTCGCCGGAGTGGCGGTGCGGCACGGCCTTCCGCTCGCGGTCTTTCCCGGCGGCACGCTGAACCACTTCGCCAGGGACGCCGGGGTGGAGGACCCCGTGCGCACGGTCGCCGCGCTGAACGCGGGTGAGGTGGTGCTCGCCGACACCGCGCGGGTCGACCTGGACGGCGGCGAGCACCGCGATTTCGTCAATACCGCCAGCCTGGGCGGGTACCCGGACTTCGTCCGCATCCGCGAGCAGTGGGAGCGCGGGCTCGGCAAGTGGCCCGCCGCGGCGCTCGCCATGATCCGGGTGCTGCTGCGCGCGCGGCCGGTGCACGCCGAGGTCGACGGCGAGTCGAACGCGCTGTGGATGCTCTTCGTCGGCAACGGCCGCTACTACCCGGCACACCAGGTGCCGATGTCGAGGCCGGAGATGTACCGCGGCACGCTCGACGTGCGCTATCTCCGCGCGGATGTGCCCTTCTCGCGGACCCGGCTGGTGTGGTCGACGCTGACCGGGACGCTGGAGCACTCGCCGACCTACGTGCGGCGCGAGGTGCAGCGGATCGCGGTGCGGGTGAGCGGGCCGCCGGTCTCGCTCGCCACCGACGGCGAGGTGGACAGCCGCGCGCGGGATTTCGTCTTCCGCAGCAACTCGGCGGCACTGCCGCTGTTCCGGGCGGCCGAGGACGGGCCGGTGCTGAGCTGAGTCAGGCCGGGTAGCACTGCATCTCCGTCGCCTTGACCGCCGCCCAGAGCCGGGTACCCGGCCGGATGCGCAGCTCGGCGACGGCCGCCGCGGTGACGTCGGCGAGCACCGGGGGTGCGCCGTCCAGCCGCACCCGCGTGCTGTGCGCGTGCTGCTCGACGGCCGCGACCGTCACCGGCCAGGTATTGCGCGCGCTGCCCGCCGGGCGCTCCGGGTGCAGCGCGACCGCGCTCGGCGCGAAGGAGACGAAGACCGTGCCCTGCGCCGGTTCGGCGAGGGTGAACCGGCCCGGCGCGGGACTGTCGTTCGCGGCAAGGCGGGAGGCCGGTCCGTCGCTCGCGGCCGCGGCGCTGCCACCCGGCGTTTGCGCTGGTACGGCGTTCTTGCCCGGCGTTTGCGCTGGTGCGGACGTGCCGCCTCGCGATCCGGCAGCCGGGGTAGGGCCGGTCGAGGACTGGTCGCCGCTGCCGGTGAGGAGCACCTCGGTTCCGGTGGCGACCCCGCGGTAGAGATTCAGCCCGACGAGTTCGGCGACGTAGTCGGAGCGCGGACGGCGGGCGACCTCGGCGGGCGGCCCCTCCTGCACCACCCGCCCGTGCTCCAGGATGACCAGCCGGTCGGCCAGCATCATGGCGTCCAGCGGGTCGTGCGTGACCAGCACGGTGTGCCCCCGGTACGCGCCGAGGTGCCCGGCCAGGTCGGCGCGCACCCGGACCCGGGTCCCCGCGTCGAGTGCGGCGAGCGGCTCGTCCAGGAGCAGCACCTCGGGGTCGGTGGCCAGCGCCCTGGCCAGCGCCACCCGCTGCGCCTGCCCGCCGGAGAGCGCCCGCACCCGGCTCCCGGCCAGCTCGGCCAGCCCGACCGCGGCCAGCCCGGCGGCGGCCCGCGCCCGCGCCTCGGACCGCCGCACCCCGCGCGCCCGCGGCCCGAAGGCCACGTTCTCCAGCGCGCTGAGGTGCGCGAAGAGCAGGTAGTCCTGGAAGACGACGCCGACCGCGCGCCGCTCCGGCGGCACGAAGACCTTCGGCGGCACGTCCCACTCCCGCGCCCTGAGCCGGACCGCGCCGGAGTCGAGCGGGGTGAGCCCGGCCAGCGCGCGCAGCGCCGTCGTCTTGCCCGCGCCGTTCGGCCCGAGCAGCGCCACCACCTCGCCCGGCGCGACCTCGAACTCGATGTCGAGCGCGAACCGCCCGCGGCTCACCCCGAGCCGGGCGCGCAGCGTCACAGCGCCCCCCTGAGCCAGCGTTCGCGCAGCGCGACCAGGACCGTCACCGAGACGGCGAGCAGTACCAGGCTGAGCACGATGGCGGCCGCCGGATCGGTCTCCAGCGCCAGGTAGACCGCGAGCGGCATGGTCGTGGTGGTCCCGGGGAAGTTGCCCGCGAAGGTGATCGTCGCGCCGAACTCGCCGAGCGCGCGCGCCCAGCAGAGCACCGCCCCCGCCACCACGCCGGGCAGGACAGCGGGCAGCGTCACCCGGCGGAAGGTGTACCACCGCGAGGCGCCGAGCGTCGCCGCCGCCTCCTCGTACCTCGGGTCGGCCGAGCGCAGCGCCCCCTCCACCGCGATCACCAGGAACGGCAGCGCCACGAAGGCCTCGGCGAGCACGACGGCGGCGGTGGTGAAGGGCAGGCTCACGCCGAACCACTCGTCCAGGTACCGCCCGATCAGCCCGCGCCTGCCGAGCACCAGCAGCAGCGCGACGCCGCCGACCACCGGCGGCAGCACCAGCGGCACCGTCACCAGCGCGCGCAGCAGCCCGCGGCCGGGCAGCTCGCCGCGGGCGAGCAGCCAGGCCAGCGGCACCCCGAGCACCAGGCAGATCCCGGTGGCGAGCGTCGCGCTGACCAGCGAGAGCCGCAGCGCGGTCGCCACCTCCTGGCTCGCCAGCCGGGCGGGCAGCTCCCGCCACGGCGCCCGCACCAGCAGCCCGGCCACCGGGACGAGCAGGAAGACCAGCCCGCCGAGGCCCGGGATCAGCAGCAGCAGCGGCCGCCGGGCGGGGACCCGGCGGCTCACCGCTCCGGCACCTCCACGACGACGTGCGTGGATTTCACCGAGGCCACCGCCACCTTGCCCACCTCCAGGCCGAGATCGTCCACCGACTCCGCGCTCAGCAGCGAGACCACCCGGAACGGCCCGGCCTGCAGCTCGACCTGCGCCATCACCGTGTCCTTGACGATCCGCGTGACGATGCCGCGGAACCGGTTGCGGGCCGAGGCGGCGACGGTGACGCCCGGCTCCGGCGCCTCGGCGGTGGCGCGCAGGAACTCGGCCAGCTCCCTGCCCTGCACCCCCTTGCGGCCGTTCGGCAGCTGGACCGCGGTCAGCCTGCCCTGCTCGATCCAGCGGCGCACGGTGTCGTCGCTCACGCCGAGCAGCTCGGCCGCCTCACTGATCCGCAGATTCGACACGGATCGCATGATACCGCCGCGGGTGCGTCCCGCGTTGCGGTCGCTACTGTGGTGGGCGGCGTCCGTGCGCAGGTCACGGGCCGGAACGGAAAGAGGGTCGGCCCGGTGGCCATCGTGTTCGTCGTCGTCGGGCTGCTGGTGCTCGCGCTGCTCGCCGCCCTGCACCGATATCTCTGGGTCCGCCTGGTGCGGGACACGACCGACGCCGCTTCGGTGCCGCGCCGCCTCGGCACGGTGCTCTTCGTGGTGGCGCCGCTGCTCACCCTCGCGACCTTCGTCGGCGCCCGCGCCGGGCTGCCGATCGGCCTGGTCCGCGTCATCGCCTGGCCCGGCTACCTCTGGGCCGTCGTCTTCCTCTACCTGCTGCTCGCGGTCCTGGTCGGCGAGGTCCTGCGCCCGCTGCTGCTCCGCATCGCCGCCCGGCGCGGTAACGACGACACCGCTCCGGCGGAGGGTGGTGAGGGTCGTCCTGCCGCGACCGGGAGCGGGCCGATCGTCGGCGTCGCCGAGCCCACCGCGACCGAGCTGACCCGTCGCAGGGTGATCGCGCGGGCCCTGGCGGGGGCGGGGGCCGTCGCCGCGGTGGCGACGGTCGGCATCGGCACCTACGGCGTGCTGCGCGGCCCGCGCGTGCTGGAGGTCGACGTCGCGCTGGTCAAGCTCCCGCCCGAGGCCGCCGGGTTCCGGCTCGCGGTGGTCAGCGACACCCACATCGGCCCGGTGCTGGCCGCGGGCTTCACCCGGACCGTGGTGGACACGGTGAACGCCACGAACCCGGATGCCATCGTCATAGTCGGCGACCTGGTCGACGGCGACGTCGACGACCTGCGCCCGGACGTCGCCCCCTTCGCCGACCTGCGCGCCCCGCACGGCGTCTTCTTCGTCACCGGCAACCACGAGTACATCTCCGGGGCCCGGCAGTGGGTCGACTACCTGCCGCAGCTCGGCATGCGGGTGCTGCTCAACGAGCGGGTCGCGCTGCCCGGCTTCGACCTGGCCGGCGTGAACGACCTCGCGGGCGAGGACGAGGGCAACGGCCCCGACCTGGAGAAGGCCCTGGCCGGCCGCGACCCCGCGCGCCCGGTCGTGCTCCTCGCGCACCAGCCCGCTTTCGTCGACGAGGCCAAGGCGCACGGCGTCGACCTGCAGATCTCCGGCCACACGCACGGCGGCCAGGTCTTCCCGGGCAACCTGCTGGCCCGGCTGGCAAACCCCACCCTGTTCGGCCTCGAGCGCTACGACGACACCCAGCTCTACGTCACCCGCGGCGCGGGCGCCTGGGGCCCGCCGGTCCGCACCGCCGCCCCCTCCGACATCACCGTGCTCACGCTCACCCGCCCCTAGCCATCCGGCGCGTCAGAGCACCACGCAGAGCGTGTGCAGCGGCGGCCGCCCCGCCGCCCGCCACAGCGCCTCGCACTCGGTGAGCAGGTGCCCGAGCACCGTCCCGTCCCGTTCTCCCTCCGGTCCGGCGACCGGCTCTCCGGCGAGCAGGTCGTGCACCCGCCCGTCCCGGACGTCGACGCCGAGCAGCGCGATCCCGGCCAGCGCGAAGGGCACCGTCGGCACCCGGCTGATCCGCGCCCGCGCGGCCCGCTTGCGCCCGTCGCCCGCGGCGGTGTGCTGCGCGACCAGCGCGCTCTCCCTGATCTCGGGTACCGAGAGCACCTGCCCGCCGGGGTAGCGCAACCCGTCCGCGGCGAGCAGCACGGCCCGGTGCTCCGGCCGCAGCGACACCCCGAGCGCGCGCTCCAGCCGGTTCAGCCGCTCCGGGGTGGCGGGCGGCCCGGCCTGCACCGGCGCCTCCGGGTCGGCGATCCGGCCGAGCGCGGTCATGACGGCGATGATCCGGTCCACCGGCGGCGGGTCCAGGTGCACGTCGCGGCCCCACGGCCCGTGCTCCGGCCCCCACATGAGCCGATCGACCCGGTCGGTGTACTCGCGCAGCCGGTGCCGGAGCAGCGCGTCCAGGCCGGGGTGCAGCACCGGGCGGCGGGTGCGCAGTTCGAAGGCGGCGCCGTCGGGGGTGAGGTAGAGGTTCCGGTTGTAGCCGTCCTCGGCGCTGTCGCCGACCGGGGTGTGTGCGGCGGGGTCCGGGTCGATACCGAGCGCGGCCGGGAAGCGGCCCTCGCTCTCGGCGAAGAAGTCGGCGAGCACCGCGACGGCCGACCCGTGCCGCCGGCCCCCGAGGTCCGCGGTGCCGAGCAGCGCGGCGCCGTCGGCGTAGCCGTCCCAGCCGTCCGCGGTGGCGAGCAGCGCGCGGTGCCGCGGGTCGAGCGACCTGCCGAGCCGCTGTTCGGCGGCGGCCAGCTCGGCCGGGGTGGCGCCGGGCCGCGGGGGCGGGCCGGGCGCGGGCGCGCCGTCGATCTCGGCGCGGCGCCGCGCCTGTTCGGTGAAGGCTTCCAGCAGGGCTTGCCAGGTGTTCGGTTCCGCCATCGCGACGACCCTCCAGCTCGGTCCACGGTGTCGAAACACCACGTACCCGATGGTAGCTGAGTAATTGCTGTCGACCGCGACTTCGATGGTCCGGAAATGATCACGGAGTGTCGGGCGCGATTGCGGGTACTCGAAGTCGGAGCGAAGCCCGAGCCGCGGGCTGGGAAGGACACGATTGTGACCGACAGCAAGCCACCGGCAACGGGGACGGCGGATCCGGTGACGCTCAGGCGCTCCGTCGCGGCCTCGGCCATGGGCAACGCCACCGAGTGGTTCGACTACGGCGTCTACGCCGCGACCGCGACCTACCTGGCCGACGCGTTCTTCCCCGGTGACCTCGGGACGCTCGGCGTCATGCTCGGCTTCGCCGTCTCCTTCGTGCTACGCCCGCTCGGCGGCATGGTCTGGGGCCCGCTCGGCGACCGGATCGGCCGCAAGGCGGTGCTCGCCACCACCATCCTGCTGATGGCCGCCGCGACCGGCGCGATCGGCATCCTGCCGACGCACGGCCAAGTCGGCGTGCTCGCGCCGATCCTGCTCATCACGCTGCGCGTGGTGCAGGGCTTCTCCACCGGCGGCGAGTACGGCGGCGCCGCCACCTACATGGCCGAGTGCGCGGGCGACCGCAAACGCGGCTTCTACGGCAGCTTCCTCGAGTTCGGCACGCTGGGCGGCTTCGTCGGCGGCTCCGCGGTGGTGCTGGCCTGCCAGCTCGCGCTCGGCACCGACGCCATGCACGACTGGGGCTGGCGGCTCCCGTTCCTGATCGCGCTCCCGCTCGGCGCCATCGGCTGGTACCTGCGCTCGCGGCTCGCCGAGTCGCCGATCTTCGAGGAGGTCGCCGCGTCGAAGGCGAAGCGCCCGCCGACCGGGCTGCGCGAGGTGGTCGTCACCTACCGGCGCGAAACCCTCACGCTGATGGGGCTGGTCGTCGCGCTGAACGTGGTCAACTACACGCTGCTCACCTACCAGCCGACCTACCTGCAGAACACCGTCGGCGTCGCGGAGTCGACCACCACCGCCATGATGCTGATCGGCCAGCTGATCATGATGCTGGCCATCCCGTTCTTCGGCGCGCTCTCCGACCGGGTCGGGCGGCGCCCCATGTGGCTGGTCTCGCTGCTCGGGCTGATCGTCTTCGCGCTGCCCATGTACTGGCTGATGGGGCAGGGGATCGCCTGGGCGGTCGTCGGCTTCGTCGTCCTCGGGCTGCTCTACCTGCCGCAGCTGGCCACCATCAGCTCGACCTTCCCGGCGATCTTCCCGACGCACGTGCGCTACGCCGGCTTCGCCTTCGGCTACAACGTCTCGACCGCGCTCTTCGGCGGCACCGCGCCGCTGGTGAACGAGGCCGCGATCGAGGGCACCGGCTGGTCGCTCTTCCCGGCCGCCTACATGATGGGCGCCAGCGTGATCGGGCTGATCGCCTGGTTCTTCCTGCGCGAGACGGCGGGCACCTCGCTGCGCGGCACCGAGGTGCCGGATGCCGCCACCGACGCGAACCTGGTGGCGGCGAAGGCCTAACCCGCCGAGCCGGTCCGTGGCGGCGCCGGGATCAGCCGCCACGGACCGCAGTTCACCGTCAGGAAGGCGACGTCGGTCGCCTTGATCTCCGCGCGCACCGGCGTCTTCCTGGTGAAGTCGTTGCCGATCACGTGGTTCATGTCGAAGAGGTCGCCCTCGGTGGTCCAGAGCCTGCGCCAGTCGCAGCCGTAGCGCTGGTCGGGCGTGCCCGGCGCCTCGTACCAGCCGGGCACGATCTCCGCGCCGACGAGGTAGAGGCCGTCGACCGGGACCACGGTGCTCGGCTGGGCGGCGGCGGTACCCGCGCCGACCAGGCTCGCGACGGACAGGAGGGCTCCGGCGACGAGCGCCGCTGTGGTGCGCATACCCGTCAGATGTACCAGAGCGCTCTGGCATGAATTGCCGTTTTCGAGATTCAGGCCACACTCGTTGGGGTTACGTAGGATGGTCACGGTTCGATAACTCGCCTTGTTCGGCTGGGGCGGATGTTGCGACAGTGACCTGTGGGTGTGGTGTGACGTATGGGAAGGGAGGGGCGTTCCGTCCCAGGAGCGCCGACCGCACATGAAGCCGAGCATTCTGCGAAGCACGACCCGCGTCGTCCTGGCGCCGATCCTCACCGCGTCGGCGTTCGCGCTGGCCCCCGCCGCCGTCCAGGCGCAGCCCGCGAACAACGAACTCGCCGGGCGCACCGTCTTCCTCGACCCCGGCCACCAGGGCTCCGAGCACGCCGAGGACCTCTCCCGGCAGGTCGACAACGGGCGCGGCGGCACCAAGCCCTGCCAGACCACCGGGATGACCACGATCAACGGCGTGCCCGAGCATACCGTCAACTGGGAGGTCACCCAGCTGGTCAAGTCCTCGCTGGAAAGCCTCGGGGCGCGGGTGGTGCTGAGCCGCGCCGACGACACCGGCTGGGGCGCCTGCGTCGACGAGCGGGCCGCGGCGGCCAACCGCTCCGGCGCCGCCATCGCGGTGAGCATTCACGCCGACGGCGCCCCCGCCGACCAGCGCGGCTTCCACCTGATCGTGCCGCAGTTGCCGATCCCGGATCCGGCCGCCGACCGGGCCCAGTCCGGTGCCGGGCGCGCCGCCAGCACCACCATGCGCGATGCCTACGTGCGCGCGGGCTTCTCGCCCGCCACCTACGGCGGCGCCATGGCGGGCATCCAGACCAGGGCCGATATCGCGGGCCCCGCGCTCACCCACGTCCCCGCGGTCTTCGTCGAGATGGGCAACGGGGCGAATCCCGAGGACGCCGCCGTGCTGGAGAGTCCGGAGGGGCAGCTGCAGCACGCCATCGCCATCACCACCGGCATCGCCGGCTACCTGCTCGGGCTCTCGCCGGGCAACGGTCAGCCCACCGACCCCGCCCGCGCCGGGACGACCCCGGACGCCGCAGCGCCCGACACCGCGGCGCCGAGTCTCGCGCCGGACGGCACCGCGCCGAATCTCGCGCCGGACGGCGCGGCGCCGAGTCCCGCGCCCGACGGCGCGGCGCCGAGTCTCGCGCCGGACAGCGCGGCGCCGAATCTCGCGCCGGACGGCACCGCGCCGAAGGCGGCACCCGGCGGGACCTCCACCCCGACCACGACGGTGCCCCCGACCGGAACGGCCAGAACCCCGTCCCTCCCGCGCGCCCGCGGCGTCGACCCGTGGGACTCCGCACCCCCCGGCCCGGCGGAGGGCCCGATCACCCAGATCCTCGAGCTGCTCCGCCCGCTGGCGAAGGCGCTCGGCCTGGACGAGCGCGACCTCACCACGGGGCTCGTCGATCTCGCCTACCGCCTCGCGGGCGCCCTCACCAAACCCGCGAACTGAACGGCCCGCCCGCGTTCACTAGGGTGGACGGAATGGCGGAGCGGATTCCCGTGCTGATCGTGGCCGGCTTCCTCGGATCGGGGAAGACCACCCTGCTGAACCACCTGCTGCGCGCGGCGGGCGACACCAGGATCGGCGTGGTGGTCAACGACTTCGGCGCCGTGAACATCGACGCCATGCTGGTCGCGGGCCAGGTCGACGCCATGGTCTCGCTCGGCAACGGCTGCGTGTGCTGCGCCGTCGACCTGGGCGAGCTGGACGAGATGTTCACCCGGCTCACCGAATCCAGGCACGCCGTCGACGTCATCGTGGTCGAGGCGAGCGGCCTGGCCGAGCCGCGCAACCTGGTGCGCATGGTGATCGGCAGCGCCAACCCGCGCATCCGCTACGGCGGGCTGGTCGAGGTGGTCGACGCCGAGCAGTTCCCGGAGACCAGCGCAAGGCACCCCGAGCTCCTGACCCACCTCCGGCTCGCGGACCTGGTGGTACTCAACAAGATCGACCGCGCGCGGGAGGCCGACGCGGTGCGCGCCCGGATCGCCGAAACCGTCGGCCAGGTGCCGATCCACGCCACCACGCACGGCCGCGTGGCGCCGGGGCTCCTCTTCGACGAGCCGGTGCGCCGCGCCGTCGACGGCCCCGAGCAACTCAGCTTCGACGCGCTGCTCGCCGAGCCCTGCGCCGCCGAGCCGCACACCCACCTGCACGACGAATACCGCAGCATCGCCTTCCACACCGAGCGCCCGCTGGACCCGCGCGCCCTCGTCGCCTTCCTGGAGGACCCGCCGGACGGGCTCTTCCGCGCCAAGGGCGTCGCCGCCGTCGCGGTGGCGGGGGAGCGCCGCAAGTGGACCTTCCACCTGGTCGGCAGGCATGTCGCCGTCGAGCCGGTGGCGTGGGCTCGCGGCGAGCGCCGCGCCACCGACATCGTGCTGATCGGCACCGGCCTGGACGAGGCGGCGCTGCGCGCCCGGCTCGCCGCCGCCGAGCACACCGCCGCCGAGCCGCTGGGCGCCGACGCCCTGCTCGGGCTCTGGCGCTACACCCCGGAACCCGCCTGATCTTGGCGTGTTCGGTCGGCGGCTGTCGCGTTCGGTGCTGGTGGCCCGGCGACACGCCGACGAGACTCGTCCCTGGGACCGCCGCGCCGGACCCGCGCGTCTCCGGCTCGTTTCGCGGCGGTCGATTCGGCGTCCAATGCTGTGGGCGCCGTGTCGTGCGACCGATGGGAGAGCTTCGTGCAGACTTGCGAGAGCGCCACCGCCTACGTGATCGCCGCGCTGGAGGCCAAGGGGTCAGCCACCCGCGAGGACTTCGACGTGACGGCCATCGTGACCTCGGTGCAGAGCGTGATCGACAGCTGGGATTTCGAGATCCTGGAGCCGCAGACCTTCTGGCGGATCGCGGCGAGCTACCTCAGGGTGTGAGCGAGGTCGGCTCCCGGCGCGCCGCCGACCAGCGCCGCGCCGCCCGGCGCATGGACGCCGCGTCCGAGTAGCCGAGCAGCTCCGCCTGCCGCGACCGGTTCATCGGGCCCACCGCGACCGCCCGGCGCAGCCGCGCGTCGCGGGCCCGGTCCAGCTCCCGGCGCCACGTGGTGCCCGCCTCGGCCAGCCTGCGCTGCAGCGTCCGCGGGCTGAGCGCCAGCGCGCGGGCCACCCGCTCCAGCGAGACGTCGCCCTCGTCCATCGCGCGCTCCAGCGCCGCCGCCACCCGGCGCGGCCAGACCGCGCGCAGCGGCGGTGGCGGCGGTAGCGCGTCGGCCAGCGGGCGCAGGACCGCGGCCAGCGCCGGATCGGCGGTGACCAGCGGAAGGTCCATGTCCGTCGCGCGGAAGGTGATGCCGTCGTAGGCGGCGCCGAACTCCACCGCGCCGGTGCCGAACGCCTCCCGGTACACGCCCTGCCTGCTCGGCGCCTGCTGCCGCAGCCCAACCTTGAGCGGCACGATCGGCCCGCGCACCGCGCGCCGCGCCCTGGTGAGCGAGGCGATCAGCCCCCACAGCTGGGTCAGGTCCCGGCCGGGGCCCTCGCCGTCGAGCATGTCCAGGTAGAGCGTGACCTCGCGCTCGTTGTCGGCGAGCAGGTGGAACCGGTGGTTGGTGGTGACCGCGGTGACGTACGGGTCCGAGGTGGCGAGCCCGGCGCCGAGCGTGGGCGCCGTGGAGAACAGGTAGTCGTACAGCCCGAGGCTGCTGAGCTGGAAGTTGCCGCCGACCCGCAGCGCGACGTCCGGGTCGCCGAGCGCGTGCGCGGCCACCTCCCACAGCCGGGAGAAGGTGGGGCTCGGCAGGTGGCCGGAGTCGCCGGTCAGCGCCCACTCGGGGAGCCCGGCCTCGCGGGCCAGCCTGCGCGGGTCGACGCCTGCCGCCGCGAGCTGCTCGATGACGAACCTGTGCAGCAGAACCTGATCCGTGCTCACCCCTGCTCCTCGTCGCCGACACCGGCCGGGTGGACACCCGGTCAGCCCCATCCTGTCCGATCCCGCCCGTAGAACGCCGGGGATACCCCTTTTCGTTGCCGAGCGGCGACCTGATCCGCCCCGAGTGGCGGAATCCGCCCGCTCGACCGGAGACATCGGCCCACCGTCGAGCCGAGCCGTCGGGCCACGTTCACCCGCAGGCGTTGACCCACTCGGAGAGCCCGTCGGCGAACATCTGCCGCTTCCAGATCGGCACCTCGAGCTTGATCCGGTCCACCAGCTCCGCGCAGGTGGCGAAGGCCTCCGCGCGGTGCGGCGCCGCCACCGCCACCACGATCGCGCGATCCCCGATCGTCAGCGCGCCGACCCGGTGCTCCGCCGCCACCGGCAGCCCGGACGCCGCCGCGACCTCCGCGCAGCACCTGGCGAGAAAGCTCTCCGCCTTCGGATGCGCCGAGTACTCCAGCGCGGAGACCGCCTGACCGTGGTCGTGGTTGCGCACCGCGCCGGTGAAGACCACGACGGCGCCGTGCTCGGGGCCGAGCACGGCGGCCTCGACCGCGGCCGGGTCGAGCGGCTGCTCGCTGATCCGGGCCAGCCGGACATCGCCGGAGTGCTGTGGCTCGGTCGTCGACATCGGGTTACTCCTCGTGTGCGCCGCCGCCCGCCACCTGGGCGAGCAGGTGGTCGAGCAGGGGTTCCAGCACGGTGATGCCGTCCCGGACGCCGCCGGGGGAGCCGGGCAGGTTCACCACCACCGAGCGGCCGACCAGCCCGGCGACGCCCCGGCTGAGCGAGGCCAGCGGGAACTTGGCGGCGCCGTGCCGCCGGATGGCCTCGCCGATCCCGGGCAGCTCCCGGTTCAGCAGGGCCAGCGTGGCCTCGGGGGTGGCGTCGGTCGGGGAGGCGCCGGTGCCGCCGGTGCTGAGCACCAGCTCCGGCTCGAAGCGGAGGGCGTCGGCGAGGCCGAGCGCGATCTCGGAGTCGGCGTAGACCAGCGGGCCGCGCACCGCGAAGCCGAGCCGGGTGAGCCAGTCGGCGAGCACCGGTCCGGTCCGGTCCTCGCGCGTCCCCGCCGCGACGCCGGTCGAGGCCACGAGAACAACCGCGTTCCGCGCGGGCGCGCCGGGCGGTTCCGCGATTCCCGCGGGGGAGTCGGCGTGCACGGTCGCGGCAACGTCGTCCGCCAGGGCATAGGAGACATCCGCTGCGGCTGTATCAGCCGCGGGTGCAGCCGATACATCCGCCGCGGCTGTATCGGCCGCACCCGCGGCCGTCGCCACGCCTGCCGGCGAGTCGCCCGAGGCGTTCGTACCAGCCGCGGCGGGTGACGCGCCGGAGCTGTCCGCGGCCGAACCCGCGCCGGACACCGCATCGCGGGTCCAGTTCCCGCGCTTCCCACCGCTCTTGGTGAGCAGCCGGACCCCGTCCAGAACGGCCGCGGGATCCACCGCCTTCACCATGTCGTGCAACGTCAACCCCGCCACCGCGACCGCGGTCAACGCCTCCATCTCGACCCCGGTCACCCCGGTGGTCTTGGCCGTGGCCTCGATCCCGATCCCGTCCGCCAGGAACTCGAACGCCACCTTCACCGAGGTCAGCGCGATCGGATGGCAGAGCGGAATCAGCTCGGAGGTCTTCTTGGCCCCGGCGATGCCCGCCACCCGCGCGGTGGCAAGCACATCCGCTTTCGGCAGGTCGTCGGCGCGCACCAGCGCCACCACCTCCGGCGTGGTGCGCAGTACTCCCGCCGCGGTGGCGGTACGCGTGGTCTCGGCCTTGGCGCTCACATCGACCATGTGCGCGCGGCCCTCTCGATCGATGTGCGACAGATCGCTCACAGTGACCAGACTCGCACAACCGCACCGGCGGGCAGCTCGGTGACCGCCTCCGGAATCTCCACCAGCGCATCGGCCCTTGCCATCCCGGCCACCAGATGCGAGCCCGGCCCGGCCACCACCCGCACCCCGGCGCCATCCAGCGCACCGCGCAGGTACTGCCGTTTCCCGGCGGGCGAGCGGATCGGATCGCGCAGCGCCAGCCACTGCTCGGGCACCGGCGGCAGCCCGGCCAGCTCGCGCAGCACCGGCCGCGCGAACACCTCGAAGGAGACCGCGGTGCTCACCGGGTTGCCCGGGAAGCTGAGCACCGGCACCCCGTCCAGCACGGTGTACCCCTGCGGCCCGCCCGGCTGCACCGCGACCGCGCCGAACACCCCGCCGAGCGGCCCGAGCACCTCCTTGACCACCTCGAAGTCGCCCTGCGAGACCCCGCCGCTGGTGAACACCACATCCGCCGCGGCCACGGCGGCGCCGAGCAGCGCGCGGAACTCGCCGTGGTCGTCGGTGCTGTGCGCCACCGACACCACCTCGGCGCCGTTGTCGGCGAGCGCGGCGGCCAGCGCGGCGCCGTTGGAGTTGTAGATCGTGCCCGGCCGCAGCGGCACCCCGGCGGGCAGCAGCTCGTCGCCGGTGGTCAGCACCGCCGCCCGCACCGGCGCGACGACGGGAACGGTCGCCAGCCCGACCGCGGCCAGCGCGGCGACGTGCCGCGGCGCCAGCCTGGTCCCGGCGGGCACGAGCAGATCCCCGCGCCGCACGTCGGTGCCTGCCTCGCGGACGAACTCGCCCGCGCTCCGCCCGCGCGAGACGGTGACCGTCTCGCCGTCCGAGCCGGTGTCCTCGACCGGGACGACGCAGTCCGCGCCCGGCGGCACCGGCGCACCGGTCATGACCTTCACCGCGGCGCCCGCGGGCAGCGGCGCGAGTCCGTCGGCGCCCGCCGCGAGCACCCCGGCGAGCGGCAGCGTCACCGGCGTCACCAGCACCGACTCCGCGCGCAGCGCGTACCCGTCCATGGCCGAGTTGCGGAACACCGGCAGCTCGAGCGGGCTGTGCACATCGGCGGCGAGCAGCGCGTGCAGCGCCGCGACGGGCGCGACCTGCCGCACCGGCCGCGGCCCGGCCGGCCGCAGCAGCTCCGCGACGGTGGCCCGGTAGTCGTCGACCGACCGGGCCGGGGCGAGAGCGGGCCGGGAATTCATGGGTTTCAGCCTAGTCGGTCGCCTGATGGCGGCCGTCGTCATAATGGAGGGGTGACGTTGGTCGAGATGGGGATCCCAGCCGTGCGGTCCGGGCATCCCTCGCTGGCCGGCCGCCCGGATACCCCGGTGCTGCTGGACAGGTACGGCCGCACCGCGCGCGACCTGCGCGTCTCCATCACCGAGAAGTGTTCGCTGCGGTGTACCTACTGCATGCCCGAGGAGGGGCTGCCGCCCATCCCGCGGGAGGAGCTGCTGACCCCGGCCGAGATCGTGCGGCTGGTGACGCTCGCGGTGCGCGAGCTCGGCATCCGCGAGGTGCGGTTCACCGGCGGCGAGCCGCTCATGCGCCGCGATCTGGAGCAGATCGTGGCCGGGTGCCACGCCGCCGTCCCCGAGGTGCCGCTGGCGATCACCAGCAACGGGGTCGGGCTGGCGCACCGCGCGGCCGGGCTGGCCGCCGCCGGCCTGCACCGGGTGAACATCTCGCTGGACACCGTCGACGCGCGCGACTTCCACCGCCTCACCCGCCGGGACCGCCTGGATTCGGTCTTCGCCGGCATCCGGGCCGCGCACGCCGCCGGGCTCACCCCGGTCAAGGTGAACGCCGTGCTCATGCGCGCCACCCTGGCCGGTGCGCCCGACCTGCTGCGCTGGTGCCTCGACCAGGGCTGCGAGCTGCGCTTCATCGAGCAGATGCCACTGGACGCGGACCACGAGTGGGCCCGCGCCAACATGGTCACCGCCGCCGAACTGCTCGACGTGCTCGGCGCCCGCTTCGACCTGGTCCCGGTCGGCCGCACCGACCCCGCCGCCCCGGCCGAGACCTGGAGCGTCGACGGCGGCCCCGCCACCGTCGGCATCATCGCCTCGGTGACCCGCAAGTTCTGCGACAGCTGCGACCGCACCCGGCTCACCGCCGACGGCATGCTGCGCTCCTGCCTGTTCAGCGACCAGGAGTTCGACCTGCGCCGGGCGCTGCGCACCGGCGTCGACGACGCCGGGCTCGCCGAGATCTGGCGCGGGGCCATGTGGAACAAGTGGGCCGGGCACGGCATCGACGCCGCCGATTTCGTCCCCCCGGAACGCACGATGGGAGCCATCGGTGGTTGAGGTCCGCTACTTCGCCGCGATCGCCGATGCGGTCGGCAAGCACAGCGAGACGCTCGCGCTGCCCGCAGGCGCCACCGTCGCCGACCTGCGCGGCGCGCTCTCCGCCGCCTACGGCACCGAGCTGGACGCCATGCTCAACGCCTGCGCCTACCTGGTCGGCGACGAGCTCACCCGGGATCGCGCCGCCGTGCTCAGCCCCACCGTCGACGTCCTCCCGCCCTTCGCCGGTGGGTGACGCGGATCACATTGCCGAGGTTCGGCGAGTGTCTTCGTCGTCCTGGTAAGAGGGGTTCCGTGCTCCTCCGAAACCGGGAAGGATGACCGATATGTACTACTTGGCAGTGTTGCTCGGGGCCGAGGGCGGGCCGGACGCCACGCCGGGAACGCCGGAGTTCGACGCCGAGGTGGAGCGGTACGCGGCCTTCGACGCTGCGGCCGGTCGGGCGGTCGCCGGGGGCGCGGCGCTGGCCGATACCACCGAGGCGGTGCGGCTGACCAGGCAGGGTGAGCGGGTTCTCGCCACCGACGGCCCGTTCGCGGAGTCCGCGGGGGTGGTCGGCGGTTTCTACGTCCTCGACGTGGCCGATCTGGACGCGGCGATCGACGTGGCCGGAAAGTTGCCCGCCGTGACGGCCGGGGCCGTCGAGCTGCGGCCCGTCGCGCAGTACTTCCCGCACCCCGAGCCCGGCGCGCAGTGGTGGGCCGCACTGCTCTGGGAGCGGCCGGAGGCGGTGATCGCGCCGGACACCCGGGAGTGGGACCGCGCTGCCACCGAGCACGGCGCCTTCGCCGAGGCCGCGGGCGCGGCGCTGACCGGCGGGGTCGCGCTGCACCCGCCGGGTACCGCTACCACGCTGCGCGCCCCCGCGGGCGAGCTACTGCGCACCGACGGGCCGTTCGCCGAGGCGGCGGAGGTGCTCGACAAGCTCTACCTCTTCACCGCGCCCGACCGCGCCGCCGCCGTCGAGCTGGGGGAGAGGATCCCGCTCGGACCGACCGGGGCCACCGAGCTGCGCCCGGTCCTGACCTTCGGATGACCGGGCGGGCCGGCCGGTTCGACGCGATCTACCGCGCCCGCCGAACCGGTCCGTGCCTTCCTCCGCAGCCGCCTCGCCGAGGTGGAGCGGTTCACCGCCACCAGGTGTCCAGCGGCGCCACGGGCAGGTTCCGCTTGTGCCTGGTGGCGGTGAAGAGCGATTCCAGCCGCTCGGCGACCGCATCGCTCACCTCCACCCCCTCCAGGTAGTCGTCGATCTCGCTGTACCGAACCCCCAGCGCCTCCTCGTCGGGCAGCGCGGGCCGATCGTCCTCGAGATCGGCGGTCGGCACCTTGGCCCAGGTGCTCTCCGGCGCCCCGAGCGCGCGCAGCAGCGCCGCGCCCTGCCGCTTGGTGAGCCCGGTGAGCGGCGTGACGTCCGCGCCGCCGTCGCCGTACTTGGTGAAGAAGCCGGTGACCGCCTCCGCCGCGTGGTCGGTCCCGACGACCAGCAGGTTCTCCTGCCCGGCGATGGCGTACTGGATCACCATCCGCTCCCGTGCCTTCACGTTCCCGCGCACGAAGTCGCGCAGCCCGTCGATGCCGAGCCCGCCCGCGGTCTCGGTGGCGAGCGCATCGACCCCCGGCTTCGCGTTCACCACCACCGAGCGGTCCGGCCGGATGAAGTCGAGCGCGATCTTCGCGTCCGCCTCGTCCGCCTGCACCCCGTACGGCAGCCGCACCGCGACGAACGTCGCCTCGGCCCCCTCGTCGCGCAGCTCCGCCGCGGCCAGCGCGGCCAGCCGCCCGGCGAGCGTGCTGTCCTGCCCGCCGCTGATGCCGAGCACGTACCCCTTCGCCGGCGTCGACTTCAGGTAGTCCTTCAGGAACTCCACCCGCCTGCGGATCTCCGCCTCCGGGTCGATCCGGGGCCGGACCCCGAGCTCGGCGATGATCCGTTCGCGCAGCCCTGCCATATCGCTCCTCATTCCGGTCCGCTCGCCCGGCGGGCGAGCGTCTCCCAGTTGTCCGCGATCTCGCCGCGGGTGTATCCGAGGTCGTGCAGCTGGTGCATGACCAGCGCCGCGGCCAGCGGGGCGAGCAGCGCGTCGGCCAGCAGCCGCGGATCGCCGGGCGCGCCCGCCGCGCGCAGCAGCGTGGTGAGGTGCACCCGGCTCACGTTGTAGGGCGGGTTGCGGTACCGCTGCTCGGCCTCGCCCAGCTCGGCGGCGCGGTGCAGCTCGCCCTCCACCTCGATGTCGAGCAGCCGGGCCCGGCCGAACGCGACCAGCCGCTGCACCGGCGGCGCGCCGGGGCCGAGCGGCGGCGGCCCGAAGAGGAAAGCGCCCTGGAACTTCTGCTCGGAGTGGTCGAGCAGCGCGATGAGCAGCCCGGAGCGGTTGCCGAAGCGGCGGAAGACGGTGCCCTTGCCGACTCCGGCGCGGCGCGCCAGCTCGTCCATGGTCAGGCTGCGCACGCCCTCGTCGCGCACCAGCCGCTGCGCGGTGTCGAGCAGCAGCTTGCGGTTGCGCGCGGCATCCGCCCGCTCGACCGGAACCTCGGGCACCGCGCCGAGCAACGGGAGCGGCGCCCGATCTTTCGGTGTGTCATAGCTCACAGGCCAGGCTCCGGGTCGGGGGAAGTAATCGGACCGTGGTCCGGTTACTACTGCGGACAGACGGAATCTATCCCAGTACATCAGGAGTCGTCATGAGCCAGACCAGCGTTCTCGTCCTCGTCGGCAGCCTGCGCGCCGCCTCGGTCAACCGGCAGCTCGCCGAGGCCGCGGTGCACGCCGCTCCCGAGGGCGTATCGGTGTCGCTGTACGAGGGGCTCGGCGACGTCCCGTTCTACAACGAGGACATCGACGTCCCCGGCTCCGTGCCCGCCGCCGCGCAGTCGCTGCGCGACGCCGTCGCCGCCGCCGACGCGCTGCTGCTGGTCACCCCCGAGTACAACGGCACCATCACCGCCGTGCTCAAGAACGCCATCGACTGGGCCTCCCGCCCGTACGGCTCCGGCGCCGTCAAGGGCAAGCCGGTCGCCATCGTGAGCGCCTCGATCAGCCCCAACGCCGCGGCGTGGGCGCACGGCGACACCGTCAAGGCGGTCGGCGTCGCGGGCGGCACCGTGGTCGAGGCCGCGCACGCGCGGTTCGGCGGGATCGGCGAGCGCTTCGGCGCCGCGCACCCGCGCGAGGACGCCGAGGCGCTGACCCAGCTCGGCGCCACCCTGCACGAGCTGGTGAGTGCCGCCGGCGAGCGCGTCGACGCCTGATTCCACTCCGTCCCTGCGCCCCGTCCACCCCGGTGGGCGGGGCGCCGCGCTGTGTCCGCTGTGACTGGCGATGTGCGAGGGGCGAGAGTTTGCTGAGGTGCCGCCGAGGGCGTGTTTTGTGATCTGGATCACATGTTTTGGGAAGCGTCCTCGGCGTGTCCTGGGAGTTAATTCCACGGATGTGACTCACCAGGTCTAGTGCTGCTCGGTTCTGTCGGCCACTAGGTGTAGTGTCTGCCGTACCGAATCGCACACCCCGTCCACCGCCCCCGGCGGGAACTGTCAAGGGGATGTTCGGGCCGGGATCCAAAAGTTTGCGCAGGGACATTCGGCCGTGGATGAGAGGGACATCAATGACCATCACCGTGTACACCAAGCCCGCGTGCGTCCAGTGCAATGCCACCTACAAGGCGCTCGACAAGGCCGGGGTGGATTACAGCATCGTCGACATCTCGCAGAACGACGACGCCCGTGATTTCGTGATGGCGCTCGGCTACCTGCAGGCGCCCGTCGTCGTGGCGGGCGAGGAGCACTGGTCCGGCTTCCGGCCGGACCGGATCAAGGCGCTCGCCACCGTCGCGGCCTGAGCCGCAGGGCCGCCAGGCGGCCCATTTCCAGGAGGGTGTCGTGACCGGACTCGTCTACTTCTCCAGCGCGTCGGAGAACACCCACCGCTTCGTGACCAAACTGGCGCTGCCCGCCCGGCGTATCCCGCTGCACCTCTCCGAGACGCTGCGCGTGGACGAGCCGTTCGTGCTGATCTGCCCCACCTACGGCGGCGGCAAGCACCTCGACGGCCGCCGCTCCGACAAGGAATTCGTGCCAAGGCAGGTGGCCAAGTTCCTCAACGATCCGCACAACCGCGCCCTGCTGCGCGGGGTCGTCGCCGCTGGTAACACCAACTTCGGCGAGACGTTTTGCTTTGCGGGCGAGGTGATCTCGCGCAAGTGCGCGGTTCCGTACCTCTACCGCTTCGAATTGATGGGAACCGCAGAGGACGTGGACCGCGTCCGCGAAGGATTGGGATTGTTTTGGCAACAGCAACGACAGCACCGGCCGGAAAGTCAGCCCGCCTGGAGCAGCCCCCGGTCCGCGGCGGAGACGCCGGAGAGGGCCTCGATTACCACGCCCTGAACGCGATGCTGAACCTCTACGGCGCGGACGGACGCATCCAGTTCGACCGCGATCGGGAGGCCGCGCGGCAGTACTTCCTGCAGCACGTCAACCAGAACACCGTCTTCTTCCACAACCTCGACGAGAAGCTCGACTACCTGGTGGAGGAGAACTACTACGAGGGCGAGGTGCTGGAGAAGTACGGCCGCTCCTTCGTGAAGGGGCTGTTCGAGCAGGCCTACGCGAAGAAGTTCCGGTTCCCGACCTTCCTCGGCGCGTTCAAGTACTACACCTCGTACACGCTCAAGACCTTCGACGGGAAGCGGTACCTGGAGCGCTTCGAGGACCGGGTCTGCATGGTCGCGCTCACCCTCGCCGACGGCGACGAGAAGCTCGCCGCCGAGCTGGTCGAGGAGATCATCACCGGCCGCTTCCAGCCGGCCACCCCGACCTTCCTGAACTCGGGCAAGAAGCAGCGCGGCGAGCCGGTGAGCTGCTTCCTGCTGCGCATCGAGGACAACATGGAGTCCATCGGGCGCTCGATCAACTCCGCGCTGCAGCTCTCCAAGCGCGGCGGCGGAGTCGCGCTGCTGCTCAGCAATATCCGCGAGCACGGCGCCCCGATCAAGAAGATCGAGAACCAGAGCTCCGGCGTCATCCCGATCATGAAGCTGCTGGAGGATTCCTTCTCCTACGCCAACCAGCTCGGCGCGCGGCAGGGCGCGGGAGCGGTGTACCTGCACGCGCACCACCCGGACATCTATCGCTTCCTCGACACCAAGCGGGAGAACGCGGACGAGAAGATCCGGATCAAGACCCTCTCGCTCGGCGTGGTGATCCCGGACATCACCTTCGAGCTGGCGCGGAACAACGAGGACATGTACCTCTTCTCGCCGTACGACGTCGAGCGCATCTACGGCAAGCCGTTCGCCGACGTGAACATCACCGAGAAGTACTACGAGATGGTCGACGACAAGCGGATCCGCAAGTCCAAGATCCGGGCCCGCGAGTTCTTCCAGACCATCGCCGAGCTGCAGTTCGAGTCCGGCTACCCGTACATCATGTACGAGGACACCGTGAACCGCGCCAACCCGATCGCGGGCAAGATCACGCACTCCAACCTGTGCTCGGAGATCCTGCAGGTCTCGACGCCGTCGACCTACCACGACGACCTGTCCTACGACCACGTCGGCAAGGACATCTCCTGCAACCTCGGCTCGCTGAACATCGCCAAGACGATGGACTCGCCCGACTTCGCGCGCACCATCGACGTCTCGATCCGCGCGCTCACCGCCGTCTCCGACCAGACCCACATCTTTTCGGTGCCCTCCATCGAACAGGGCAACAACGCCTCGCACGCCATCGGCCTCGGCCAGATGAACCTGCACGGCTACCTGGCCCGCGAGCACATCCACTACGGCTCGCCCGAGGGCATCGACTTCACCAACATCTACTTCTACACGGTGGTGTATCACGCACTGCGCGCCTCGAACCGGATCGCCATCGAGCGCGGCTCGTACTTCGGCGGCTTCCCGGAATCCAAGTACGCCAGCGGCGAGTACTTCGACAAGTACACCGAGCGCACCTGGGAGCCGGAGACCGACCGCGTCCGGCAGCTCTTCGCCGACGCGGGCGTACACATCCCCACCCAGCAGGACTGGCTGGAGCTGAAGTCCTCCGTCATGGAGCACGGCATCTACAACCAGAACCTGCAGGCCGTCCCGCCCACCGGCTCGATCTCCTACATCAACCACTCCACCAGCTCCATCCACCCGGTGGCGTCGAAGATCGAGATCCGCAAGGAAGGCAAGATCGGCCGCGTCTACTACCCGGCCCCCTACATGGACAACGACAACCTCGAGTACTACGAGGACGCCTACGAAATCGGCTACGAGAAGATCGTCGACACCTACGCCGCCGCCACCCAGCACGTGGACCAGGGGCTCTCGCTGACGCTGTTCTTCAAGGACACCGCCAGCACGCGCGATCTCAACAAGGCGCAGATCTACGCGTGGCGCAAGGGGATCAAGACGCTCTACTACATCCGGTTGCGGCAGATGGCGCTCGAGGGGACCGAGGTCGAGGGCTGCGTCAGCTGCATGCTGTAGACGGCACCACAGCGAGGACCGACGGCCACGCACCGCGATCGGTGCGTGGCCGCGCCGTACTTCAGATCCCGAGCACCAGCTTGGCGATGGTGAAGTAGAGGATCAGCCCGGTGGCGTCGACCAGCGTGGTCACCATGGGCGCGGAGACGACCGCGGGGTCGATGCGCAACCGCTTGGCGAGCAGCGGCATCATCCCGCCGATGGTCGCGGCCCAGGCGCAGATCAGCACCAGCGTGAGCCCGACGACGATCGCCACCTTCGGCCCGACGAAGACCCCGCCGATCAACACACCGGCGACGGCGAGCATGCTGCCGAGCACGAACCCGACCCGGCACTCCCGCCAGATCACCTTGAGCAGGTCACCGCCGCGCACCTCGCCGACCGCGACCGCGCGCACGCACGCCGTCGCCGCCTGGGCTCCGGCATTGCCGCCCGCGCCGATGAGCAGCGGGATGAACAGCGCGAGCTGCGCCGCCTGCTCGAGGGTGCCCTCGAAAAAGTCGGTGACGCTCACGGTCAGGGTGGCGGCGACCAGCAGGAGCAGCAGCCAGAGCGCGCGGTAGCGCGCCAGCTGGAAGACCCCGGCCGCCATGTAGTGCCCGGCCCACGGCGCGGAGCCCGCCTGCTTGGCGACGTCCTCGCTGTCCGCGGCCTCGATCACCTCGACCGCGTCGTCGATGGTGAGCAGCCCGACCAGCCGGTCCTCGCTGTCCACGACCGGCAGGTCGATGACGTTGGTCTCGCGCATCACGCGAGCGGCGCGCTCGGCGGAGTCGGTGGCGCGCACGAAGGCGGGCTCGGTGCGCACCAGGTCGGCGACCAGGTCCTCGGGGCCGCTGAGCACGAGTTCGCGCAGCTCGACCACGCCGGTGAGCCTGCGCCCGGTGTCCACCACCGGCAGGGTGTAGACGGTTTCGGCACGGCCGCCCTTGGCGCGCACGGTCTGCAGCGCCGCGGCCACGGTGAGGTCGCGCGGGAGCGCCACCACCTCGGGGGTCATGTAGAGCCCGACCGACCCCTCCGGGTAGCCGAGCAGCCCGGCGGTCATCCGGCGTTCGCGCGGACTCAGCCCGGCGAGCACCTTCTTGGCGACGGTGGCGGGCGCCTCGCGCAGCATGCGGGCCCGGTCGTCCGGGGCCATGTTCTCGATCAGGTCACGGAAGCTCTTGTCCCGCAACCCCTCCAGGATCTGCTGCTGATCGACCGGCTCGAGCTCCTCGAAAACGGCGAGCGCGAGATCCTTGTCGAGCAGCCGGAACGCCATGCCCGCGCGGACGGCGTCCATCCGGGCGAGCTGGTCGGCGATGGCGTGCGGCGAGTGGTTGCCGAGCCAGTCCAGCGCGGCGTCGGCGCGGCGCGTCTCCACGAGTTCCTGCACGGTGTCCGGCAGCGAGAGCGCCGGGCGTACGTCGATGACATCGGTTTGCGACATGGGAGATCCCCTCGGCACGAGGCAATGGGTGAGCGAGTTCTACGACTGCGTCACACCGCGAGGCACTACCCAACGCGCGCACCCGGACGGACAGCCGGGGGGATCGGAATGATCAGAGCGAAGGGGCGGCGCCGCGCGGCCTTCGACTGGGAGGTTCACTGCACATGACAGTCCACCTCCTCGTTCCGGGTGCGGGGCGAGTGCCGCCGCGGGAATCAACGTGGGCGAGAGTACACCGCCGCGCTGCGGATTTCACCTCGTGGCGCGGGCGCGGTGACGGCGCTCATAGCGTGAGCGCGGCTTCGACATCGGGCCAGGTAGGGGTGTGGGTCACCCAATCCGGCGCGGGTTCGCGCCGATGCCCGTAGAGGTAGAGGTGCGGAACCAGGCCGCGCAGCGCGCGGTGCACGTCGAGCCGGTCGTCGATCATGTGCGTGATGCCGAGTTCGCGGCAGTGCACCGCCTTCTCCGGGCGGGCCCGGCAGAACCGGAGGTTGCCGTCCGGCACCCCGGTGCGGGCGTGGAAATCGTTGTGCGCCAACCACTCCCGGGTCCTGGCCTCGATGCGCGGCCCGCATTTCGAGATCAGCCAGGCGCGCTGTTCGAAGCGCGCGACCAGGCGGGCGAGCACCTCGAAGGCGTGCGGTTCGGGGGGTGTGCGCATGGCGTCGGCGTGGCTGCCGTCCAGGAAGACGGTGTCGGCGGCGCCGGATTCGGCCGCCGCGCCCATGACGACCCGGCCGAAATCAATGCCGAGCCGCGGAATGTTGTCGTTCATCAGGAATTCAGGATGACCGGAATTCCCGCGGTCCGCCTTCGAATTTTCTAACCGGCGGCGACCACGGTGTCGGCGACCTCGGTGCGCAGTCGGCGCAGCCCGTCCCGGATCCGGCTCTTGACCGTGGAGAGCGGAATGCCGAGCTGGTCGGCGACCTCGGGGTAGCTGCGGCCGCCGTAGTAGGCGAGTGTGATGGCCTCGCGTTGAATCGGGGTGAGCACCCGCATGCCGTCGGCCACCGAACTCGCCTCCAGCCTGCGGGTGACCGATTCGGTGACCACGTCGTGGTCGACCGGCCGGTGCGCGTGCCCGAAGACCAGGTCGCGCGCCGACGCCGCGGCCTCCCGGCGCACCCGGTCGACCGCGCGCCGGTGGGTGAGCATCAGGAGCCAGCCGAGCGGGCTCGACATCCCGGCGTCGTACCGCGCCGCGGTCAGCCACACCTGGAGGTACACCTCCTGGGTGATCTCCTCCGCCGCCGCCTCGCGCCGCACCACCCGCAGCGCGAGGCCGTAGGCCCTGGCGCTGGTGGCGCGGTAGAAGCCGGTGAAGGCGGACCGGTCGTTGTGCGCGACGGCCGCGAGCAGCGCGTCCAACTCGGACCGTTCCCCCGGCTCACCCGACGTGTGCGCTCGCGTCATTTCCGCTGGTCCCTTCGTTTCGGGCGCACCCGCACACCCCGTGTGCGCGCGTACTGCCCGCGCGAAACGGCCGCAAACTCCCGGATCGGTGGACCGATCCGGTCCCGCTTTCGGCCGTGATCGGAATTGCGCGCGCGGAGCGCCGAATCGTTGCCCGCGCGGCGCCGGCTCGACAGAGTGGAAGATGGGCGCGTGTGCGCCCGACACGCGACGACACACGAGGAGAGTGCTGTGCGCTTCGGAATCTTCGTCCCGCAGGGGTGGCGGCTGGATCTGGTCGGCATCGACACCGCCGCGCAGTGGGGGGTGCTGCGGGATCTCGCCGCGCGCGCGGACGCGAACCCGGTCTGGGAGTCGCTGTGGGTCTACGACCACTTCCACACGGTGCCGGAGCCGACCGAGGAGGCCACGCACGAGGCGTGGACGCTCATGTCGGCCTTCGCGGCGACCACCTCGCGGATCCGGCTGGGTCAGATGTGTACCGCGATCAGCTACCGCAACCCCGCCTACCTGGCGAAGGTCGCCGCCACCGTGGACGCCATCTCCGGCGGCCGCACCGAGATGGGCATCGGCGGCGGCTGGTACGAGCACGAGTGGCGCGCCTACGGGTACGGCTTCCCCACCGCCGGTGAGCGGCTCGGCAGGCTGGACGAGGGCGTGCAGATCTTCCGGCAGGCCTGGACCACGGGCAGCGCCACCCTGGACGGCAAGTACTACCAGGTAGACGGGGCCAGGGTGTACCCGCTGCCGCTGCAGGAGGGCGGGATCCCGCTGTGGATCGCGGGCGGCGGCGAGAAGAAGACGCTGAAGATCGCCGCCAAGTACGCGCAGTACACCAACTTCGCCGGCAACGACCCGGCGGAGTTCACCCACAAGTCCGAGATCCTGCGCGGGCACTGCACCGATGTCGGCACCGACTACGAGGCCATCGTGCGCAGCTCGAACTTCAACGTCGTGGTCGGCGCGAACGAGGCCGAGGTCGCGGAGCGCAAGAAGGCGATCGCCGACCGGCTCACGCCCGCGCTCGGCGCGGAGAAGGGGGCCGGGTACATCCAGAACCTGTCGGCGGGCGGGGCCGGGGTCGGCACGCCGGAGCAGATCATCGAGCGGCTGACGGCTCTGCAGAAGCTGGGGCTCGGGTACGCCATCTTCAACTTCCCGGAGTCGGCGTACGACACCAGCGGGATCGAGCTCTTCGAGAAGGAAGTGCTGCCCGCGCTGGTCTAGTCGCGGTAGCGGGCGGCCATCGCGGCGGCTCGCTTCCCGAGCGCGGTACGCAGTGCGTGTGGCGTGAGCACTTCCGCGTCGGCGGCGAGCTGCCACAGTGCCCATTCGGCGTGCCGGAGGTCCTGGAAGGTGAGTTCCAGGACGAGCAGGCCGTCCGCGTCGAGGTGCTCGGCGTGGACCGTCAACGCGGTGTCGGTCAGCTCCGCCCGCCGGGCCGGGCGGACCCGGACCGCAACGCTCAGCTGGTCGCCGCCGGTGCGGAACCGGGCGCCGCGCTCGCGCCAGATCTGTTCGAGATCGACACCTTCCGGGCGCTGCGCCGGTTCGTCCAGCGCCTCGGCCGCGTGCACCCTGGACAGCTTGTAGGTGCGGTCCTCGCCCTCCCTGAGGGCGAGCAGGTAGCGCTGGTCGCGAGCGGTGACCAGGCCGATCGGGTCCACCGTGCGCCACTGCGGCTCAACGCCGGCCGCGGCGTAGTGGATGCGCAACCGGTGCCCGGCGACGACCGCGCGGCGGATTTCCGCCATGACCTGAGCCGGGATGTCGTCGCGAGTGCGCCTGCGCTCGAGCAGGTCCGTCTCCGGTTCGTGCAGGAGTCGCCTGGCTCTCTCGCCCGCAGCGGCCGCATGGCTCTCCGGCAGCGCATCGGCCACTTTCCGCAGCGCCGACGCGAGCGCGGGCCCCAACCCGAAAGTTCCCGCTCCGGAGGTGAGCAGGGCCAGCGTCTCGTCGTGATTCAGCCCGGTGAGCTCGGTCCGGAAGCCGGGGAGCAGTGCGAACCCACCGTGCCGCCCGCGCTCGGCATAGACCGGGACCCCGGCGGTGGAGAGCGCCTCGATATCGCGCAGCACGGTCCGGGTGGAGACCTCCAGCTCGCGGGCGAGCGCGGGCGCCGTCATCCGGCCGCGGCTGCGCAGCAGCAGGACCAGCGAGACCAATCGGTCGGCGCGCACACCTCGAAAATACCCGACAGAGGATGTCGTGATTCGTTGCGAGGCTGGTCCGCATGGAACGAACCGCGATCAACCCTGTCACCTGGTCCCTGCCGCTGGGCTTCAACCAGGCCGAGCTGGTCACCACCCCCACCCGGACCCTCTACTGCTCCGGCCAGACCGCCATGAACGCCGACGGCGAACCCCAGCACCCCGGCGACCTCGCCGCCCAGCTCGCCCTGACCCTGGACAACCTGGAAGCCGTCCTCGCCGCCGCAGGCATGGGCCTCCCGAACCTGATCCGGCTGAACGTCTACACCACCGACGTCGACCTGCTCTTCCAGCACTACGGCGTGCTCGCCGCCCGACTCGGCGCGGCGGGCACTGCCCCCGCCACCACCATGCTCGGCGTCACCCGCCTCGCGGTCCCCGGTCAGCTGGTCGAGCTGGAGGGGACCGCCGTGGACTGAGCTACACCGCTACCACGGTCAGCAGCGGATCCAAGCCCTTGAAGTCGTCCGGATTGCGGGTGAACAGGGGCAAATCGTTGGACGAGGCGATCGCGGCAATCATCAGGTCCATTCGGCGCGGCCTCGGATTCCGCCCCGCCGCGACGGTCAATTTCGCTATCGAAGCGAATCGGCGGGCGGCGGTGGCGGAGAACGGTAGTGCGTCGAAGGCGTGCTCGATCTCCAGGAGGCGTTCGGTACGAAGTGCCAGCGCCGTCGGGTCGGGTGCCATCGCTATTCCCAGTCCCAGCTCCGCGAGCGTGACCGTGCAGATTCTCGCCTCGATCGGAAGGTCGTCCTCCTCGAGGTCCCCCAGATCGATCAGGGTGCAGGTATCGAGCAGCCCGACGGGGTAGCGGAACTTCGTCCCCGGCTCAGTCATCCAGCCGCTCCTCGCCGAATGCGGCGTCGATCTCCGCGCGTTCCTCCGCTCCGCTCGCCTGGCCCGCGAACCTGGCGAGCCGCCGCCGTAGTTCGGTGGTCGTCAGGCCTCGGGGGCGGGTGAGTGGACGCAGCTCGCCGACGGGCTGCCCGTTGCGGGTGATGATGAAGTCCTCACCCGCTTCGAGCGCGTCCATGACGCCCGCGCTTCCATTGCGGAGTTCGGCCTGGCTGATCGTCCTGGTCATATGCCGATGATAGCGGCGGGTGCTATCGGATGCTATCCGGTTATCGCGCGTGATCTGTCGAAGCATGAATCCCCCTGAAGCCCCTCGAGTAGACGCGACCGCGTCGGTGGCGGTCACTGTAGTGCGGGCCACCGACACACAGGATTCTCCCAGCGCGCATCCAGCTTCGTGCCGGGCCCGGCCCCTACTGTCGCTCCTGACCAGCGGAAACGACGAAAAGGGGTTGCAGTGGGGCACTCGGGCGAGCGGCACGAGCACGATCTGGGGCTGGCGCACGACATGCGCACCATGTCGCGTCGGCGGGCACTGTTCTTCTTCGGCGCGGGCGCGGGCGCGGCGGGGCTGGCGGCGGCCGGGTGCGCGTCCGGCTCGGACACCGCGACGACCTCGACCGCCGCGACCACAACGGCGAGCACCTCCGTCGCCGCGGCCCCGCAGGAGACGGCGGGGCCATACCCGGGTGACGGTTCCAACGGGCCGAACGTGCTGGTGCAGTCCGGCGTGGTGCGCAGCGACATCACCACCAGCTTCGGCGGGTTCACCGGCACCGCCGACGGGGTGCCGATGACGCTGCGGATCACCCTGAAGGACCTGGCGAACTCCGGCGCGGCCGGCACCGGGATGGCGGTGTACGTGTGGCACTGCGACCGGGACGGCGAGTACTCGCTGTACGGCAGCGGCATCACCGAGCAGAACTACCTGCGCGGAGTCCAGGTGGCGGACGCGGACGGCACCGTCACCTTCACCTCGATCTTCCCGGCCTGCTACTCCGGCCGCTGGCCGCACATCCACTTCGAGGTCTACGACTCGCTCGAGGTAGCCATCGCGGGTGAGAACGCGCGGCTCACCTCGCAGATCGCGCTCCCGCAGGACGCCTGCGAGCAGGTTTTCGCTGCCGACCCGGGGTACGCGCAGAGCACCCGCAATATCGCGCAGGTCTCGCTCGACTCCGACAATGTCTTCGGTGATGGCTGGGACGCGGAGCTCGCCACCGTCACCGGCTCGCCGAGTGATCGAGTGCAGGTCGCGATCACGGTCGGGGTGGCGGAGAAGTCGCAGAACACGCAGTCTCAGCAGGCGCCGCCCGGTGGAGGGCCGCCGGGCGGGCCGCCGCCCGGTCGCTGACTCGTTTCGTGAGATACAGCCGCTCGTTGGGCTGCCTGCAGAGGACGCGCCCTACCCGGCCGCGAGCGGGACGGCGGCGCGGAGGACCTCGGCCACGACCTCAGGGGTCAGGTCATCGGGCTGGATCGTGCCGAGGCTCACCGCGGCCCGGCGCGGCCCGGCCTCTTCATCGAAGGCGGTAGCGGGCAGCGGCGGCCCGATGGGCACCCGCACAGCGTGCATGAGCCCGACCGCTTCGCAATCGTCGCAGTGCACCGGGTGCCCGTCGACCTCGAAGCGCACTGCGCCGAGCTGCTGCTCGCCCACCTGGCCGAGCGTCAGCAGGAACCGCTGCTCGCGGTAAGCGAACCGGCACTCCCACAGCCGGACAGCCTCGGCCCGGACGCCGAGCGCCGCGGTGACCGCGCACGGGTCGGTGTTCGCGAACGGGGTACTCGCCCGGCGCGGCTCCGCCCGCCAGCGCGCGGCGGCCGCGCCGGCGAGCCGGGTGGCGGGAGCGCAGCTCTCCGCGCTCCGCGAGGTGAGGTCCAGGTCCAGCTCGAGTACCGGGCCGAGCCGCACGGTCGTCTCGCAGGACCGCGGCCCGCCGGGCTCGGGGGCGGTCTCGCGCACGGTGGCCGGTGCGCCGTCAATGGTTGTGGCGACGGCATCCGTCCCCGGCTCGAGCGGGCCGTTCGCCGAGGCGACTTGCCACATGACGGCGACCGCCGGATCGTCCGCGATGATCCCGCAGATATCCAGCCCGGCGGGAACGGGGGGCTCGCCGAACCCCGCTTCGGCGAGCTCGGCGGGCTCGAGCAGCGCACAGACGTCGATGGCCCTCGCCCGCTCCAGCAGTGCGCCCAGCTCCGCGTCACCGGCGGGCCGCTGTGCCCAGTAGTCCGGTTCGGCCTGCCCGCGCCCGCAACCGGACAGCGCCAGGCAGCAGGCGACGAGCGACAGCAGCTTCCAGAACACGTTTCCCCCTCCGGCACGGCCGCGACGGCAGGTGCCGAGAGCCACCGTACGCGGCGGATTCGCGACATTCATGCCACTAGTTCTTGTGCTGCGAAGGCTCCCGGTCCACAAGAGGTAGTGTTCTCGGGACCACGTCGCTAACCGGAGGCTGCAGCATGAAACTGATCGATCGGGTGTCGGCCATCAACTGGAATCGGGTGCCCGACGAGAAGGACGCCGAGGTGTGGGACCGGCTGACCGGCAACTTCTGGCTGCCCGAGAAGGTGCCGGTGTCGAACGACATCCCGTCCTGGGCGACGCTGACCCCGGACGAGAAGCAGCTCACCATGCGGGTCTTCACCGGGCTCACCCTGCTGGACACCATTCAGGGCACGGTCGGCGCGGTGAGCCTGATCCCGGACGCGGTGACGCAGCACGAGGAGGCGGTGCTCACCAATATCGCGTTCATGGAGTCGGTGCACGCGAAGAGCTACAGCTCGATCTTCTCGACGCTCTGCTCGACGCGCGAGATCGACGAGGCGTTCCGCTGGTCGGAGGAGAACCGCAACCTGCAGCGCAAGGCCGAGATCGTGCTCGGGTACTACAACGGCGACGATCCGCTCAAGCGCAAGGTGGCCTCGACGCTGCTGGAGAGCTTCCTCTTCTACTCCGGCTTCTACCTGCCGATGCACTGGTCCTCGCGGGCCAAGCTGACCAACACCGCGGACATGATCCGGCTGATCATCCGGGACGAGGCGGTGCACGGCTACTACATCGGCTACAAGTACCAGAAGGGCCTGGAGCTGGTCTCGCAGGCGGAGCGCGACGAGCTGAAGAACTACACCTTCGAGCTGCTCTTCGAGCTGTACGAGAACGAGGCGGAGTACACCCAGGATCTGTACGACGAGGTCGGGCTCACCGAGGACGTCAAGAAGTTCTTGCGCTACAACGCCAACAAGGCGCTGATGAACCTCGGGTACGAGGGGCTCTTCCCGAAGGACGAGACCGACGTGAACCCGGCCATCCTCTCCGCGCTCTCGCCGAATGCCGACGAGAACCACGACTTCTTCTCCGGCTCCGGCTCCAGCTACGTCATCGGCAAGGCCGTGAACACCGAAGACGAGGACTGGGAGTTCTGAGCCGACGGCGGCTACGTCACCCGGTGACGTAGCCGTTCAGGTTCTGTCGCACGTCGGTGAGCAGGGCGCGGGCGGCGACCAGCCCGCTGCCGTGCCAGACCGAGTCCTCCACCGCGAAGACCCGCTGGTCGGTGGCGGCGCCGAGCTCTTTCCAGGCGCTCGAGCGGAGCACCGATTCGCCGTACTCCCGGCCCGCCTCGCCATCGAAGAGCACGAAGATCACGTCGCCCTCGACCTGGTCCAGGTCGTCCGCGCCGACGGTGAAGGAGGCGCCGCGCTGGTTCTGCGGCCTGCGCACCCCGATGTCGGTGAGCACGCCGCCCGCGAAGGTGTCGGTGCCCTGCACGGTGATGCTGTCCGCGCCGAACCGGATCACCGATGCCTGCGACTGCGCGGCGGCGACGGCGGGTTCGGCGCCGATGGCGGGGGCGTCGGCGCGGTAGCCGGCCAGCGCCGCCTCGGCGACCTCGGCGCGGGCGAGCCCGGCCGCGAGCCCGACGAACTCGGCGGCCCAGCCGCTGCCGCTCCCGGCCAGCACGGTGGGGGCGACGGCGGCGAGCGCGGCGTAGTCGCCCTGGCCCTGCGTGCCGATGATGACGTCCGGGTCCAGCTCGGCGATCCGGGCCGGGTCCGGGGCGCCGTCCGGGCCGACCGAGGCGATCCGCTTGACCCCGTAGCCCAGGTAGTCGGGCTGCGGGCCGTCCGGGCTTGTCGTGCCGACGACCCGCTCCCACAGCCCGAGCGCGCAGGCGGCGTCGAGCGCGGGGGTGCCGAGCACGACGATGCGCTGCGGGTCGGCGGGCACCTGGGCGACCCCGCCGGTGTGCGTCACCGCGCGGGTGCCAGGCCCCGGGTCGGGGCGGCTCGGCAGCGGGCACGCCTGGCTGGTGTCGCGCTCCAGCCCGACCACGCCCGCCCCCGCGATATTGGTGGTGGTGCGGATGATCGTGCTGGCATCGTCGGTCTGCTGACCGCAACCCGCCAGCAGCAGCGTGCCCGCCGCGAGCACCACCAGGGTGCGCGGGCTGGCGGACAGGAATCGGGTGCGGACGCGGGCACTCACCGGCATGCGGTGAGGGTACAGGCGGAGTGGGTGGTACCCACCTGCGCATCGGCCCGGAACGGAAATACGACACAGAGTAGGACCGGAGTCGGACCGCCCCGGCCATAAGGTTTACGATCTGGGGAGCGCACGCGAACGAGGAGGATCAGTGACTGCTGTTGAGCCCCAGCCGGTCAAACAGGTGGAAGCGTCTCGGCCGTATCCAGCCCGCACCGGGCCGAAGGGGTCGTTCCTCTACAAGATGGTCACCACCACGGACCCCAAGGTCCTCGGTGTCATGTACCTGACCACCTCCATGAGCTTCTTCCTCATCGGCGGCCTGATGGCGCTGCTGATGCGCGGCGAGCTGGCCCGCCCCGGCCTGCAGTTCCTCTCGCCCGAGCAGTTCAACCAGCTGTTCACCATGCACGGCACGATCATGCTGCTCTTCTACGCGACGGCGATCGTGTTCGGCTTCGCGAACATCATCCTGCCGCTGCAGATCGGCGCCCCCGACGTCGCCTTCCCGCGGCTGAACGCCTTCAGCTACTGGCTGTACGCGTTCGGCGCGACCATGGCGACCGCGGGCTTCATCACCCCCGGCGGTGCCGCGGACTTCGGCTGGACGGCGTACGTGCCGCTCACCGACATCCTGCACTCGCCCGGCGTCGGCACCGACCTGTGGATCCTCGGCCTGGCCGTCTCCGGCCTCGGCACCATCCTCGGCGGTGTCAACATGCTGACCACGGTCGTCTGCCTGCGCGCTCCTGGCATGACCATGTTCCGGATGCCGATCTTCACCTGGAACATCGCCGTCACCTCGGTGCTGGTCATCCTCGCGTTCCCGCTGCTCACCGCCGCGCTCTTCGGCCTCGCGTACGACCGGCACCTCGGCGGCCACATCTACGACCCGGCCACCGGCGGCATCCTGCTGTACCAGCACCTGTTCTGGTTCTTCGGGCACCCCGAGGTCTACATCATCGCGCTGCCCTTCTTCGGCATCGTGTCGGAGATCTTCCCGGTGTTCTCGCGCAAGCCGATCTTCGGCTACACCACCCTGGTCTACGCGACGCTCGGGATCGCGGCGCTCTCGATCGCGGTGTGGGCGCACCACATGTACGCCACCGGCGCGGTGCTGCTGCCCTACTTCTCCTTCATGACGTTCCTGATCGCGGTGCCGACCGGCGTGAAGTTCTTCAACTGGATCGGCACCATGTGGCGCGGCCAGCTGACCTTCGAATCACCGATGCTCTTCTCGCTCGGCTTCCTGGTCACCTTCCTCTTCGGCGGCCTCTCCGGCGTCATCCTGGCCTCCCCGCCGCTGGACTTCCACGTCACCGACTCGTACTTCGTGGTCGCGCACTTCCACTACGTGCTCTTCGGCACCATCGTGTTCGCCACCTTCGCGGGCATCTACTTCTGGTTCCCGAAGATGACCGGCCGGATGATGGACGAGCGGCTCGGCAAGTGGCACTTCTGGGCCACCTTCATCGGCTTCCACACCACGTTCCTCGTGCAGCACTGGCTTGGCGCGGAGGGCATGCCGCGGCGCTACGCCGACTACCTGCCGACCGACGGCTTCACCACGCTGAACACCATCTCCACCATCGGCGCCTTCGTGCTCGGCGCCTCGATGCTCCCGTTCATCTGGAACGTCTTCAAGAGCTTCCGGTACGGCGAGGTGGTCACCGTCGACGACCCGTGGGGCTACGGCAACTCGCTGGAGTGGGCGACCACCTGCCCGCCGCCGCGGCACAACTTCTACGAGCTGCCGCGCATCCGCTCCGAGCGCCCCGCGTTCGAGCTGCACTACCCGCACATGATCGACCGGATGCGGGAAGAGGCGCACGTCGGCTGGGGCACCACGAAGCACCAGGCCGAGTCCGACGAGCGGGTGGCGCTCTCCAAGTAACCGTGTGACCCCGAGTGTGCACCCGCCGATCCCCGGCGGGTGCACACTCGTTTCGTGAGCGCACCCGACCGACCCTGGAGCAACCGCGTGGCCGACACCATCGTTCTCGTCACCGTCACCGGGCCCGACCGCCCGGGCGTGACCTCCGTGCTGCTGGCGGCCATGTCGCGGCACGGCGTGCACCTGCTCGACGTGGAGCAGGTGGTGATCCGCGGCAGGCTCACGCTCGGCGTCCTGGTCACCTGCCCGGCCGACCCGGAGCTGCTGCAGGACGAGGTCGAGGAGGCGATGAACACCGTCGGAATGAACGTCGACGTCGAGGTGGATGCCGCCATCGGCAGGCAGCCGGTCTCCACGCACGCCGTGGTGATCCTGGGCGCGCCGGTGACCGCGCGGGCGTTCAGCGCCGTCTCCCGCAGGCTGGCCCAGCTCGGCGCCAATATCGACTCCATCCGCGGCATCGCCGACTACCCGGTGACCGGGATGGAGCTGCTGGTCACCGCGCCCGACGAGGACGCGGTGCTGCGCACCGCGCTGGCCGAGGTGGCGGTGGCCGAGCAGGTGGACGTGGCCGTGGAGCGGGCCGGGCTGGCCAGGCGCGGCAAGCGGCTCATCGTCTTCGACGTCGACTCCACGCTGATCCAGGGCGAGGTGATCGAGATGCTGGCCGCGCACGCGGGCGTCGAGGACGAGGTGCGCGCGGTCACCGAGGCCGCCATGCGCGGCGAGCTCGACTTCGCCGAATCGCTGCGGCAGCGGGTCGCCACCCTGGCCGGGCTGGACGAGTCGGTGATCGAGGAGGTCGCCGAGCGGATCGAGCTCACCCCCGGCGCCCGCACCACCATTCGGACGCTGCGCCGGATCGGGTTCCGCTGCGGGGTCGTCTCCGGTGGCTTCCGGCAGGTGATCGAGCCGCTCGCGCACGAGCTGGAGCTGGACTTCGTGCAGGCCAACACGCTCGAGATCGTGGACGGGAAGCTCACCGGCCGGGTGACCGGCGAGATCGTCGACCGCGCCTACAAGGCCACCGCGCTGCGCCGCTTCGCCGCCGAGGCCGGGGTGCCGATGGAGCAGACGGTGGCGGTCGGCGACGGCGCCAACGACATCGACATGCTCAACGCCGCCGGGCTCGGCGTCGCCTTCAACGCCAAGCCGGCGCTGCGCGAGGTGGCCGACGCCGCGCTCTCGCACCCGTTCCTGGACGCGGTGCTCTTCGTGCTCGGCGTGACCCGCGACGAGGTGGAGGCGGCCGACGCCCGCGACGGGCTGCTGCGCCGGGTTCCACTGGGCTGACCCGCCGTTCACCCGGCGAGCGCCCGCTCCGCCACGTATTCTCACGGAGTTTCGCTTGCGTGACGGACGGAGGTTCGAGGGTGGAGGACGTCGGTTTCGATACGCGAGGTGAGGCGGGTGCGAGTTGTCCGTGCGTGCCGGTCGGTGCCGAGCTCGGGGTGGACGAGAACGGAACCCCCACAGCGGGTTTCAGCGCACTGCACGCCGAGCTCGCGCGCGGCTACGGCAATACCCCCGACCCGGCCGATCCGGCACAGGTCCAGGCCATGCAGATGGTGCTGCACCTGCCCAAGATCGAGCCACCGGCCCGCAGCGACCTGCTCGCGGCCGCCGCTGCCGTCGCGGTCGCGCTCTGCCTGGACGAGCGCTCCGCGCCCGGCGGGCCGTGGGAGCAGGGGTATCTCACCTGGAAGCGGGCCCGCATCCGCAAGGTGGCGCGGCGGGCGCGCGGGGCGCAGTGGCGGGCCGCGCAGGAGGTTGCGGGGATCACGCTGACCGTGCGCGGCGCGCAGGCGCGGGCGCTGGTGCCCGGCCCGGTCGGCGCGGTCGACCCGCGGATCAAGCGGCTGCAGATCGGCGGCACCGAGCTGCTCGCCGACGAACCGGGGCAGCCGGCGGCCGACGCGCCCGTGCTCTGGGTGAACCGGGAGCTCGGGATGACGGTGGGCAAGGCGGCGGCGCAGGTCGGGCACGCGAGCATGCTGCTCGCCGGTGCGCTCCCGCTGGCGGCCGCGGCCCGCTGGGCCCGCGACGAATTCCGCTGCGCGGTGCGCGAAGCCGGGCCGGAGCAGTGGAAGGAGCTGCTCGCGCTGCAGGCGGGTGGCGGCGCGGTCGCGGTGCGCGACGCCGGGTACACGGAGGTCGCGCCCGGTTCCATCACGGTCATCGCCGTGCCACCCGCACTCGGATGAGCCTGGCCCGCGGACGCCGCGGCAGGCAGCGCCCCGGCGACGCCGCCCCCGACGCGCCCGCGGGCAATCACCCTGCGCCGCCGGAGAACTTCGGGCACACCGCGCCGAGGGTGGCCGGGCGCGGCCGCCGCCCGTGGTCCAAGATGGAGGCCGTGTCGCAACCGGATCCCGATCTCCTCATCGACTTCAGCGCCGTGACCATCCGACGGTCCGGCCGCACCCTGGTCGGCCCCGTCACCTGGCAGGTCGAACTGGACGAACGCTGGGTGGTGCTCGGCCCCAACGGCGCGGGGAAGACCTCCCTGCTCCGGATGGCCGCCGCCGAGGTGCACCCCACCGCGGGCACCGCGAACCTGCTCGGCGAGGTGCTGGGCAAAGTCGCGGTCACCGAGCTACGCCCGCGCATCGGCCTCTCCTCCGCCGCGGTCGCCGCCCGGGTGCCCGCCGACGAGAAGGTCGCCGACCTGGTGGTCTCGGCCGGGTACGCGGTGCTCGGCCGGTGGCGGGAGAAGTACGAGCGGGTGGACACCGAGCGCGCGCTCGACATGCTGGAGAGCCTCGGCGCCGAGCACCTCGCCGACCGCACCTACGGCACGCTGTCCGAGGGCGAGCGCAAGCGGGTGCTGATCGCCCGCGCCCTGATGACCGACCCGGAGCTGCTGCTGCTCGACGAGCCCGCCGCCGGCCTCGACCTCGGCGGCCGCGAGGAGCTGGTGGAGCGGCTCGGCGACCTGGCGAGCGACCCGGACGCCCCGGCCATGGTGCTGGTCACGCACCACGTGGAGGAGATCCCGCCCGGCTTCACGCACGGCCTGCTGCTGCGCGAGGGCGAGGTGGTCGCGCAGGGGCTGCTGGCCGACGTGCTCACCGCGGAGAACCTGAGCGCGGCCTTCCGGCAGTCCATCGCGCTCGACCAGGTGGACGGCCGCTGGTTCGCGCGCCGGGCGCGGCGCTCCGGCAAGCACCGGCACCGCTGACCCGTCCGAACAAACGCTAGGGTGGATCGGTGAGCGAGCCGAACGATCCCGAGCCCGTCGCCCCGCTGCGGGACGCCTCGACCGTCGTGCTGGTGCGCGACGGCGCCGCCGGGCCCGAGGTCTTTCTGCAGCGCCGGGTCACCGGCATGGATTTCGCCGCGGGGATGACGGTGTTCCCCGGCGGCGGGGTCGACCCGTCCGACGCCGACGCCGAGATCGCCTGGGCCGGGCCCGGCCCGGACTGGTGGGCCGAGCGCTTCGGCACCACCGGCCCGCGCGCGCAGGCGCTGGTCTGCGCGGCCGTCAGGGAGACGTTCGAGGAGTGCGGCGTGCTGCTCGCCGGCCCCACCGCCGAGACCGTCGTCTCCGACACCACCGAGTACCGGGACGCCAGACACGCACTGGAGTCGCGGGCGACCTCGCTGGCCGCCTTCCTGGCCGAGACCGGCCTCGTGCTCCGCGCCGACCTGCTTCGGCCCTGGGCCAACTGGGTCACCCCGGTCATCGAGCGCCGCCGCTACGACACCCGCTTCTTCGTCGCGGTGCTGCCCGCTGGTCAGCGCGCGGACGGCGCCACCTCCGAGGCCGATCTGGTGCACTGGCGCACCCCGGCCGAGGCGCTGGCGCGCTGGCGCGCCGGGCAGGACGTGCTGCTCCCGCCCACCTGGTCGCAGCTGGTGGCGATCGAGCGGTACCCGGATACCGCCGCGGTGCTCGCCGCGCAGCCGGTGATCGAGCCGATCGAGCCGGTGGTGGCGCGGCAGGGCGGCCGCACGGTGCTCGAATTCCCGGACCACGAACGGTACTTCGCCGACCTGCCGAACCCCATGGAGCTGCGCGGCTCGGCGCGCTGACCGGGAGTTCCGCCGGGTAATCTCGCCAGCCATGTCGAACAACACGCCCGCGGAGTTCACCACCCTGGAGCTGCCGGAGCAGCGCGGGGTTGCGGTGCTGCGGTTCTCCCGGCCCCCGGCCAACCTGATCACCCTGCAGCTGGCCCGCGAGATCGCGGTGGCGGCGAAGCGGGCGGGGAAGAACGAACGGGTGGCGGCGCTGGTCGTCTACGGCGACGAGCGGATCTTCAGCGCGGGCGACGACCTGGCCGAGATCGCGACCTGGAGCCCGGACCAGGCGGCCGCGCTGGCGAGCGACCACGCGCAGCACCTGGACTGCCTGCCGCCGGTGCCGTGCCCGACGGTCGCCGCGATCACCGGCTACTGCCTGGGCGGCGCGCTGGAGCTGGCGCTCGGCGCGGACCGGCGGATCGTCGGCGACAACGTCAAGCTGGGGCTGCCGCAGATTCACCGCGGCACCGTCCCGACGGCCGGGATGGACCGGTTGATCCGGACGGTCGGGCTGCGCACCGCCCGCGACCTCGTCTACAGCGGGCGCTACGTGGAAGCCGACGAGGCGCTGCGGCTGGGGCTGGTGGACGAGGTCGTGGCCCCGGACGACGTCTACGACGCCGCGCACCGCTGGGCCGAGCGGTTCGTCGGCCTGCCCGGCGCGGCGGTGGCCGCCGCCAAGTCGGTGCTGGAGGCGCCCGCGCAGCACTCTTCGCACGCGATCTCGGCGTGGATCGGGCTCGCGCAAACCGGGGAGCCGCAGCGGGCCGCGGGCGCGTACGCGGCGGACGGCCCGAACCAGGTACCGGGAACCGGACGGTAGGCTCTGAACCCATGACGGTACGCCCCGACGACCCTGCGCCGAACCCACACGCCACCGAGGCCGAAGTGGAAGCCGCGCGGGAGAACAACAAGCTCGCCCAGGTCCTCTACCACGACTGGGAAGCGGAGACCTACGACGACAAGTGGTCGATCTCCTACGACGAGCGGTGTATCGACTACGCGCGCGGCCGCTTCGACCTCGCGGCCGGCCAGGTCGAGCTGCCCTACGGCCGTGCCCTCGAGCTCGGCTGCGGCACCGGCTTCTTCCTGCTGAACCTGATGCAGGGCGGGATCGCCAAGAGCGGCTCGGTCACCGACCTCTCGCCGGGCATGGTGAAGGTCGCGCTGCGCAACGCGGAGCACCTCGGGCTCGACGTGGACGGCCGGGTGGCCGACGCCGAGACCATCCCGTACGAGGACGACACCTTCGACCTGGTGGTCGGGCACGCCGTGCTGCACCACATCCCCGACGTGGAGCTGGCGCTGAAGGAGTGCCTGCGGGTGCTCAAGCCGGGCGGCCGCTTCGTCTTCGCCGGCGAGCCGACCACCGCGGGCAACTTCTACGCTCGCTGGCTCGGCCGGATCACCTGGAAGATCACGACAACGATCACCAAGCTGCCCGCGCTCGCGGGCTGGCGGCGCCCGCAGTCCGAACTGGACGAGTCGTCCCGGGCCGCGGCCCTGGAGGCCGTGGTCGACCTGCACACCTTCGAGCCGAGTGAGCTGGAGGCCATTGCCCGCCGGGCGGGTGCGGTCGACGCGCTCGCGCACACCGAGGAGTTCGCGGCGGCGCTCTGGGGCTGGCCGGTGCGCACCTTCGAGGCGGCCGTTCCGGACGAGAAGCTCACCATGCGGTACCGGTTGTTCCAGTACAAGGCGTGGCTCAAGCTGAGCGCGCTGGACGAGAAGGTGCTGCACCGGATCGTGCCGCGGCGTTTCTTCTACAACGCCATGATCACCGGCGTGAAGCCGGGCGCGCCGGCCCAGTAGTTGGGATACTCCTTCGCGCGCTCGGATATCGCGTTCCTGGCGAGCGCGGCCGGGCGCGCGGCGCTGGCCGAGACGGACGGGTTGCCGCTCACCGACGGGTCGCTGCTCGCCGATCTCGGCCGGGTCAGGCGGGCGCACGGTGCGGCGGCCGCGGCGCTGGTGGAGACGGTGCGGCTGCGCCGGCGCGCCGCCGTCAAGCTGGACGGCGCGGGGGAGTGGCTGTTCACCGACGACGCGCTGCAGCAGGCGACGCCGAGCGCCGTCGCCAGGCATCGGGCGGCCCGGCTCGCCGGGCGCGCGGTGCACGACGTCACCTGCTCGATCGGCGGCGAACTCGCCGCCCTCGCCGCGACGTGTACCGCTGTCATCGGCAGTGATCTCGACCCGGTTCGGCTCGACATGGCCGCGTACAACCTCGCGGTCGCGGGCGACGGCGTGTGCCGCCGGGGCCGAAACGGCACCGCGGAGCCGGAGCCGAGGCCCAGCCGCGGGCAGACCCGGGCGGCGGGCGACGGCACCGATCCGGCGCCCGCGGCGCCATACCCCGCGGGCAGCGCACCGGTGGTACTGCTCCGCGCGGACGCGCTGACGCCGTGCAGCCGGGACACCGTCGTCGTGGCCGACCCAGGCCGCCGCGCGGGCGGGAAGCGCACGCACGACCCGGCGGCACTACAGCCTCCGCTGCCGGAGCTGCTCGCCGCCTACGCGGGCCGCGACCTGGTGGTGAAGTGCGCGCCCGGCCTCGACTTCTCCCGCCTGGACTGGCCGGGCGAGATCGAGCTGGTCTCGCTGGACGGTGGCGTCCGCGAAGCCTGCCTCTGGTCACCCGGGCTCGCGGAGCCGGGCACGAAACGCCGCGCCACGGTGCTCCGGACCGGGCAGCGATCGACCACCCTGACCGACGCCGACCCGGACGACATCCCCGAGCGCGACCCCGGCGCCTGGATCGTCGACCCGGACGGCGCCATCGTCAGGGCCGGGCTGGTCCGGCAGTACGCCGCCGCCAACGACCTCTGGCAGCTCGACCCCCGCATCGCCTACCTGACCGGCGACACCGTCCCACCGGGCACCCGCGGCTTCCGCGTCCTCGACCGCTTCGAACTGCGCGAGAAACCCCTCCGCGCCGAACTGCGCCGCCGCGACTGCGGCCCGCTGGAGATCCTGGTCCGCGGCGTCGACCTCGACCCGGACCGCCTGCGCCGCACCCTGGCCCCGAGCGGCCGCACTCCCTACACCCTGGTGGTCACCAGGATCGGCCGCGCCGCCGCGGTCTTCCTGTGCACCGCTACCCCTGCGACACCGGCGTGAAGACGAACAGCTCGCCGATCCTGGTCGCCGTCACCACCTCGCCCTTCGGCCCGACCGCGGTGCCGGTGGTCGTGCCCTGCGCGTCGGTCAGCACGTCGGAGTCGACGGTCGCGCCGGTCTCGGTGTCGAAGGTGATGAGGGTGAGCCCGTCGCCGATCGCGGCCACCGTGTAGCCGGTGCCGCCCGCCGTCTGCACCGGGGTGCCGCGCAGCGCCAGATCCTTGCGCTCCCAGGCGGTTTCCACGGCGTCGCCGGTGTCCCGCAGGGCGAGCAGGTAGCCGTCGTCGCCCGCAGGGACGAGCAGCCCGTCGGCATCGACCGAGAGCCCGCCGCGCGGGGCCCAGCCCAGTTCGTGCGCCCAGCGGGTACGGCCGTCGGCGGTATCGATGGCGAGCAGCCTGCCGCTGTTGTCGCCCACGTAGACGGTGCTGCCGTCGGCGGAGACGGTCGGCCCGGCGGCCGCGCCGCCGGTGAGCAGCTCGGCGCTCCACAGCCGCTCGATCCGATCGCCGGTGTAGCGCAGCGCCACCAGCGCCGCGGCCGGGCGGCCCGGCTCCCACACCGTCGCGTAGATCCGCCCGCTCGCGCCGTCGACCGCCGCCTGGGTGGAGACGGCGCAGCGCGGGCCGCCGGTGGCGCAGTCGTCCAGCCCCTGCCCGGCGGCGGGCCAGGTGAGGTCGGGGGCGCGCAGGAAGTCCGGTTCGCCGAGCAGCTGCGCGGTGGGCACCATGCGCTTGCCGGTCTGCCGCTCCAGCACGTCCACCTGGCCGGTCTGGGTGATCGAGAGGACATGGCCGTCGCCGGTGAACTGCATGGTCACCGGCACCCCGGCGACCGGGGTGCGCCAGCGCGGCTGGCCGAGGAAATTGTCCGAGTTCACGCCGCTGTCGTCGCCGACGTAGACATTGTTGGCCGAATCGAGCAGTGTCGGCGCGGCGATCGCGTTCGGGCCGAGCTGATTGCAGAAGCGCTTGCGGCCACTCATCTGGAACGAGTAGATCGCGCAGTTGGCCGTCCGGGTGGTGACGAACATCTGCCCCTGCGAGCCCACCGTCACCGGCGCGGCCACCGGCCCGCCGAGCGGGCGCTGCCAGGCCGGGCCGAGCTGGCGCGAGCCCTCGACCGCGGTGGTGCCGCTGTTGCGGCCGTCGTTGTGCGCGGCGGTCCAGCCGAAGCCGGGGCCCTGCGTGATGTCGTCGACGTCGGTGCCGCAGGCGGTGAGCGCGAGGCAGGCCAGCGCCGCGGCGGCGAGCGCCGCCGCACGGCGCGCGCCGGGAGCCGCGGGTAGCGCGCGTGCGCCCGAACGCGGGCGCGGAGCGGGAGCCGCCCACCGGGACGCCGAACGTGCACCGCCGCTTCGCACCTGCTGCTCTCCCCTCGTGGTCGTTGCCGGCGCCGAGACCGGCCGAGGGCAAGACTAGTCTGTGGTATCCGAAGACCGATCGACGGAGGAGACTTCGTGACGAGCATGTGGGGTGCGCCGCTGCACTCGCGCTGGCGGGGATCGCGGCGCCGCGATCCGAAACAGGCCAGGTTCCTGACCCTGGCCTCGCTGCGCTGGGTGCTCGCCAACCGGGCGTACACGCCCTGGTACCTGGTGCGCTACTACCGGCTGTTCAAGTTCAAGGCGGCCAATCCGCACGTCGTGCTGCGCGGCATGGTGTTCCTCGGCAAGGGGGTGGAGATCCACGCGACCCCCGAGCTGGGCCGGCTGGAGATCGGCCGCTGGGTGCACATCGGCGACGGCAACGCCATCCGCTGCCACGAGGGTTCGCTGCGCATCGGCGACAAGGTGGTGTTCGGCAAGGACAACGTGGTCAACACCTATCTCGACATCGAGATCGGCGAGTCCACCCTGGTCGCCGACTGGTGCTACATCACCGATTTCGACCACCGGATGGACGACATCACGCTGCCGATCAAGGACCAGGGCATCGTCAAGAGCCCGGTGCGGATCGGCCCGGACACCTGGATCGCGGCCAAGGTCACCGTGCTGCGCGAGACCAGGGTCGGCCGCGGCTGCGTGCTCGGCGCGCACGCGGTGGTCAGGGGCGACATCCCGGATTACAGCATCGCCGTCGGCGCCCCGGCCCGGGTGGTGAAGAACCGCAAGGTCACCTGGGAGGCGGGCGCCGCCGAGCGGGAGAAGTACCTGGCCGCGCTGGCCGATATCGAGCGCAAGAAGAGCGGGGTCGGCGGCGGCGCCGCATGACCACCTACGCCGCCCTGCTCCGCGGCATCATGCCGAGCAACAAGAACATGGCCAACGACAAGCTCCGCGGCGTGTTCGCCGGTCTCGGCCACACGAAGGTCGGCTCGGTGCTGGCCAGCGGCAATATCGTCTTCGACGCCGCGGACGACGACGTGCCCGCGCTGGAGGACCGGATCCAGGAGGCGCTGCGCGCCGAGCTCGGCATCGGCGGCGGCACCATCGTGCGCAGCCACGCCGAGCTCCGCACGCTGCTCGACCGCGACCCCTTCGAGGGCCGCGAGCACGGCCGCGGCAGCTACCTCATCGCCACCTTCTTCAAGCACGGCGCGACCACCGAGCTCCCCGAGCTGGACGACCCGCGCACCGAGGTGATCGGGTACGACGCGGACGCCCGCGCCTTCCTCGCCGTGATCGACAACAGCGAGCCGGGCAAGACCCCGGACTTCATGGTCTGGCTGGAGAAGGCGTACGGCAAGGACATCACCACCCGCACCTGGCTCACGGTGCAGCGCATCGTGAAGAAGATGGAGTCCTAGCCGCTACTCCGGGTCGCGCTCCGGCAGCGGCCGCTCCACGATCGATGGGCGGCCGAGCGGAATCCGCACCCGGCGCTTGGCCGCGGCGTAGACCTGCGCGGTCTCGGCCGCCACCATGTCCCAGGCGAAGTCGGCGGTGAGCCGCTCCCTGGCCGCGACGGCGCGGCTCTGCGCGGCGGCCGGATCGTCCAGCACCGCGCGCACCGCGTCGACCAGGCCGTCCACGTCGGCGGGTTCGAAGGAGGCGCCGGTGACGCCGTCCAGCACCGCCTCGCCGAGCCCGCCCGCGCTGGAGGCGATCAGCGGAATACCCGCCGCGGCGGCCTCCAGCGCCACGATGCCGAACGGCTCGTAGCGGCTCGGCAGCACGATGGCGTCCGCGCCGTGCAGCCAGCCGAGCAGCTCCTGGTGGCCGAGCTGCCCGGTGAAGGTCACCGCGCGCGCCACCCGGTGCACCCGGGCCCGCTCGCGCAGCCACTCGAACTGGGTGCCGATGCCTGCCACGGTGAGCGTGGTTCCTGGGTGCGCGCGGCGGATCCGGGGCAGCGCCGCGATGGCGTCCTGCACGCCCTTCTCGTACTCCAGCCGCCCGACGTAGAGCAGCCGGGGCGGGCCGGTGCGCGGGGCGCGGGCGCGGAACTGCCAGGCCGCCACGTCGATGCCGTTGCGGATGACCGTGACCGGCGGCAGCTCCGGCCCGTACAGCCGCTCCACCTCGTCCTGCATCGAGCCCGAGCAGGTGATGAGCGCGTCCGACTCGTTCGCCAGCCACCACTCCACCGAGTGCACCTGCTTGTTCACCCGGCCCGCGACCCAGCCGCTGTGCCTGCCCGCCTCGGTGGCGTGCAGCGTGCTCACCAGCGGGACGTCGTAGAACTCGGCCAGCGCGACGGCCGGGTGCGCGACCAGCCAGTCGTGCGCGTGCACCACGTCCGGCACCCAGCCCTCGCCGATGCCGGGCTTGTGCAGCGCGATCCCGGCGCGCACCATGGCGTGCCCCATGGCCAGCGTCCAGGCCAGCATGTCGGTGCCGAAGTCGAAGCTCGGCGGGTCCTCCGCGACCGCGACCACGAGGACGCCCTCCGCGACGAACGAGTGCGTGGGGTGGCTGGTGGCGTCGGTGCCGGTGGGCCGACGGGAGAGCACGACCACCTCGTGGCCCGCGGCGGCCAGCTCGACCGCCAGGTGGTGCACGTGCCTGCCGAGCCCGCCGACGACCACCGGCGGGTACTCCCACGACACCATCAAGATCTTCATATGCGTCCTTCTAGGCCCGGCCGGCCAGGCGTCGCGCGTCGAGAGCGGGGAAGAGCCCGTCGGCCACGTTCCATCCTGCCGCCAACCGGTCGGCTTTGGCGAGCTGTCCCGCGGTGGCTGCCCCCGCGATCTCCCGGACGGCGTGCGCGTGCCGGTGCGCCCGCTCCCGCGCGTACCCCGCCGCGGAGTCCTTGCTGACCATGAAGGCCCAGTCGCTGGAGACGGTGAGGATCGCCTCGCGCACCAGCTGGTCGGCGACCCGGTCGCGCAGCCCGTGCTCGCCGCGCCCGGCATGCAGTTTGTCCAGCGTGTCGAGCGTGAGCCGGACCACGTCGGCATTCAGCTCGACCAGGTCCTGCACCTGCTCACCGGCCCAGACCCGCCAGTCCTTGCCCGATCCCCAGGAGGAATCCGCGAGTTCGACCGGCGCCCCGACGTAGCCGTTCGCGCGCGCGTCGGCCAGCGTCCCGACGGTCACGCCTGCCTCCGGCAGCGCGCGCAGCACGCCGGCCAGCCACTGCGGCCCCTCGTGCCACCAGTGTCCGAAAAGCTCGGTGTCGAAGGCGGCGACCACCAGCGCGGGGCGCCCGATCCGGTCGGATTCCGCGATCAGCCGCTCGCGCACGGTGCCGACGAAGTCGGCCACGTCGCGCTCGATCGCGGCCGCCGCGAGCGCGGGGTCGTAGGGCGCCTTGTCCGGCCCGGCCACGGATTTGCCGGTGACCCTGGCCGGCTTCAGCCCGGTGCCGTGGTCGTAGTGGTGGAAGTCCCGGTAGGCGGCCTGCCCGGGGTAGCCGGACTTGGGCGACCAGACCCGGTAGCTGACCGGCAGGTCGCGCCCGAACGCGACCACGTCGGAGTCGAGCACCGGCCTGCCCAGGCTGCTGTCGCCGCGCAGGGCGGGGCCGTCGACCATGAAATGCGTCACACCGGCGGCGGCGTACCCGTGCTCCATGCCCGGGGTGAAGCCGCACTCCGGCGCCCAGATGCCCGCGGGGCGGTGTCCCCAGCGCAGCCGGGCGTCGGCCAGCCCCTCGTCCAGCTGGAAGGCGCGCAGCCGGGGCTCGAGCAGCGGCTGGAAGGGGTGCGCCAGCGGGCCGCCGAGCAGTTCCACCGTGCCGGCCTCGGCCAGCGCGCGCCACACCGGCGCGGCGCCGTGCCGCCAGCGGGTCTCGAAATCGGCGAGCGCGGCGGTGGCCAGCCGGTGCTCGTACCGGCCGAGCGCCGGCTTGCCCGCGAGCGCCGCCTCGTCGGCTCGGAGCTGCCAGTTGCCGAGCCAGTGGTGCATGCCAGCGAGGCAGTGCGGGTCGTCGAGCTGGGCCGCGAGCACCGGCGTCACGCCGAGGCTGAGCAGGTTCGAACGGCCATCGGCGGCAAGCTCTTCCAGCACCCGGAGCACCGGAATGTAGGAGGCGGCCCAGGATTGGTAGAGCCACTCCTCGCCGACCGGCCAGCGGCCGTGGTTGGCCAGCCACGGCAGGTGCGAGTGCAGCACCAGCGTGAATTGCCCAGGGACGGAAGCGGTCACGGTTTCACCGCGATGGCGACCAGGTCCAGGCTGGCGTCGATGTCGTCGGCGCGCAGCGCGAAGTCGTCGATGCCGACCGCGGCGACGTCGGCGGTCAGGGTCTCGGGCCAGGGCTCACCGGCCAGCGCGCGCTCGATCTGCGCGTCGATGAACGAGCCGCCGTGCTTGGCGTCGAGGGCCCGCAGCGCGGGGCCGTGGTGCACGCCGGTCAGCTCGGCCACCGTGAACCCGGCCTCGACCAGCAGCTCGGTCAGCTCGGCCGCGTTCAGCTCGCGGGTGTGGAACGGGTTCAGCGGGGTGTCCCGGCCCGGCGAGAAGGTGATCCGGTTCGGCGTGCTGATCAGCAGCTCGCCGCCGGGGCGCAGCACCCGCAGGCACTCGCGCAGGAACTGCCCCTGATCCCAGAGGTGCTCGATGACCTGGAAATTCACCACCACATCGACGGAGGCGTCCGGCAGCGGCAGCGCGGCCAGGTTCCCCCGCACCATCTCCACCCGCGGATACCGCGCGCGGACGTGCGCCACCGCCGACTCGTCGTAGTCGACGCCGGTGACCCGGCGCGCGACGCCGGCGATCATGTCCGCGCCGTACCCCTCGCCGGAGCCGGCCTCCAGCACCTCGCGGCCCGCGCAGCGGTCGAGCAGGCGCGCGTAGACCACCTCGTGTCGGCGGAACCAGTAGTTCTCCTCCGCGATTCCGGGCACCGTGCGCTCGCCGGTGAGCGGCAGGGGGGCATCGGCGTCCGATGCGGCAGGGATCACAGCCTCGGTCATCGTTCCGACGTTACTGGTCGGGCATTCCACCGGTACGCTCGGAGTAAGTTACCCACGAGTAACTTAACGTAGGGTAATCTCCTCGATCGAGCCATTAGAAAGGCGCCGCCAGACCGGGCGACCGCCGACCCGTGCCCCAGAAGGAGGTCGACGAAGACCGATGCCGAACATCGTCGTACTCATCAAGCAGGTTCCCGACACCTGGTCCGAGCGCAAGCTCAGCGATGGTGACTACACCCTCGACCGCGAAGCCGCCGACGCCGTCCTCGACGAGATCAACGAGCGCGCGGTCGAAGAGGCGCTGCTGATCAAGGAGGCGCAGGGTGGCGAGGTGACCGTGCTGACCGCCGGTCCGGATCGGGCCACCGAGGCCATCCGCAAGGCGCTCTCCATGGGCGCCGACAAGGCCATCCACATCAACGATCCGGCGATCCACGGCTCCGACGTGGTGCAGACCTCGTACGTGCTGGCCGCGGCGCTCGGCCAGATCGAGGGCGTCGAGCTGGTCATCTCCGGTAACGAGGCAACGGACGGCCGCATGGGCACGGTTCCGGCGATCATCGCCGAGTACCTCGGCCTGCCGCAGCTGACCCACCTCCGCAAGCTCACCGTCGACGGCGACAAGGTCACCGGCGAGCGGGAGACCGACGAGGGCGTGTTCAAGCTGGAGGCGAACCTGCCCGCCATCGTCAGCGTGAACGAGAAGATCAACGAGCCGCGCTTCCCCTCCTTCAAGGGCATCATGGCCGCGAAGAAGAAGGAAGTGCAGACCTTCACCCTCGCCGACCTTGGCGTCGAGGCGGACACGGTCGGCGTGGCGAACGCGGGCAGCACGGTCACCGCGGCCACCCCGAAGCCGCCCCGCACCGCGGGCGAGAAGGTCACCGACGAGGGCGACGGCGGCACCAAGATCGCCAAGTACCTGGTCGGGCAGAAGGTCATCTGATCCGGGTCACCCGCCCGCACACGGACTTTTCAGGAGAGAGAAGACATGGCTGAAGTACTCGTGCTGGTCGAGCACGCCGAGGGTGCCCCGAAGAAGGTCACCACCGAACTCATCACCGCCGCCCGCTCGCTCGGCGAGCCGGCCGCCGTCGTGGTCGCCGCCCCCGGCACCGCCGACAAGCTGGCCGACGCGCTGACCCAGGCCGGTGCCGAGAAGATCTACGTCGCCGAGTCCGACGACGCCGAGGGCTACCTGGTCACCCCCAAGGTCGACGTGCTCGCCGCGCTCTCGGAGTCGGCCTCGCCCGCCGCGATCATCACCGCCGCCAGCGCCGAGGGCAAGGAGGTGTCCGGCCGGCTCGCCGCCCGGATCGGCTCCGGGCTGCTCACCGACGTGGTCGCGGTGAATTCCGACGGCTCCGCGGTGCACTCCATCTTCGGTGGCGCCTTCACCGTCGACGCCAAGGCCACCGGCGACGTGCCGGTGATCTCGGTGCGCCCCGGCGCCATCGAGGCGGCTCCGCAGGCCGGTGCGGGCGAGAAAGTCACCGTCGAGGTGCCCGCGCAGGAGGAGGGGGTCGTCAAGATCACCTCGCGCGATCCCATCGAGGGTGGCGACCGCCCCGAGCTCACCGAGGCGAGCATTGTCGTCTCCGGTGGCCGCGGTGTCGGCTCGGCCGACAAGTTCTCCGTGGTGGAGGAGCTGGCCGACTCGCTCGGCGCCGCCGTCGGCGCCTCCCGCGCCGCCGTCGACTCCGGCTACTACCCGGGCCAGTTCCAGGTCGGGCAGACCGGCAAGACGGTCTCCCCGCAGCTGTACGTCGCGCTCGGCATCTCCGGCGCGATCCAGCACCGGGCCGGGATGCAGACCTCGAAGACCATCGTCGCCGTCAACAAGGACGAAGAGGCGCCGATCTTCGAGATCGCCGACTACGGGATCGTCGGCGACCTGTTCAATGTCGCGCCGCAGCTCACCGACGAGGTGAAGAAGCACAAGGGCTGAGTTTGCCCTGGGAAGGCCCGGCTCCGCTGTGGAGCCGGGCCTTCCGGCCGTTCGGGGTCGTCCCCGGCGCCCGGGGCGGTCCGGTTTGCCGTTGGCTCGGTTCCCACGCTCGCCGATATTCGGTTGCCCGCGGCGGAACGAGGCGTGCAGGGTGCGGGGATGAGCTCGGCTCTGCCGCCGGACGTGGTGCGCAATATCGTGGAGATCTTCGGGGCGCGGGGGGAGCGGTGGCTGGGGGAGCTGCCCGCGGTGCTTCGGGGGCTCTGCGCGACCTGGGGGTTGGTGCAGGTGGGGGCGCCGATGACGGGTGGGACGCACTCGTGGGTTGCGCCGGTGCGGCGGGCCGACGGTTCGCTCGCTGTGCTGAAGATTCCGGTCCGTGACCCGGAGAACGCGGGGGAGGCGGCGGGGCTGCACTGGTACGGCGGGGACGGGGCCGTCCGGTTGTACGACTTCGATCCCGGGTCGGGAGCGCTCCTGCTGGAGTACGCCCGGCCGGGAACGCCGCTGCTCCCGCAGCCGGAAACGCCGCTCGAGGGCCTGCCGGAGAACGCAGGGAGAGTCCGGCTCGCCTGCGATCTGCTCCGGCGCCTCCGCCGCGCGCCGGGAGAGCTACCCGACGGTTACCCGCCGCTGCCGACGGTGGCCGACGTGGTCGCCGAGTGGTCCGCCTGGCTGACCGGACCCGCTGCCGCGGTGCTCGACCCGCCCCTGCGCTCCCGCGCCCGCGACCGATGCGCGGAGCTGGCCGAGCCGGACGGCCCGCTCCTCGTGGTCAACCGCGACAACCACCTCGGCAATATCGTCGCCGCCGAACGCGAGCCCTTGCTGCTCATCGACCCCAAGCCCTACCTCGGCGAAGCCGCCTTCGACGCGGGCTTCCTCGTGCTCATCCAGGTGGCGAGCGCTCCCGGCGCCGATCAGGCTCGCCGCGTCACCACACGCACCGCCGACGCGCTCGGCGTCGGTGCGCGCCGCGCCCGCTCCTGGGCCTTCCTGCGCGCCGTCGAGGAGGTCGCCTGGGCCGTCGAGGACGACCGCCCCGCCGACCGCGACCGCAACCTGGCCATCGCCGCGGCCCTGCGCTGACGCGGTCCGGCGCATCCCGTCGAGCGCGGGATCGGCCCGGCACGGGACCGCCGTGCGGATCACGCGCTGTGCAGCGCCGCGAGCAGGGTCTTGAGCACCGGGGACTGCCTCGCCTCGGCCCGGATCACCGCGTTCACCGGCACCCGCAGCCGGTGATCGGCGAGCTCGACGGTGGCGATCCCGTCGGTGGGGCTGTGCGCGTAGAGCACCGTCCACGCGTCCGGATGGTTGATCAGCTCCATGGTGGCGGTGTGGTCCGCGGGGATCGGCGGGCCGTAGGTCGGCCCGACCGGCAGCTCGGCGAAGGCCGAGCGGATCACGGTGTGCAGCAGCACCTGCTCCGACTCCGGCGGCAGCAGCAGCGGGAAGTCGCTGAGCTCGCGCAGCGTCACGTTGGTGCGCCAGGCCAGCGGGTGCGCGGGCGCCACCGCGAGCATCAGCTCCTCGACCCACAGCTGCTCCACCGCGATGCCCGGCTGGTCCACCGACCCCCGGATGAGCGCCAGATCGCAATCCCCGTCCGCGACCGCCGAGATCCGCTGCCGGAACGGCTTGATCACGAACTCGATCTCCGCCCCCGGATGCGCCTCCCTCGCCCCGGCGATGGCGGAGAGCGAACGGGTGGCGAACGACATGTTGGCCGCCAGCCGGATTCGGCTTCCGGTGCTGCGCACCGCCGCCCTGATCGCCGACTCCAGGCTCAGCATCTGCTTGGCCAGCGGCAGCAGCCGGGTGGTGGCGTCGGTGGGGACCACGGCCCTGGTGGTGCGCTCGAAGAGCTGGACCGAGAGGTCGCGCTCCAGCCGGGCGATCTGGTGGCTGATGGCCGACTGCGAGATGAAGCAGCGCGCGGCGGCGCGGCTGAAGCTCAGCTCCTCGCAGACGGCGACGAAGTATGCCAGCTGACGCAGCTCCACGCAAAGTCCCCTATTCATGAGCGAGTCAGATAAGAGTCATCCCGATTATGCGCCCCATCGGGTGAAATATCTCCGATATGAATGACGGTTAGTAATGAGAGAAGGAAACGAAACACCGCACCTGGTGAGGGGACACCGATCATGGAACAGCCGTTGGCCGACACCACTCCGCTCGGTACCGAGAACGTCGAACACGCCGACGTCGTCATCGTCGGCTCGGGCTTCGGCGGCCTGGCCGCCGCCAAGCGCCTCGCCAAGGCGGGCATCAACTTCGTGCTGATCTCCAGCACCAGGGAGCACCTCTTCCAGCCGCTGCTCTACCAGGTCGCCACCGGCGTGCTCGAGTCCGGCGAGATCGCCCCGCCGATCGCCTCGGTGCTGCGCAGGCACGAGGAGGCCGATGTCAGGCAGGGCACGGTCGTCGCCGTCGACCCGGCCACCGCGGTGCTCACCTACGCCACCCCGAACGGCATCCAGCGCAGGCTGCGCTACGGCTCGCTCATCGCGGCCACCGGCGCCAGCCAGTCCTACTTCGGCCGCGACGAGTTCGCGGAGAAGACGTTCTCGCTCAAGACCATCGACGACGCCAAGGCGCTGCGGGCCCAGATCGAGCGGGTCTTCGCGGAGGCGAAGCACGCCGACGCCGAGACCAGGCGCAAGCTGCTCAGCTTCGTCGTGGTCGGCGCGGGCGCGACCGGCGTCGAGGTCGCGGGACAGTTGAAGGAGCTCGCGAAGCGGCACTACCACCAGGAGATCTCGGTGACCCTGGTCGAGGGCGCCGGCGCCGTGCTCCCGCCCTTCGGCGGCGGGCTCTCGGAGTACGCGAAGGAGACGCTCGCCGGGAGCGGCGTCGAGGTGCTGCTCGGCACCTTCGTCACCGACATCCAGTACGGCGAGGTCACCGTCAAGGACAAGGCGGGGGTGGAGCGCCCGCTCCCGGCCGAGACCGTGGTCTGGTCGGCGGGCGTGCAGGTGGGCGGCTTGGCGACGGTGCTGGCCGAGGCCACCGGCGTCGCCACCGACCGCGCGGGCAGGCTGCTGGTGAACCCGGACCTGACCGTCGCCGGCTACGCCGACATCTACGCCATCGGCGACATGACCTCGCTGAACGGCTACCCGGGGCAGTCGCCGGTCGCCATGCAGGAGGGCAGGCACGTCGCCGACGTCATCGCCAGGCGCAAGCAGCCGGGCACCGCGTTCCACTACTGGGACAAGGGGAGCATGGCGGTGATCAGCCGGTTCAGCGCCGTGGTGAAGCTGAACGAGCGCATCACCTTCCGCGGTTTCATCGCCTGGTTCATGTGGCTCGCGGTGCACCTGCTGTACCTGGTCGGCTTCCGCAACCGGTTCGCCGCGGTCGTCTCCTGGCTGGTCGCCTTCATCGGCACCGGCCGCCCCGGCTTCGACGAGGTCGAGCCGGAGGAGATCGCCGCGCTGGAGCGGGAACGCCTGGCCGCCTGACCGACGCGACCGATCGCGCCGTCCCGCTCGGACGGCGCGATCGTCGCATTTCGGGCACCCGGCATCGGCGGCGGCACGGGCGGGCGAACCGGCACCGACGGGCCGGTGAACAGCTGGAGTGACGAATATCTCGTTAACCGAACGGGCACGCTCCTGACACCACGCGGACGCCGCTGCGCGGTTTCCGGGTGAGTTCATCGGGTACATGACAATCTCGTCCGTGCTGACAGCCCCGGCTCGACCGTCGGACGCGGGGGTGGAAAGAGCCCGCTACGCCCTGGTCGTCTCGTCCGATGCCGAGCACCGCGAGGCCGCGCAGCGGCTGCGCTACCGCGTCTTCGCCGACGAGCCCGGCTTCTCGATCCCCGACACCGGCACCGGCCTCGACGCCGACCGCTTCGACGAATTCTGCGACCACCTGCTGGTCCGCGACGAGGCCACCGGCGAGTACGTCGGCTGCTACCGCATGCTGCCGCCGGACAGCGCCGCGGCCGCGGGCGGCTACTACACCGCCACCGAATTCGACCTGAGCGCGCTCGACCCGCACGGCAACCGGATCGTCGAGATGGGTCGCGCCTGCGTGCTGCCCGCGCACCGCAACGGCTCGGTCGTCACCCTCATGTGGGCGGGCATCCTGCACTACATCCAGCTCACCGGCCACGAGTGGGTCATGGGCTGCGTCTCGGTCCCGATGCGGGACCGGCCGGAAGACCCGGCCGGGGTGAACGTGCGCGGCGTGCGCGACCAGGTCATGGCGAAGCACGCGAGCGAGCGCCGGGTCCGGCCGTACCACCCGGTGGTGGTCGACGGGCGGACGCTGGACGAACTGCCCGCCCCGCGCCGCCCGAAGCTGCCGCCGCTGATGAGCGGCTACCTGCGCCTCGGCGCCGAGGTCTGCGGCGAGCCCGCGCACGACCCCGACTTCGCCGTCGCCGACTTCGTCGTGATGCTCGGCTTCTCGACCATCAACACCCGCTACCTGAATCGGCTGCAGGACGCGGCCGCCGGCTTCGGAGGCTGATCGCCATGGTGACCGAGATCTTCGCCGCGCCCAAGGCGGCGCCCGTGCACGCCTGGATGCCCGCCTGCCCGTGCGGGAGCGGCTGCATCGACGAGGGGGATCGAGTCGGCCGCGTCCGGGTGGCGGCCAGGATTGCCGGGGTCGCCGGGCTGCTGCTGAGCTTTCCGGTCGTCAACGGCCTCACCCCCGCGGGCCGCCGGGAGCCGCTGCACCGCGGGTACGCGCGCGCCATGCTGAGCGTGCTCGGCATCCGGCTGTCGGTGATCGACAACCGCGACAACCCGCAGTCGGCCGGGGCCACGCCGGCTTCCGTGGTCGACCCGGGCAGCATCGCGCCGAACCCGAACGCCCACTCGGGCCGCGAATCCAGTCGAGTCGCGAAGCGGACGCGATTCGCCGAACCCGCCCAGGGCGCGCTGATCATCGCAGGCCACATCAGCTGGTCCGACGTACTGGTACTGGCAGCAGTACAGCCCGTCGGCTTCGTAGCCCGAGCCGACATGCTCGAATGGCCCGTTCTCGGCAAACTCGCGGTCCGCATGCGCGTGATCCCCATCGAACGCGAGAGCCTCCGCAAACTCCCCGACGTCGTCACCCGGCTCCGCGACCGCCTGCAGGCGGGCGACCGAGTAGCCGCGTTCCCCGAGGGCACCACCTGGTGCGGCCGCGCCTACGGCTCCCTGCGCCCCGCCCTCTTCCAGGCCGCCATCGACGCGGGCACCCCGGTCCAGCCGGTCCGCCTCGCCTACCGCGACGGGAACGGCAACTCCTGCACCGTCCCCGCCTTCATCGGCGACGACGGCTTCACCACCTCCGCCGCGCGGGTGCTGCGCGCCCGCGGCATGGTCGCCGAGGTGGTGCTCGAACCGCGCGAACTGCCCGGCTCCGACCGCCGTGACCTGGCCCGCCGGGTCGAGCGCGCGGTCCGCGGGGAGTCCAGCCCCCGGCACGGCAGCTGGATCGAGGCGGGGTTCACCCGCGTGCAGGACCCGGAACTCGGGGCCGCGCGGCGGCTCGCTCACACCGGCGGGGTGATCCCGATGAGGGCGGAGTAGACGACGATGTTCGAGAGATAACTTCGCGCGCCGGTGTCGAATTCGCCGCCGCACGTCACCAGGTGCAGTGCGCTGAACCCCTTCGACTCGTAGATCTCCCGTGTGGGGAACTCCGACTTCGGATAGCTGGACACGTTGTGCACCAGGAAGTGCGCGACCGATCCGTCCGCCCGGGTGACGTGGATCTGGTCCCCGGGGCGGAGCGCGGACAGCCGGAAGAACACCGCGGGCCCGGTGTAGGAGTCCACGTGCCCGAGGATCACCGCGGCGCCGACCTCGCCGGGCGCGGGGCCGTAGCGGTACCAGCCGGTGATCTCGTTGGCGGGTGGAAGTTCAACGGTGCCATCGGGATCGAGGCCGATCTCGATCACCGGCCCGGTGAGGTCGATAGCCGGGATGTCCAGGTTCACCGGCACCGCTGTCGCGAGTGACACCGGTGCGACCCGGCCGGGTTCGAGCGTCGGCGGCGGAGCCTGCCGCAGGCCCGTGAGCAGACCGGTCGCGGCGAGGAGCAGCAGCCCCACCGCCGCCCGCCGGTGTCGCTGGGACACCGGCGAGCGGCGTGCGTGCTCGGGCGAGGCGGATCGGATCACCGCCGGTTCCGGCCGTGCTGCGGGGGCGGGGTCCGATGCCCGCGGACGATCCGGCTCGCTGCCAGACCGACGCCGGGTACGACGAGCAGGCCGAGCCCCATCAGCTGGTTCGCTGTGCCGCCCTCACCGGTGTCGGGTGCACCCCTCGGGGTGGCTCCCGGTCCCGGTGCGCCCTGCTCGCCTTCACCGCCGGGTCCGCCCGGTCCTTCAGGTCCGCCGGGTCCTTCGGGTCCGCCGGGTCCACCGGGGCTTTCAGGTCCGCCGGGTCCACCGGGAGCTTCGGGTCCGCCGGGGCCTTCAGGTCCGCCGGGTCCGCCCGGTCCACCCGGTCCGCCGGGTCCACCCGGTCCGCCGGGGTTCCCCGGGAGACCGGGAATCGGGGGCCCGCCGGGTCCGCCGGGCAGTCCGGGGATGGCCGGAACACCGGGCAGCCCCGGAATGGTCGGCACACCGGGGATGACGGGCACCGGCACCCCGGGCAGCCCGGGAACCGTCGGCACCACAGTGGTGGTCGGCACGTCGGGCGTCGTCGTCGCCGTGGTGGTCGTGGTCGTGGTCGTTGTTGTCGTCGTCGGTGTCGGGGTGTCGCACAGCGGCCTGACGATCCGGTTGGTGTCGAGACTGACCTGCCCGTTGCGGGCCAGCATCCGCCCGTTGACATTGGTGCCGGTCTGGACCGAAATCGAGGTCAGGGCCATCACGGTACCGACGAAGGTGGTGTTGGTACCCAGGGTGGCCGAGCTGCCGACCTGCCAGAACACGTTGCACCCGGTAGCGCCGCCGATCAGCGCGACGGTGCTGTTGGATGCGGTGATCAGCGTCGATCCGGCCTGGAAGATGAAGACGGCGTTGGGATCGCCCTGTGCGTCCAGGGTGACGGTGCCGGTGAGCGACATCGCCGACGCGGCCCGGTACACCCCGGCCACCAGGGTCTGTCCACCGAGATCGCTGGTCACGATATTCGGCGGGGTGCGGCCCGCCGCGTCGTTGTAGGCGGTGACGAGATCGGATTGGGCCTGCAGGGCCACCGCGTCGGCGGAGTGGATGGTGCCGGAGTTCACCTCGCCGGGCGGGAATCCGGTGACCGCCGTTCCCGGGCTGACCCCGAGATCGCCGGAGATCACCGACGGTCCGGTATTGGTGACGGCGGCGCCTGCCAGGACCGCGAACGACGTCGCCGTGCCCAGCCCGACCGGCGGTTGCGCGGCGCCGGCGATGGGGGTTTCGCCAAGCGCGCCGAAAACGGCGACCGCCGCGGTCAGGGCACCGCCGGTGAGCAGCAGCCCTATTCGCCTGCGCGTCGAAGCTCGTGGCGGTGGAGCAGCATAATTCGGCATGACCATAGGAAACACATCCCTTGACAGTGAAATTACCCGAAGGTAAAGACTCAGTGCGAAAAAACGCAGATCGGCCTGGATATGCGAAAGGAGACTCGCATCGACTGGCCTGAAAAGGGATGCTGGGTCATGGCACCCGAGAGATATCCGACAGCGACCGGCCTCGTAGCGAAGCGTCGCGTTCCGATCAATTCGACATCACGCCGTGCAGAGTTCGGAACCAAATAAAACTTCAGGTCGGTAATGTCCGGAGCGAATTCATCGGGACACGATCCGGGCGCCGCCGCGCCGCGTCTCGGAGCGACGCGATCACGATGGCGGCCCCGATGACGGCCATCCAGGTCGGCAGGGGATAGAAGACGAGCCGCTCGGTGACGCCGATCTCGAGCCCGACGACCATCAGGACCGTGCCTGCGATCCCGACGGAGGCACAGCAGGCCGACCACACCGCGGCGAGCCTGCGCTGCTTCCAGAGCCAGACCGCGAGCAGGATCAGCACGATGTGCCGGGAGACCAGTGCGGGCAGCACCGCGAGAGCGTGCACCACGATGCCGTCGTTGGACGGGAAGATGCCGGTCGCGGCCGTGCTCGTGCCGATGACGACGGCGAGGCCGACGATCGACCATTGCCGCGGGCCGTGCGGGATGTAGTCACGGAAACCGATGGCCCCGGCGATGGTCACCAATCCCAGCGCGACGAAGGTCGCGTTCATGATCAGATGCAGCGGGGAGCAGGCGTGTAGCGTGCAACTGGTGACGCCGAGATCGCTGATGGTGTCGTGGCGGAAGCTGTAGGGCATCTGCCGCCACGCGGTGGCGGTGACGATCTCCGCGATCAGATAGGTGCAGACCAGGCTCCACGCGACGCCGGCCGCGAGGCGGCGGCCGGGCAGAGCGGGGGAAACCGGCCACTGATCGCGGTGTGTCCGCATCCGTACTCCTGCAGATCGAGGTGGGTGTTCGACTGCCGGGGTCAGGGACAGGAGAGCGAGGGGCGTAGCCCCACTCCGCCAGTCTAGAGCCTCCGGTGCGATCCGCCGTTCGACATCCTTCGCACTGCCGCACCACATCTCGCCGGGCCGGCGTCCGGCGTGCCGCCGCCGCCGTCGGAAGCGCAGGGCAATTGCGCGTCTCCGCACGTAGGTGCCGGTTTCGTGGGTATGTCCACAGGGTCGAGAGTGGTGCCGACGATCGCCGGGGGAGCGGCAAGAGCTCGATATCGACAGGAGCCCGATCACCCGAGCGCACGGCACGAACGAAGGAGTCACCGTAGATGACCGGTACCCCGTTGTCGACGGACGAGCGCGAAGCGCGGCTCGTCGACGCCTTCGTCCACATGGCGGACACCCTGGTCGACGACTACGACGTGGTCGACGTTCTGCACGATCTCGTCAACCACTGCGTGCGCTTCTTCGACGCCGCCACCGCGGGCATCGTCCTGTCCGACCAGCGGGGCAGCCTGCAGGTGCTGGCGTCGTCGACCGAGCAGACGCGCGTACTCGAGCTCTACCAGCTGCAGACCAGTGCGGGGCCGTGCTGGGATTGTGTGCACACCGGCGGATCGGTCCTGATCCCGGACCTCACCGCCGCAGCAGGCCGCTGGCCGCTGTTCGTTCCCCGCGCCCTCGACGAGGGGTTCGGGTCCGTGCACGCGATCCCGATGCGGTTGCGCGGCGAGACCATCGGCGCGCTCAATCTCTTCGGCCGCATGCCGGGCGCCATGCCGGAGCAGGACCTCCGCGCGGTCCAGGCGCTCGCCGACACCGCGACGATCGGAATCCTGCAGGATCGGGCCATCCGTCGCGGCGAGATGCTGGCCGAACAACTCCAGACCGCACTCGCCAACCGCAGCACCATCGAGCAGGCGAAGGGCGTGCTCGTGCACGCCGGTGACATCGATATGGACCAGGCATTCCAGGCACTGCGGCGCTACGGCAGGCGTCGCGGCGCCCGGCTCGCCGAGATCGCGCAGCACCTGGTCACCGGCGAGATAAGCCCCGAAACCGTGCTCGGCGAGCACTACATCGGCGGGTAGCGGCCGCGCTCGGCGACCCGCTACGGCGCGTTCATCGCGTCCCGCACGCTCGTCTCCCGGTCCCCGAGGAAACGGGGGGCGGGCCGCGTGATCATGGCGATCGCCGCCTTGCCCGCCGCCAACTGGTCACGCACCCAGCACTTCCACCAGATTCCATTGCGCGGCTGCCCGCTGTCGGCAACGCCGTCGGTCTCGATCCCCGCCGTGCGGCACAGTGCGATGGTGCGCGGCATGCTGAAGTCCTGGGTCACCACGATCGCGCTCGTGACCCCGAAGATCTCCCTGGCCCGCACGCAGGACTGGTAGGTGTCGAACCCCGCGTAGTCCAGCGCGACCTTGCGCTCCGGCACTCCGGTGCGCACCAGGTAGTCGCGCATCACGGTGGGCTCGTCGTGCTCCGGCGTCCCGTTGTCCCCGGTGACCAGCAGTGCCCGCACCTTGCCCGCCGCCAGCAGCTCGCGCCCGATATCCAGCCGCGCCGCCAGGTACGGCGACGGCTCGCCCGCCTTCTCGTAGATCTGTGCCCCGAACACGATCGCCACATCGGCCGCGGGCACCGAGGCGACCGTGTGGTCCGTCCCGGCCCCGCGCCACCGCACCCAGCCGATCGAGCTCGCCGCCACCACGGCGACCGCCAGGGCCGAGATCGCTCCCACGCGCACCAGCGTCCGCGGCCGTGGCCATTTCCGCCGTGCGTCCCCTCGTTTCTCCATGCGTCCAGTTTGCGTGTCCGGCCCGGTGCGCGGGGACACCCGGCTCACGCGACGGCGTACGGGTAGGCCGCGGCGCGGCCCTGGAAGGAGAGGATCCGGGGATTCTGGATCCGCCCCGCCCGGATCTCGATCGCGCGCCGGATCGTCTCGCTGCCGTCCCAGGCGTCCGGGCCGGCCAGCACGGTCGGCAGGTACTCCAGGAGCGCCTCGGAGTTCTCCCAGGTGGCGGAGTTCCACAGGAAGGAGGGGCTGTGGTCGACGCCGTAGTTGTGCAGGTCGGTGCCGACGGTGAACATCGGGTCGGCGAACGAGGTCGGGCGGGCCCATTCGAAGCCCATGCCCGCGTCGCAGGAGACGTCGACGAACAGCGTGCCGCGCGCGAACAGCTCCAGATCGTCGTTGCGCACGAACACCAGTGGCTCGTCGGTGTCCTGGAGCATGCAGTTGACGACCACGTCGTACTGGGCGAGCACCTGCGCCAGCGGGCCCGGTTCCGGCGCCTTCAGTGCCAGGACGCGGCCGGAGTCGGCCGGATCCCGCTGGAAATGCTGCATCCGCACCGAGGCGAACGGCGAGGCGACCGCGGAGACGCTGCGCTGGGTGAACACCGTGACATCGCTGATCCCGAGCGCGGATAGCGCCCGGACGGCGCCGCGGGCGGTCGCGCCGAAGCTGATCACGGCGGCGCGCATCCGCCGCCCGTAGTCGCCGGTGGAGCCGCGCAGCTGTAGCGCGTGCAGGACCGAGCAGTAGCCGGCCAGCTCGTTGTTCTTGTGGAAGACGTGGACGCTGAAGTTGCCCTCCTTCGTCCAGTGGTGCATTTCCTCCCAGGCGATCAGGGTCAGCCCGCGGTCGACGGCCAGCTGCGTGAGCTCCGCGTCCTGCACGCAGTGCGGCCACCCCCACACGACCTGGCCGGGCCGCAGGTTCCGCAGGTCATCGGCCACCGGCTTCGGCAGCAGCAGCACGTCGCACTCGGCGAACAGCTCGGCACGGGTCCGCGAGCCGCCGACCAGCGGGGCGAGGTCGGCGTCGGGGTAGCCGAAGCGGTCGCCGTAGCCGTGCTCGAGAAAAACGCGGGCGCGCAGCCCTGGGTCGATCCGATCGAAGTGCGCGGGGTGGATCGCCAACCGGTGCTCGTCCTCTTTGCGGGAGGTCGCAACTACACCGATGGTCAGTTGCTTCACCGAACCAGTCTACCCACCGGCGGAGGGAAATCCGCAGGTCAGCACCCGGGCCAGCTGGGGATCGGGCGGTGGGTAGCGGGGCCCGCTACCGACCGGGTCCGGTGTCGGTCACAGGTCGGCGAGCACGGCGTCGGGGGTGACGGCTCCGGTGACCAGTTGCCTGGCGATGTCGGAGAGCCGGATGCTGCGCCTGCGGCCGTAGCCGCGGAGCGCCTGGAACGCCTGGTCCATGTCGACGCCGCCCGCGTAGGCGAGCACTCCCTTTGCCTGCTCGATGGCGATGCGGTTGGTCAGGGCGGCCTGGAGCTGTTCGGTCAGGACCTCGCCGCGGTGGATGGCGCGTTCCTGCAGGATGCCGATGGTCGCGGTGTCGGCGAGGGCCTGGGCGGTGCGCAGGTCCCTGGCGGGCAGGTGGCCGGGTTCGCGGCCGAACAGGTTCATGGCGCCGATGGTGTCGCGGCGCAGTCGCATCGGGATGGCGTGCACGGAGACGAATCCGTAGTCGAGCGCGCGCGGCACGAACGAGGACCAGCGGTCGCGTTCGGCGCGGAGGTCGGCGATCGAGACCGGCTGCCCGGTGTGCACGCAGTCCCAGCACGGCCCTTCGCTGGTCTGGAGCTGGAACAATTCCAGCATTCGCGTCTGCTCGGTGGACGAGGCCAGCACCCGCAGGCTGCCGCGCTGGTCGGACAGCACGATACCGGCGGCGGCGGCGTCGAACAGGCGGACGCAGTGCGACACCAATTCGTGCAGGACGTCGGCGATGTCGTAGTCGTCGACCAGGGTGTCCGCCATCCGCACGAAGGCGTCGACCAACCTGGCTTCTCGTTCGCCAGATGTCTTGATCGTCTCAGGCATCCGGGTCTCCTTCCTCTGTGTCGAGCGTAGTGCTCGGCAACTCATGTCGTCCGAGTCGTCGTCGGGTGTCCGGGGCCGGTTCAGCACTGATCGAGGTCGTGCGGGTCGAGCCGGCGGGTGACGAGGTCGTCGGCGACGTCGGCGAGCGGGCGTCCGGTGCTGAAGGCGTAGCCGCGCAGTCGCGCCAGAGCGTGCTGGGCGGGCATCTGGAGAGCCGCGATGAGCATGCCCGTCGCCTGATGGATGTGCGGGTGGTTGGCAGGCAGGTCGGTCCAGGGCGCGGTGCGGTGCTCGGCGCCCATCTCCAGCAGCGCGACGGTGACGGCGTCGATGATGCGCAGGGTGACGGCGAGGTCGGCGGTGGACAGCCATCCCGGCCGCGCGCGGTAGAGGGCGACGACTCCGAGGCAGGTCGCGCCGGTGACCAGGGGGAAGGCGTAGACCGCTGCGATGCGCTCATCCCGCTCGGCGGCGAAGATCGGCCACCGGGCGCCATCGGGGGAATCGAGATCGGCGATCAGCACCGGGCGGCGGGTCTCGAAGGCTTCGAAGCACGGCCCCTCACCGAGGTCGAACTGGCGGTTCTCGATCTCCGCGATGACGTCGTCGCTGGTGTAGAGGGTTTCGCGGTTCCCGGTGTCGGCCATCAGCGAGACCGAGGCCCCGTCGATCGGCAACGACTCCACCGCCAGCCGGGCCAATCGCGTGACCGCCGCCAGGCCGCCGCCGCTCTCGCCCAGGGCGCGCAGCAGCGCCGCGCGGAGGCCGTCGCCCCCGTTGTTCGTCCGGTCACTCCCGGTCACCGGCAGGGACCTCTCCGTGGGGGCGTGCGACCTCGGTCTCCGTCGTGTCGCCCGTTCCTTGCTCGCACTGTTTCCCCTCCCTGACGACGCGACCGGAACCGAGCCGAGTCCAGCGGGCCGGGGTACCGGCGTCGATCGCCGGTTACCCGACGAGCTGTACCCCCGATCGGCGCTGTCTCACCTGCCGGGGCGATCGCTGTTAGACTGACCTCGAGGACACGGCTGTTCCTCACATTCGAAATTCTCCTCACTGTCCGTGACCCCGGCAGTCGTACAAAGCACGACTTCAGCCGGTGTCATTGCGGGACAGATCGAGTATCTCCGCACGGTAGACGACGCGGCGTCGATCATTCGCCGCGAGCCTGCTGACGCCGTCGCCGGGACGCGGGATTCAACAGCGAGACCGCCTCCCCCACCGGACGTTCGACAGTGCCCGGCGCCCAGATATTCGGCGCGCCGGATGCTGCTTTCGCAGGGAGTGCACGATGCGGAAACCGCTATCGGATAACAGGTATCGACCCTCGGACACGGTCGTGTTCGCCCGCGCTGCCGAGGAGGCCGGCCGATGAGCCCCGGCGTCGACACCCACACGGGCTCGGAGTTCCTGGCGGCGCCGCCGGCTCCCGCGTCTCGCAGGCACCGCGGCAGCGACAGCTACGACGATCTGGAGCCGTTGCTCGCCGAAATGGTCGCGCTCGCGGCCGCCGACCCGCGCCGGAACATGCTCAGGGAGCTGGCGATCCGGCGGTGCCTGCCGCTGGCCGAGCACATCGCCCGCCGCTACTCCGGCCGCGGGGAGAGCCTCGACGACCTGGTCCAGGTCGCCAGGGTCGGGGTCCTGTACGCGATCGATCGCTTCGATCCCGATCGCGGCACGAATTTCCTCGCCTTCGCGGTGCCGACCGTGATGGGCGAGGTCCGCAAGCATTTCCGCGACCACGCCTGGGCGATCCGGGTTCCGCGCCGGGTGAAAGACATCCACCAGGCGCTCGGCCCCGTGACCGAGGCCCTGACCCACCGGCTCGGCAGGCCGCCGAAGGCGCGCGAGATCGCCGCGGAACTCGGGGTCGACACCGTCGAGGTCACCCACGCCCTGATCGCCCACAACGCGTACCGGTCGGTGCCGATCGATGCGGCCGCCCTCGACGACGATCAGGGGGCGCCCCGGGCGCTGGCGGGCGCGCTCGGTGCCGAGGAGCCCGAGTACCAGGTCGTGGAGGACTACCTCGCGGTCGAGCCCTTGATCGCGGCGCTTTCCGAGCGCGACCGCTGGGTGCTGAGGATGCGCTTCTTCGAGTTCCGCACCCAGAACGAGATCGCCGAAGTGCTCGGCGTCTCCCAGATGCACGTCTCCCGTATCCTCTCCAGGACGCTGAACCGATTGCGCGAGCAGGCATTACGGGACTGACCGCCGATCCGGCCGCGCCGCGCGAAGCGGAACCCGCCGCGCCCACCTGGATACCGTCGCCCTCCCGGCCTGTCGGTGCCCCGACCCGCCGCGCGCGCGGCGTAGGGTCGGCGTTATCCGGCGGCAACCCGCGCGCTGACCAGTAGAGGCTGCGTCGTCGCCGGATCGACGACCCGGCCTTTCCCCCGGCCTCGACGGGAGCGTCCGATGACGCCGCCACCTGCCCCCGCATCCCGTTTCGCCCAGCATCCGGACCCGAGCGGCTATGTCGATGCCACCTGGTGGCCGCGCTCCACCGACCTCGGCACGGAACTACCCGATCTGATCACCGCGCTCCAGCCCGAATCCTGGCCGATCTCGCGGGTGGTCTACGACCCGGCAGCCTGGTCGGCCGCGCCGCCGCACCTGGTGGTGGACGGCGGCACGGTCCGGCTGGATCCGTACACCTTCGAGCTGTCCGAGACCATGTACGTCTACGGAGCCGACGGCATCGTCCTCGTGGTGCTGGTCGTCCCCGCCTAGGCCGGTTCGAGCGCTCGCCCCCGAACTCGGCGCCGCCGAACCCCGCGGGTTCATTCCCGGGCGATCAGGTCGCCGACGGTGGCGAGGGCAACCATGTCCGGCCCCGCAACACCGCAGCAGCGTGCTGTCCTCGACGGAGTGCCAGGAAAACGGTCTCGAGCGGGCAGAGCCCGGATTGCGGTAACTTTCAAGCATCGGGCGGGGATCGGCGAGGAGAACAAGGGAAGCTGGTGGCTCTGCGGGTAGGCGATGTCTTCGCCGGATTCGAGATCGAGGGGGAGCTCGGGCGCGGCGGGTGGGGCGTCGTCTACGCGGTACGCCACCCGCGCATGAAGCGGGTGGTCGCGCTGAAGATCCTGCAGGGTGACCTGGTCGCCGACCGGGAGGCGCACGCCGCGTTCGATCGCGAAGCCGAGCTGGCCGCGAGCCTCGACCATCCGAACATCGTCCCCGTCTACGACCGCAGCGCTGCCGACGATCCGCTGCTGTGGCTGGTCATGCGCTACATCCCGGGCGGGGATGTCGCCGGACTGCTCCGCCGGAACCCGGGGGGAATCGCACCGCCGCTGGCAGTGGACCTGATCACCGACGCCGCCGCCGCGTTGGACTACGCCCACCGGCAGGGCGTGCTGCACCGCGATGTGAAACCGGCCAACCTCATGCTGGAGAACGATCCCCGCAACGGGCTGCGCGCGCTGCTCACGGACTTCGGAATCGCCCGCGCGGTGAACAGCACGGCCACCCTCCGCTCGCCGCTCGGCACCCTCGCGTACACCGCGCCGGAGCGCTTCTCCGGCGCCGTCGTCGACCACCGCACCGACATCTACTCGCTGGGCGCCACCCTGTACCACCTGCTCACCGGCAGGCACCCGTTCCCCTACGCCGACTCGGTCGCGCTCATGGGCGCGCATCTCACCGAGCCGCCCCCGGCCCCCGGCCGAATCCGGCCGGAGCTGCCCCGGCAGCTCGACACCGTGATCGCGGTCGCCCTGGCCAAGGATCCCGCAGGCCGATACGCCACGTGCACAGCCCTCGCGCACGCGACCCGGGATGCCCTTCGCGCGCTCCCACCGTCCGCGCCCGCGAGACCATCGGCGTCCGCGCCGTCGCCGACCCTCGCGCGGCGCCTCGCCCCCACCGAGGTCCGGCATCCACTGGCGACCGCGCACCGCGTTCCGGAGCAGGCGCCGCGCGAACGTCCCGTCGTGGCCCCGCCGCAGGGGCGAAGCGGGAGTTCGGCCGCGGCACCGGTCCCGGAGTCGCCGCCGGTTCCCGAGACACCGCCCAAACGCCGCCGTCGACGGAAACCACCGGAACCGGCTGTCGGTCAGAGCTCACGGGCGGTACCGCCGCCTGCACCCGAACCGGCCCCGCCGAGCACCGCCCCCGAATACTCGGCAGGCACGGACTTCGACGTGCTCACCGGGCACAACGGGCCGGTGTTCGCGGTGGTGTTCAGCCCGAACGGCAAGGTTCTCGCCACCGCCAGCGAGGGCAGGAAGGTTCGATTGTGGAACGCGCACAGCCGCTTTCCGATCGGTCGTCCCCTCACCGGGGACCCATTCCGGGCGACGGCGACGGCGTTCAGCCCGGGCGGCTCGCTGCTCGCCACCGCGGGCTTCAGCCTCGGGGACGCCGAGCCGAAGGTGCTCCTCTGGAATCCGTGGAGCCGGGAACCGGTGGACCCGCCGCTCGTCGGCGCCGCCGATGAGCGGTTCGTGGCACTGGCCTTCAGCCCCGGCGGTGCGCTGCTGCTCGCCACCGCCGGTTTCGCTCAGGAGGAGAGCGTGCCGCGGGTGCGGTTGTGGGACGTCCGGACCCGTCGGGCGGTGGGCGGGCCGCTGATCGGCCACACCGACGCGGTGTCCACGGTGGCGTTCAGCCCCGACGGTGCCGTGCTCGCCACGGCCGGTGCGGATGCGACGGCGCGGCTGTGGGATGTCGGGACCCGTCGGGCGGTGGGCGGGCCGCTGCTCGGTCACACCGGAGCGGTGTCCGCGGTCGCGTTCAGCCCCGATGGGGAGTTGCTCGCTACCGCGGGCGAGGACGGGACCGCTCGGTTGTGGGACGTCCGGACCCGCGCGGCGGTGGGGCGGCCGCTCACCGGCCATACCGATGCGGTCTCCGCGGTCGCGTTCAGCCCCGACGGCGAGTTGCTCGCCACCGCAGCGAGGGATGCGACGGCTCGGTTGTGGGACGTCCGGACCCGTGCGGCGGTGGGGCGGCCGCTCACCGGCCATACCGATGCGGTGTCCTCGGTCGCGTTCGGCCCGGACGGGGAACTGCTCGCCACCGCGGGCCACGACCGGAAGGTGCGGTTGTGGAAGTTGGCCGAGGTGCGCCGGGGGTGGCGCGAATCGGCGGCGGCGGCCAGCGGGGAATAAGGAGCGGAACGGGGCCGCTATCCTTTGATGGTCATGAAGTCGGCTTGCCCGGGCACCCCCTCGCACGCGGTGCCCAAGACGGTCTACCTCGATCACGCGGCAACGACACCGATGTACCCCGCCGCCCTCGAGGCGATGACCGCTGCCCTCGGCCGGGTCGGAAACGCCTCCTCGCTGCACGGATCGGGGCGGGCGGCGCGCCGGATGCTGGAGGAGGCGCGGGAGTCGATCGCGGCGGATCTGGGCGCCCGGCCGTCCGAGGTGATCTTCACCTCGGGGGGTACCGAGAGCGACAATCTGGCGATCAAGGGCATCTACTGGGCGCGGCGGGATGCCGAGCCGCGGCGGCGCAGGATTCTGGTCGGCGCCACCGAGCACCACGCGGTGCTGGACGTGGTGGAGTGGCTGGAGCGGCACGAGGGCGCGGAGGTCACCTGGCTGGCGGCGGACGGCGAGGGGTTCGTCACTCCCGCGGTGCTGCGGGCGGCGCTGGACGAGCAGGGCGACGAGGTCGCGCTGGTCACGCTCATGTGGGCGAACAACGAGGTGGGGACGATCGCGCCGATCGCGGAGCTGACGGCGGTGGCGCGGGAGTTCGGCGTTCCGCTGCACAGCGACGCGGTGCAGGCGGCGGCGCAGCTGCCGATCGACACCGGTGCCGTCGGGCTGGCCGCGGCGAGCTTCGCGGGGCACAAGGTGGGCGGGCCGCACGGGGTCGGCGTGCTGCTGCTCGGCAGGCAGGTGCCGTGCGTTCCGCTGCTGCACGGCGGCGGGCACGAGCGGGACCTGCGCTCCGGCACCTCGGATATCCCGGGTGCGGTCGGGCTGGCGGCCGCGCTGCGGCAGACCGCGGCGGAGCTGCCCGCGCGCAGCAAGGAGCTGGGCACGCTGCGCGACGCGCTGATCGAGGGGGTGCGGGCGGTGGATCCGGAGGCGGTGCTGAACGGTCCCGCCGGTGAGCTGCGGCTGCCGGGGAACGCGCACTTCACCTTCCCCGGTTGCGAGGGCGATTCGCTGCTCATGCTGCTGGACGCGGCGGGCATCGAGTGCTCGACCGGCTCGGCCTGCACGGCCGGGGTCTCCGGGCCGAGTCACGTGCTGGTGGCGATGGGGGTCGAGCCGTGGCAGGCGCGCTGCTCGCTGCGCTTCTCACTCGGCCACACCTCCACCGCCGACGATGTGCAGACGCTGCTCACGGTGTTGCCGGGAGTGGTGGAGCGGGCCAGGGCGGCCGGGCTCACGAGCGCGAAGGGAGCGTACTGATGCGGGTTCTCGCCGCGATGAGCGGCGGTGTCGACTCCGCGGTGGCGGCGGCGCGCGCCGTCGACGCCGGGCACGACGTGGTCGGGGTGCACCTGGCGCTGTCGGCCACCCCGGGCACGCTGCGCACGGGGTCGCGGGGCTGCTGCTCGAAGGAGGACGCCGGAGACGCCAGGCGGGCCGCCGATGTGCTCGGGATTCCGTTCTACGTGTGGGATTTCGCGGAGCGGTTCAAGGAGGACGTGATCGACGACTTCGTCGCCTCCTATGCCGCGGGTGAGACGCCGAATCCCTGCCTGCGCTGCAACGAGAAGATCAAGTTCGCGGCGCTGGCCGATCGTGCGGTCGCGCTCGGCTTCGACGCGGTCGCGACCGGGCACTACGCGCGACTGGCGGACGGGGTGCTGCGGCGGGCCGTCGATGCCGACAAGGATCAGTCGTATGTGCTCGCTGTGCTCACGGCGGCGCAGCTGAGCCGGGCGATGTTCCCGGTCGGTGATACGCCGAAGCCGGAGATTCGCGCGGAGGCCGCCGCGCGCGGGCTCGCGGTGGCGGACAAGCCGGACAGTCACGACATCTGCTTCATTCCGTCCGGCGATACCAGGGCGTTCCTCGGGGCGAAGATCGGTGTTCGGCCGGGTGCTGTGGTCGATGCCGACGGGCGCAAGCTCGCCGAGCACGAGGGGGTGCACGGGTTCACCATCGGGCAGCGCAAGGGGCTCGGGTTGCCCGGGCCGGGGCCGGACGGGAAGCCGCGGTACGTGACCGGGATCGATCCGGACTCCGGTGAGGTCCGCGTGGGCTCTGCCGAGGAGTTGCAGGTGTGGACGGTTCGTGCCGAGCGGGCGATCTGGACCTCAGGGGCCGCGCCCGACGGTGCCATCGACTGCGTTGTGCAGGTGCGCGCGCACGGCGGGACGGCACCCGCGGTGGCCGAGGCGACCGACTCCGGGCTCACCGTGCGGCTGCGCGAGCCGCTGACGGGTGTGGCGCGCGGGCAGGCCGCGGTGCTCTACCGGCCGGACGGCGCCGGTGACGAGGTCATCGGCAGCGGAACCATCGCGGGGACCGACAGCACCGCGCCGCTGGCAGGCGCCCGGTGAGCGCCGCCGTCGAGGCCGCGCTGCGCGGCGGGGTCGCCACGGGAGTCGGCTCCTGGCCGGGGACGGATCCGCGGGAGGCGGCGGCCACCGTGGTGGGGGAGTTGCCCGGGTTGGCGCATCTGGTGGAGTTGCCCGCGCGCGGGGTCGGGGCCGATCTGCTCGGTCGCGGGTGCGCGTTGCTGGTGGATCTGCCGTTCGACAGTACGACCCGCGGGTACCGGTTCGCGGCGCGGCCGGGTGGGGTCGCGCGGCGTGCCCATGATCTGTTGCGCACCGATCTGGACGCGCTCGAGGAGGCGTGGGAGAAGGCGGGGGCACCTGGTACGGGGCGGCCGGTGAAACTACAGGTCGCGGGGCCTTTGACGTTGGCTGCCGAGGTCGAGTTGGTGAACGGGCATCGGGTGCTCACCGATCCCGGTGCCCGGCGGGATCTCGCGGAGTCGCTGGCCGAGGGGCTGGCTCGGCATGCCGCCGAGGTCGGTAAGCGGTTGGACGCGCCGGTGGTGCTGCAGCTCGACGAACCGCTCGCCGGTTCGGTGCTGGAGGGTTCGCTGCGGGGGGTGAGTGGGCTGGATTCGGTGCGCGCGCTGCCCGAGCCGGAGGCGTTGGAGCTGCTCGATACCGTGATCCGGGCGCAGGGTGCGCCGGTGATCGTGCACAGTTGCGCCGAACCGCCGCCGCTCGGGCTGTTTCGAGCGAGCGGTGCTGCCGCGCTGGCGATCGACGTCGCGCTCTTGCGCACCGCCGACCTGGACGGTGTCGGTGAGACGCTGGATGCGGGGAAGCTGGTGGTTCTCGGGCTGGTGCCGAGTGCGGAGCCGGCGGGTGCGCCGGGGTGGCGGGAATTCGCTGAGCCAGGGGCTCGGCTGGTCGACCGGCTCGGGTTCTCGCGGCGCACCCTGGCGGAGCGGGTGCTGGTCAGTCCGGCCTGTGGGCTGGCGGGCGCGACGCCCGAGTGGGCGCGCCGCGCGTTGGATCTCACCGCTGATATCGCTCGCGCCTATACCGAGGAGCCGGAGACGCTCGGTGCGGAGTAGGTCCGTGTACGCGTAGGTCGCCTGCTTCGCGCTCGACTGATTCTTCGCCTTGCGATCGGCTGAGAACCTCGGCGTCCTGGTTCGCGTCGACGTGCGGCGGTGCGTCCCGGACAGGTCATACCCCTGGACTATCGTGCCAGTTGTGACCGAACCCGAGGCCCCCGCTCCGGCCACGGCCGAGGAGCAGCGCGCTTGGCAGCAGCTCGCGGACGAGGTGCGTGAGCACCAGTTCCGCTACTACGTGCGGGACGCGCCGATCGTCACCGACGGCGAGTTCGACACGCTGCTGCGCCGCCTCGAAGCCATGGAGGAGGCACACCCCGACCTGCGCACCCCGGATTCGCCGACGCAGCTGGTCGGCGGCGGTTTCGCCACCGACTTCACCCCGGTGGACCACCTGGAGCGCATGCTCTCGCTGGACAATGTCTTCGACCTGGACGAGCTGCGCGCCTGGGCGGGCCGGGTGGAGGCGGAGACCGGGCCCGACCTGCACTACCTGTGCGAGGTGAAGATCGACGGCGTCGCGCTGAACCTGGTCTACCGGGACGGGAGGCTGGAGCGCGGCGCCACCAGGGGCGACGGCCGCACCGGCGAGGACGTCACGCTGAACGCGCGCACCATCGACGACATCCCGCACGTGCTCACCCCGAGCGAGACGTTCCCGATTCCGGAGCTGCTGGAGGTGCGCGGCGAGGTCTACCTCCGGCTCGAGGACTTCGCGACGCTCAACGCCGCCATCGTCGCCGACGGCAAACCGCCGTACGCGAACCCGCGGAACACCGCCGCCGGTTCGCTGCGGCAGAAGGACCCGGCGGTCACCGCGCGGCGCGGGCTCCGGATGATCTGCCACGGCCTCGGCCGGATCCGCGGCTACGCGCCTGCTTCGCAGTCCGAGGCGTACGACGCGCTGGCCGCCTGGGGGCTGCCGGTCTCCCCGCACACCCGGCGGGTGCGCGGGATCGACGCGGTGATCGAGCGGGTCGCCTACTGGGGTGAGCACCGGCACGACATCGAGCACGAGCTGGACGGCCAGGTCATCAAGGTCGACGAGGTCGCGCTGCAGCGCAGGCTCGGCTCCACCTCGCGCGCGCCGCGCTGGGCGATCGCCTTCAAGTACCCGCCGGAGGAGGCGACCACCACGCTGCTCGACATCAAGGTGAACGTCGGCCGCACCGGGCGGGTGACGCCGTTCGCGGTGATGGCGCCGGTCTCGGTCGCGGGCTCGACGGTCTCCATGGCGACGCTGCACAATGCCGCCGAGGTGGTGCGCAAGGGCGTGCTGATCGGCGACACGGTCACCATCCGCAAGGCGGGCGACGTGATCCCCGAGGTGCTCGGCCCGGTGGTGGACGCAAGGCCGGCCGACGCGCGTGCCTTCGAGATGCCGACGCACTGCCCGGAGTGCGGGACGCCGCTGGCCCCGGAGCGCGCGGGCGACGCCGACATCCGCTGCCCGAACACCCGCTCCTGCCCGGCCCAGCTGCGCGAGCGGGTCTTCCACGTGGCGGGGCGCGGCGCTTTCGACATCGAGGCGCTCGGCTACGAGGCCGCGATCGAGCTGCTGCGCTCCGGCGCCATCACCGACGAGGGCGACCTCTTCGACCTGGACGAGCCGCGGCTGCTCGGCACCCCGCTGTTCGTCAACAAGAACGGCAGCCTCTCCGCCAACGGCGGGCGGCTGCTGGAGAACCTGGCGGCGGCGAAGGATCGGCCGCTCTGGCGGGTCCTGGTCGCGCTGTCGATCCGGCACGTCGGGCCCACCGCGGCGCGGGCGCTGGCCGCCGAGTTCGAGACCATGGAGCGGATCGAGGCCGCGACGCTGGAGGAGCTGGCCGCCGCCGACGGTGTCGGCCCGACCATCGCGGCCGCGGTGGCCGAGTGGTTCACCGTGGACTGGCACCGGGCGATCGTGGCCAAGTGGCGCGCCGCCGGGGTCCGGATGGCGGACGAGCGGGACGCCGGAATCGAGCGGAATCTGGCCGGGCTGTCGATCGTGGTCACCGGCTCACTCCCCGGCTTCTCCCGGGACGAGGCGAGGGAGGCGATCCTGGCGCGCGGCGGGAAGGCGGCCGGGTCGGTGTCGAAGAAGACGGCGTTCGTCGTGGTCGGCGAGGCGCCGGGCAGCAAGGCGGCGAAGGCGGAGGAGCTCGGCGTGCCGATCCTGGACGAGGACGGCTTCCGCACCCTGCTCGCGGACGGGCCGGACGCGGTGCGCCCGCCCGCGGCGGACTAGCTGACGGAGACGGTGACGCCGGTGGTGCCGCGCGGGTCGAACTTGGCGCAGTGGTTGTTGCTCAGCTCCACCGTGCGGCGCTGCTTCTTGCGCTCGCTCTGCACCTCGACCACGACATTCGAGCCGCTGTTCGAGCAGACCTTCACCACGGCGGGGCTCAGCCCGTAGCCGGTGCTGCCGGTCTGGCAGGTGTAGGTCGAGTCGTGGAAGAAGATCCGGGCATTGCCCTCGGCGCACTCGAAATCGGCCTTCGCGTCCGGGGCGGCGAGCACCAGCCCGAGCGCGACGGCGGCGACCGCGCAGCCGCCGGCGACGAAGCGCACCGCGGCGGTATCCGGCCGCGGCGCGGCAACGGCGGTGACGGCAGCATTTCGATTCATGGGGCGACCACCTGTTCGCAACGGGTCCGGCAGGATGCAGCCACGGGAGCGGCACCGGCCGTGGCACCCGGGATGCTACCCCGCCCGGCCTTCGCCCGCCGGGCGCAGGCTGCGACGATAGCCCGATGCTGCGCAGTTTCCTGGTGACGAACCACAGGTCGCTGGCCGACCCGCAGGAGCTGCGGCCCGCCCGCGGCAGCGGCCCGGTCGCGGTGCCGGTCACCGGGATCACCGGCGCGCCGGCCGCGGGAAAGTCGAACCTGATCGACGCGCTGGACCGCATGCGGGACGCGGTGCTGCACTCGGTCACCGGCTGGGACCCCTACGCGGGCCCGCCGCGCACCCCGCACCCGGCCTTCGCGGAGCGGCCCACCGAGTTCGTCGCGGGCTTCGTCGCCGAGGGTGTGCCGTACAGCTACGGCTTCCGGCTCACCGACGCCGAGGTCGCCGCCGAGTGGCTGCACACCCACCCGCGCGGCCGCAGGCGCATCGTCTTCGAGCGCGAGGGCGAGCAGGTGCGGATCGGGCCGACGTTCGAGGCCGCGCGGTTCGGCCTCGGCGCGCTGGTCCCGCTGGTCCGGCCGAACGCGCTGCTGCTCGCGCTGGCCGGGCAGCTGAACGCGGAGGCGCTGGTGCCCGCCTACCGCTGGTTCGCCGCGCTGCTCGAGGTGCAGCGCGGCCCGCTCGACCCGGCGGCGGTCGCGCTGCGGCTCGGCGGCTACCTCTCCAGGGAGCCGCGCGGCGCGGTCCGGCTGCTGGAGCTGGCGGGCGAGGCCGGGCTCGGCATCACCGATCTGCTGCTCCCGGAGCCTGACCCGCGCTACGCCGAGTACCTCGCCGAACTCGACCGCGATCTGGCGGGCGGCGCCGAACAGCTCGAGCTCTGCGCGACCCGCCCCGGCCACGCCGACCTGCTGCTGCGGCAGCACGGGCTCACCGAGACCGCGCTGGCCAGGGAGCTCACCGCGCTGCGCGGCGCCCGCGACGCGCTCTTCGCCCGGATGGCGGCGCGCTCCGGCCCCGGCGTCCGGCTGCTGCACGCCGGGATCGACGCGCCCTTCGCGCTCGCCGACGAACCGGCGTCGGCGCTGGCGCTGCTGCGGCTGCTCCCCGCCGTGCTGGACGCCATCGATACCGGCCGGGTGCTCGCCGTCGACGAGCTCGACGCCGCGCTCCCCGCCGCCACCGCGCAGCGCCTGATCGGGCTCTTCCGCGCCCCCGAGATCAATTCCCGTGGCGCCCAGTTGATCTTCACCAGCCGCGAGCCGCTCGACACCGGGCGCGGCTGGACCATCCGCCGCACCGAGCACGGCACCAGCGAGCTCGCCGCCGACTGAGCGCCCGGATTGCCCGGTACGGTGGGTGGTGTGCTGGAGTTCGCGATGCTGCTGATCATGGCGGCCACCCTGGTCGCGCTGGTGGTGCTCTACCGGCGGGGCAGGCGCGGCATGCCGATCGCCGAGCCCGAGCGGGGCTCGCTCCACATCACCGGGGTGAGCCCGCGGCCGGAGGCGTTCGGCGAGCAGTTCGTCACCGTGACCGGGAATCTCACCGGGCCGGGTGTCGCGGCTACGCAGGTCTACCAGCGGCTGGTGTGGGACGGTGCCTACTGGCCCGCCATCGGCGACACCCTGCCGGTGATCTACCCGGCAGGCAAACCGGACCGCTGGCAGATCATCAAGCCCGGTTAGAGCACCCCGGCGACGATCCCGGCCAGGTAGCCGAGCCGGGCGACCTCGGAGGGGCGGAAGTCCGGGCCGCCGGGGCGGCCGAGCAGCAGCGCGCGACCGTGGTGGCCGAGCGGCGCGGCGGCCAGCTTGGTGTCCATGTCGCGCCAGATCTCCGGCACCCATTCGGATTCCGGGTCGAGCACGGTCGGCTTGTCCAGCGGGAGCCACGGCGCGGAGCCCGCCTGGGTCTGCGGCGCGCTCTGGCTGCCGACCACCCGGTAGGCGCCCTGCAGCCCGGTGTCGATGATGGTGCTCCAGCCGACCCGCAGCACCCGGGGGACGCCGTCGACGAGCACCTGCAGCCGGTCGTCGCGCGCGCTCGCGACCTGGTCGATGAGCTCCAGCTCGCGGTGCGTGTCGAGCAGGCCGGAGTAGGGGCGGATCGAGTCCACGATGACGTCGCCGATCGACTCGGCGGCGGTGATCAGGGTGTCCGGGAGCGCGTTGGGCGGAACGTCGACCACCAGGTCGTCCACGGCGAACCCGGCACCGCGCTCGACCACGTCCAGCGAGATGATGTCGGCCCCGACCGATCCCAATGCCAGCGCGAGTGCACCGAGGCTTCCCGGGCGATCCGGAAGTTGCACGCGGAGCAGGTAAGACACGCGCGTTCCTTTCCTTGGTAGCCGAGGCTCTGTACGGATACCCGGGTCACGCAATACTTACACCCGTGGGGCGCGGTTATCGACCCGAACTCGGCGCAGTGACGTACGCCACAGTCGATTTCACGCCGGGGCCGGGGCGGGGGAATCCGCCCGGCCGCGCGGACTAGGCTGTAGCGGTCCGTCGCCCCCGGCGCCACGTGCCGGGGACGACCTGCTCGAACCCACCATCACCGACGCCGAAAGGGGTCCCGCGGTGCCCGCCATCTCCCGCGACGAGGTCGCACACCTCGCCCGGTTGTCCCGGCTCGCGCTGTCCGACGACGAACTGGATCAGTTCGCCGGACAGCTGGACTCGATCCTGAGCCACGTGCGGACCATCTCCGAGGTGGCCGCCGCGGACGTCCCGGCCACCGCGACGCCGAACCCGGTCGCCAATGTCACCCGGTTGGACGAGGTGCGGCCGTGCCTCACCCCGGAGCAGGCGCTCTCCGGCGCGCCCGCCGTCGAGGAGCAGCGCTTCCTGGTGCCGCAGATCCTGGGGGAGGGCGAATGAGCGACGCCACGCAGCTCTCCGCCGCCGAGCTGGCCGCGAAGATCCACGCCCGCGAGCTCTCCTCCGAGGAGGTCACCCGCGCGCACCTGGATCGGATCGCCGAGGTGGACGGCGAGTACCACGCCTTCCTGCACATCGCGCCGGAGGCGGCGCTGGCCGCCGCCCGCGTGGTGGACGCGAGCCTGGCCGCAGGCGCGGAGCCCGCCTCGCCGCTGGCCGGAGTCCCGTTGGCGCTCAAGGACGTCTTCACCACCACCGACATGCCGACCACCTGCGCCTCGAAGATCCTCGATGGCTGGATCTCGCCGTACGACGCCACGGTGACGGCCAAGCTGCGCGCCGCTGGCATCCCGATCCTCGGCAAGACCAACATGGACGAGTTCGCCATGGGCTCCTCCACCGAGAACTCGGCCTACGGCCCCACCCGGAATCCCTGGGACACCACCCGGATTCCCGGCGGCTCCGGCGGCGGCTCGGCGGCGGCGCTCGCCTCGTACCAGGCGCCGCTCGCGATCGGCACCGACACCGGCGGCTCGATCCGGCAGCCCGCCGCGGTCACCGCCACCGTCGGCACCAAGCCGACCTACGGCACCGTCTCCCGGTACGGCCTCGTCGCCTGCGCCTCCTCGCTGGACCAGGGCGGCCCGTGCGGTCGCACCGTGCTCGACACCGCGCTGCTGCACGAGGTGATCGCCGGGCACGACCCGCGCGACTCCACCTCCCGCGACGTGCCGATCCCGGCCGTGGTCGCCGCCGCCCGCGAGGGCGCGCGCGCCGATCTCGCCGGGGTGAAGGTCGGCGTGGTGCGGGAGCTGCACTCGGACAGCTACCAGTCCGGCGTGCTCGCCTCCTTCGACGCCGCGGTCGCGGTGCTGAAGGAGCTCGGCGCCGAGGTGATCGAGGTGTCCTGCCCGCACTTCGAGTACGGGCTGTCCTCGTACTACCTGGTCATGCCGTCCGAGGTCTCCTCGAACCTGGCCCGCTTCGACGCCATGCGCTACGGCCTGCGGGCAGGCGACGACGGCAAGCACAGCGCCGACCAGGTGATGGCGCTGACCAGGGCGGCCGGGTTCGGCCCCGAGGTCAAGCGGCGCATCATGCTCGGCACCTACGCGCTCTCGGCCGGGTACTACGACGCCTACTACGGCCAGGCGCTCAAGGTGCGCACGCTGATCGCGCAGGACTTCGACCGCGCCTACGAGCAGGTCGACGTGCTGATCTCGCCGACCAGCCCGTTCACCCCGTGGAAGCTGGGCGAGAAGGTGGACGACCCGCTCGCCATGTACCTCTCCGACCTCTGCACCCTGCCCACCAACCTGGCCGGGCACCCGGCCATGTCGGTGCCGTCCGGGCTCAGCGCGGACGACGGCATGCCGGTCGGGTTGCAGATCATGGCGCCCGCCTTCGCCGACGACCGGCTGTACCGGGTCGGCGCGGCGTACGAGGTCGCGCGCGGGCCGATCGCCTGACGGCGGGTCCGCCCGCGCGCCGGGCGGTGCCCCGTCGACCGCGGGTCGGGCGCGCGATGTCAGCCTGCGTGGAGCGTCTCCGCGCGGGTCTTGACGCCATCGGTCATGCCGCTGAAGCCGCGGCGCAGGTCGGCGCCGAGCAGGGTGGCGACGAGCGGGTGCAGCCAGCCGTTCAGCTCGAAGTGCGAGGCGTAGCGGGTGCGCCCGGCGTCCAGCGCGGTCACCGTGTGCGAGCGCAGGCTGTGCATGGCACCGAGCGGGACCGGCTTCATCCGGTAGGCGAGCGTGCTGCCTGGAGTGTGCTCGACGATCCACTCGCGCTGCCTGCGCGGTTTCGCGCCGCGGAGCCGGACGTGCATGTCGATGGGGTCGCCCGGCTCCAGGGTGCTGCGGCACTCCGGGACGAAGGGGTTCCACTCGCCGTAGCGCGGCAGGTCGGTGACGACGTCCCAGACCAGTTCGGCGGGGGCGTCGATCTCGACGACGTGATCGAGGACGAAGGCCATGCGGCGAAACTAGAACAAGTTTCACTTCGGGGCAAGGTGCGCGGTGCAGTCGCCGAGTGCGGTGCCCTGGTCGGTGCCGTAGCGGTGGCCGTGGCCCGCGGGGGCGTCGAGGGCGCCGAGCAGGTCGGCTCCGGTCTGCAGGAAGGACAGCACCGGCTGCCATTCGGGGACCGGGGCGTCCGGGCGGGTGGCGGTGAGATCGGGGCGGTGCCAGAGCAATCGGGGTGACCAGTGCACGACCGGGTCGGAGCGGTTGGCGAGGACGGTGGCGCCCGCGCGATGCACCGCGCCCGCGGGCGGGCCCGCCCACAGCACCGCGCAGGTGCGGCGCTGCTGGTCGGCATCGTCGGCGAAGGCGGCGCTGCCGCCCCAGGCGCCGAGGCTCTGGCCGTAGACGTAGAGCCGCGGCGGGTCGGGGAGCGCGGCCAGCTCGCGCTCCAGCGCGGTGAAGAGGGCGCGCGCGGATTCCGCCGCCCGCTCCCGGCCGGTGACGAAGGTGACCCAGCTCGGTGCGGCGGAGTACTGCAGGGCGACGACCGCGACATCGCCTGCGAAGCGGGTCTCCATGCCCTGCGCGGCCCTGGCGTCCAGCCAGCCGGAGCCGGTGGGGACGGCGAGCACGAGGTGGCGGCGGGCGAGGCCGCCGGTGCGCCGCAGTTCGCGCAGCGCGAGGGTGACTCGGTCGTCCAGGGTGGGGGCGGAGTCGAGGCCGATGTAGACGCGGACGGCGTCGGCGCTGCCGTCGGCGACGAAGCGGCGGCCCTGGGCGCCGAGGGAGTCCCACGGGACGGTCGAGTGCGCGGAGCCCGAGCGGGTGTATGGGAGCGGTGCATTCGGGCTCGCCACGGCCTGCGCGCCGTGCGGCAGCGGGACCAGGACGGCGGTCGCGACGCCGAGCGCGAGCGCGCCGACCGCGGCGCGGCGCGGGGCCAGGCGCACGCCGCGCACGAGCAGCGCCGGCGCGGTCAGCAGCGCGGTGCTGAACAGCGCCCAGAGCGCCCAGTGCACCGGGGTGATCGGGGGCGCGTCCATGGCGGTGCGCAGCGTGTTCTGCCACAGCCCCGCCGCCGCGCAGCCGACGAGCACCGCGCACGCCGTGAGCGCGAGGACCGCGCCGCGATCGGCGACCTCCGACGGGTCGCCGGACGTGCTGCCGCGGTGCAGGACCACCCGTGCGGCGCCGAGCGCGAGCGCGACGAGCAGGGCGGTGAGGACCGCCTGGGTGAGCGGGCTGCGGGGCAGCAGGCCGGGGGCCAGCGAGGCCACGACGGCGAACCCCGTTGCGAGCGTGGTGGTCACGCGCGGCAGCGCGTCGGCGCGCGCGGGGAGCGCCACGGCGACGACCCGCGGGGCGCGGTCGACGATCACGGCCGTGCCCCCGTACCGTGCGTCTTCCCGCGGCGGGAGAAGCGCAGCGCCACCGCGCCGGAGGCGAGCACCCCGGCCCCGGCGAGCATGCCCGCGTTGTTCCCCTCCGGGTCCGGCACCGTCACCCCCTCGACCACCGGGACCCCGAAGTCCTGCCTACGCGAGTTGGCCCGGACGAAGGCGCTCGCCACGTCGGCCATGAAGTGGCAGCGGGTGCGGGAGAACTCGTCCGGGCGGACGTCGCAGGCCCGGTGCATGTGCGCGGTGAGCGCGGCGTCCAGGTCGCGGCGCGCCCACGGACCGAGCGGGCCGCCCCGCTGGTCGGCGAAGCGCAGCAGGTCGTAGCCGAGATCGTGGCCCTTGCACGGCAGTTCGAACTCGGCGGGCAGCGTGACGGGGGAGGAGCAGTCGCCGTCCGGGCGCACGACGAGGCCGTCGAGCAGGGCGGGCCGGTAGCCGAAGTGCTCGGGGAATCCCTGCGGCACGGCGATGTCGAGCTCGTCGGCGCTCAGCGCGAGCACAGCGGCGGCCGCGTCGGTGTCCTCGGCGGGCACGGGCGCGCTGGCCGCCGATTCGCCCGCGGTGAGCGTCAGGGCGGGGGCGACGACGAGGGCGAGCACCGCCCCGGTCGCGGTGACCGCCGCGAGCCGCCGATGCGGGGTGCTGCGCTTCCATCTGCTCATGCCGGTCGACGCTAGGGACGCCGGCCCGGTCGTAACCTCCCGCTCGGGTGGTTTCCCGCACCGGTTCCGGTGGGGGAGCGGATCGGGGGGCCCGTACCCGGGTAGGGGGGTTGCGTCATCCGCCGGAGTGAGGACAGTCTCCTCCGGAGTTCCTACTGTCGAGGTCATGAGGGAAATCAGGGTAACCGCGCGGCGGAGCGCGGCGTGAAACGGCGGATGCGGGGTATCCCCGCGAAGCTGTGGGTCGACGCCTGCACCGCGGTCGTCGTCGTCACCTTCTACTCCGTGGCCTGGCCGACGCTGCACGTCACGCATGTGGTCACGCCGCCGGTGCAGCCGTTCCTGGCCGCGCTCGCCGCCTTCCCGATCCTGCTGGTGCGGGTGAATCCGGCGCTGGGCTGGGCGGTCTCGGCGGGCTCCGCGCTGCTCATCGCGGCGGCGGTGCCGCACCAGCCGGGCAGCGACCTGCCGTTCCAGGTGGTGCAGTTGATCTGCCTGATCGTGCTGCTCTTCGCGGTCGGGCTGCGCGCGCCGCTGCCGCTGGTCGGGGTGGCGTGGTTGGCGACGTCGCTGCTGGTCGGCGCGACCATGCCCGGTCCGGGGGCGGAGCTGGGCTGGCCGCTCGGGTTCGGCGCGCTCGTCCTCTTCGCACTGCTCATCCGCTGGCTGGTGCTCTCCCGGCGGCAGCTCTCCGCCTTCGAGGAGGAGAACGAGCTGGAGCGGGCCAGGCGGGCCATTCTGGAGGAGAAGGCCAGGATCGCCCGCGACCTGCACGACGTGGTCGCGCACCACATGTCGCTGGTCGTGGTGCAGGCACAGACCGCGCCGTACCGGGTCGATGGGGTGAGCGCGGGGGCGCGCGCCGAGTTCGAGTCCATCGGCGCCACCGCGCGCGAGGCGCTGAACGAGATCCGCGGCATGCTCGGCGTGCTGCGCAGCGACGGCCAGCTGCCCGAGCACGCGCCGCAGCCGACCGCCGCCGACCTGCCCGCCCTGCTCGACGCCACCCGGCGGGCCGGTGTGCCGCTCACCTGGACCGTGCAGGGCGAGCTGAGCGGGGTGCCGGAGACGGTCGGGCTCGCGCTCTACCGGATCGTGCAGGAGTCGCTGTCGAACGCCTCCAGGCACGCGGCCGGGGCCGATGTGCAGGTGGACGTGGTGTGCGGCACCGAACTCGCGGTGTGGATCGGCAACGGGCCGGGAACGCCGGGCCCCACCGGGAACGGCGGGCACGGAGTCGCCGGGATGCACGCCCGCGCGGTCGCCGTCGGCGGCGAGCTGGTGGCGGGGGCACGCCCCGGCGGCGGGTACGACGTGCGGGCGCGGCTTCCGCTCGCCGCGGGGGTGACGGTGGTGCCGCAGCCGGCGACGCTCGGGAAGCGGTGAACCGGCACCCCCGGAAACGGGGGCGCGCACCCCGGGGCAATTAGGGTGGGCGCGTGGCAATAACGGTGCTGATCGCCGACGACCAAGCGATGGTGCGGCAGGGGTTCGGCGCCCTGCTCGCGGCCCAGCCGGACATCAGCGTGGTCGGCGACGCGGCCGACGGGAGGGCCGCGGTGGCCGAGGCCGCCCGGCTGCGCCCGGACGTGGTCCTGATGGACGTCCGCATGCCGGAGATGAACGGCCTCGATGCCGCCCGCGCGATCCTGGCCGCCGGGTTCGACCCGCCGGTCCGGGTACTGATGCTGACCACCTTCGATATCGACGACTACGTCTACGAGGCGCTCGGCATCGGCGCCAGCGGCTTCCTGCTCAAGGACGCGCCCGCCGAGGAGCTGGTGCGCGCGGTCCGGGTGGTCGCCGAGGGGGAGGCGCTGCTCGCCCCGACCGTCACCCGCAGGCTGATCGCCGACGTCACCCGCCGCCGGGCAGGCCGGGTCAAGCCCGCGCCGCACCTGAAGCAGCTCACCCCGCGCGAGCGCGAGGTGCTGGAGCTGGTCGCCCGCGGCATGTCGAACACCGAGATCGCGGAGACGCTCTTCGTGGCCGAGCAGACGGTGAAAACCCATGTCTCGAAGATCTTCTCGAAGCTGAACCTGCGCGACCGGGCGCAGGCCGTCGTGCTCGCCTACGAATCGGGCCTCGTCACCCCGGGGTGAGCGCTCAGTGCGGGCAGCCGCCGCTCGGCAGCGTCCCGATGTGCCTGGCCAGCAGCTGGGCCAGGGTGTCGAGCAGCGCGGTGCCGTCCTCGTAGCTGCCGGAGTCGGCGCGCGCCGCCATGGCGACCGCGACCCGGCCGGTGACGGTGCCGACCGTGCCGAACTGGCGCACGGTGTACTCGCCGGTGTCGTCGTCCGGGCCCCAGCCGCCCTTGAACTGGGCGGTCGAGAAGCGGCCCAGTCCCCAGGACTGGTCGGGGGTGACCGACCCCATCAGCGCCGTCACCATCTCGCTGCCGGAGAGGCAGGGCAGCTCGGCGGCGAATGTGGCCTGATCGGTCAGGCTCCACTCGGTGCTGCCGTAGGAGGAGCCGTCCAGTTCGGGGTGTGTGACGGCGGTGCCGGTGGCGGAGTGCCCGGCCTCGTCGAGCACCTCCTGCACTGCGGCGCCCGCCTCGGCGTCGTCGCCGAGCTGCTGCCACAGCTCCCACGCGGCGTCGTTGTCGGACACCGTGATCGCGGCCTCGGCCGCCTCGTACGCGGCCTCCGAGTCCCTGCGCAGCGCGGCCAGCGCCAGCGGGACCTTGATGGTGGACCAGGCGACACCCGAGGTCCAGTCACCGAGCACCGTCATCCGGCCGCCGCCGACCGGCAGCACCGCCAGCCCGACCTGGCCGGGGAGATCCTCCTCGAGCCGGTTGAAGTCCGCCACCAGCGCGTTCGGGCGATAGGTGACCCTGGCCCGCCAGTCCGCGGCGCCGGTCTGCGTGGCCACGGTGACCGGCGAGGAATCGGTTCTGCCGGAGAGCAGCGCGCACGAGGAGCTCACCAGGACGACGGTCACCATCAGGGTCCGGATCGACCACCCGGCTCCGCGCCGTAGTCGCCCGGGGCCACCGGCCCGCCACTTCGACCTCACAACGCGCGTCCTCCCCACCACCAACTGCCACCCGCGTAGTGCGTTCGATCTCCGGCGGTGCACGACAAGCCATTCGACAACTCGCGGGGCACGCCCCGCGGAATCAGTTTCACCGATTTTCGCTCGAAACCGAAACTCCGTGGTGGTGGGGGCTGCGGGTAGGCTCTCAGCCTGGGTGTCACCGGAAGGGGGCGTGTTGCTGGAGCGCGGTGAGGTGTTCGCGGGATTCAGCGTGGAGCGGCTGCTCGGCGCGGGCGGCATGGGCTCGGTGTACCTGGCCAGGCAGCCGAGGATGGACCGGCTGATCGCGCTCAAGCTGCTGAACCGGGAGCTGTTCACGCACACCGAGGTCAGGGCGCGTTTCGAGCGCGAGGCCGACCTGGTGGCGCAGCTGGACCACCCCTCGATCGTCGCGGTGTACGACCGCGGCACCGAGGACGGGCAGCTCTGGATCTCCATGCAGTACGTGGACGGGGTCGACGCGGGCGCCGTCGACGTCACCGAGCTGCCGCCGGAGCGCGCGGTGCAGATCATCGAGGGCGTCGCGGCGGCGCTCGACTACGCGCACAGCATGGGCATCCTGCACCGGGACGTGAAGCCGGGGAACATCATGCTGGCCCGCTCCCAGGGCGGGCAGGGCGAGCGGGTCTTCCTCACCGACTTCGGGATCGCCCGGCTGCGCGAGGACTCCACGCACCTCACCCAGGACGGGATGTTCACCGCCACCCTCGCCTACGCCTCGCCGGAGCAGATGACCGGCAATCCGCTCGACCACCGCACCGACCAGTACTCCCTCGCCTGCGCGCTGTACTGGCTGCTGCTCGGGATCGGGCCGTTCGACTCGCCCAACCCGGCGGACATCATCCACGGGCACCTCAACCTGGTTCCCGCGCCGATCGCGCCGCGGCGGCCCGGGATCGCGCCCGCCATGGACCTGGTGATCGCCAAGGCGATGGCGAAGCATCCGGCGCACCGGTACGGGAGTTGCGGGGAGTTCGCCGCCGCGGCGCGGGCGGCGTTGAACGCGCCCGTGAGCGGTGGTCTCGCCGCGGTCGCGCCGGTCGGCGCGCCGGGAGCACCGAGCGCGGCTCAGGGTGCTCCGATACCGCCTAACGCGCCCGCGCCGATACCCGCCGCTCATCCACCCAACGCCCCCGGTGTGGGAGCGGTGCCGCCCGGAAAACCACCACCGAACCCGCCCGGCGCGCCGCAAGGTGCTCCTCCGCAAGGCGGACCTCCGCAGGCCGGACCTCCGCAGGGCGGTCCGCCAGCCGGACCTCCGCAGGCCGGACCTCTGCAAGGCGGTCCGTCGGCCGGACCTCCGCAGGCCGGACCTCCGCAAGGTGGTCCGTCGGCCGGACCTCCGCGGAACGGGAACGGCGGCGCGCTGCCGCCCGGACCCGGTCACGGGATGACGCCCGGCCCGCGTCCCCCGCGGCGGCGGGGCGGGGGGCGTCGGATCATCGGCACCCTGCTCCTGGGCTGGCTGGTGGTCGTCGTCGTGGCCCTGCTGGTGCTGGTCGGCATCCTGTTCGTGGTCCTGCGCACCGACGGCGACGAGGGCTCGTCGACCACCCAGGGCCGCGCGATCGCCCCGACCCCGGCACAGACGACGCAGACACCGCAGACGGCGACGGCGGAGGCCGACCCGCTCGCGGTGAGCCGCCGCGCCTTCCCGCGGCTGGTCCCGGCGGGCAGGGACGCGGACGGCACCGGGTACCTCGGCGCCCGCTGCGTCCTGGTCACCCCGGACGAGGACCGGATCCGCTTCGAGGAGCTCGCGCTGAGCACCGGCACCTGGACCCGCGCCTGGCGCTGCGACCGCGACGGCACCGACCCCGGCTCGCTGAGCTACGTGGTGCTGCAGTTCCCCGCCCCGGCCGCGGCCCGCGCCGTGATCGACTCGCTGCCCGCGCACACCAGGTCCGTCGAGCGCAAGGAGGGCGCCCCGGTCACGCTGCACCGCTGGCTCCGCCCCGACCCGGCCGGCCCCTTCACCCAGCCGAAGAGCACCGCCAGGCTGATCGTGAGCTTCGGCGACGACCCGCAGCGCTCGGCCTTCCTGATCTCCGTCGCCAACCACGGCGAGGCGAGCGGCACCGGCCCCGGCCCCTCCGCGCAGGCCGTCGTCGACGACTGGTGGGAGGAGGCCCCGCTGTAGCGGTCAGTCGACCGCCAGCGCCTCCACCACCGGCATCCGGGCCGCGCGCAGCGCGGGCGGAATCGCCCCGAGCATGGCGAGCCCGAGCGCGATCGCCCCGTACAGCACCGGGATCGCGCCGGGCCGGTAGACGATGTCGATGGTCATGGCGTGCCCCATGGCCAGCGTGGCCAGGTACTGCACCGCCGCCCCGACCGCGAGCCCGAGCACGGCCCCGACCAGCCCGATCCCGGCCGCCTCGGCGAGCACCGAGCGCAGCAGGAAGCGGCGCCCGGTGCCGATGGCCCGCAGCACCCCCAGCTCCCTGCGCCGCTCCAGCACCGAGAGCATGAGCGTGTTGAGCAGCGCCACCGTCGAGACCAGCACGACGATCCACAGGATCATGGTGCTCAGCGCCGACCCCTGGCGCATGCTCGACGAGATCGCCGCCACCGAGTCGTCCCCCGAGGTCACGTACAGGTCGGGCGGGATCGCGCGGTCGAGTTCGGCGCGCACCGCGGCGGGGTCGGCGCCGGGCGCGAGGTCGACGGCGAGGATGGTCTCGCCGGGGCGCTGGTACCAGTCGCGCATGTGGTCGAGGTCGAGCATGACCACGCCGGAGATGGCGGAGAAGTACGGGATCACCTCGAGCACCGTCACGGTGCGGGTGCCGCTCGGCGTCGGCAGGGTGATCCGGTCGCCCTGCCCGACGTCGAGCGTGCGGGCGATGTCGCGCGAGATCACCACGCCGTCGCCGGCGGCGAGCCCGGGCAGAACGTCGGGGCGCACCGCGCGCCAGTTCGGCGAGCCGGGGTCGGTGGCCGCGTACCCCTGCAGCATGATCCGGCCGGTGCCGAGCGTGGCGAAGGCCATCTGCGCCGGGCGCACGGCTGCCACTCCGGGCAGCCGCGCCACCTCGTCGCGCACCGTCGGCGGCAGCAGCGGGCCGGTGGGGAACTGCTCCAGCGAGGCCGGGCTGACGTAGAAGTCGTTCTCCGCGAGCTGGTCGAAGGTCGTCGTCGCGGAGTCGACCATATTGGTGCCCGCGCCGCCGACCGCGACCGTGGCCGCGACGCCGATCAGCACCGTCATGGCGGTGGCCCAGACCCGGCGCGGCGCCCGCTCCAGCGTGGTCGCGCCGAGCGTGCCCGGCGCGCCGAAGAGCCCGGCCACCGCCGCGGTGGCCCGGACGATCGGCCGGGTCGCGGCGAAGGCGAGCAGCACCGAGGCGGTGAACGAGAGCGAGACCGCCGCCAGCGAGTACCGCCCGAGGTCGGTGGTCGCGACCACGATCGCCACCGCGACCAGCGCGGCGCCGAGCGCCCCCGCCGCGATCCGCAGCCCCCGCGAATCCGCCTCCGTGGTCCCGGCGTCGAGCGGCACCAGCGCCTCCACCGGGGCCACCCGGTAGACCTGCCGCGCCGCCACCGCCGCCGCGACCACCGCGGCGATGACGCAGGCCGCGACGGCGAGCGGAATCGCGTACCAGGGCACCAGGTACTCGGTGCGCGCCTCGACCGACTCCAGGATGGCGGCGGGCAGCGCCTCGATCGCGCCGCGCCCGATCAGGGTGCCGAGCAGCGCGCCGAGCGCGCCGCCGATCAGGCCGATCACCGCCGCCTCGGCGAGCAGGTCGCGGACCATCGGGCCGCGCGCCGCGCCCATGGCGCGCAGCAGCGAGAGCGTGGGCCGACGCTGCGCCACCGCCATGCTCATGGCGTTGTAGATGAGGAAGGCGGAGACGATGAGCGCTGCCGCCGATGACATGAGCGTGGAGTAGCGCACGATCTGGATGGCGCCGCTGGCCTGCACGGTGCGCAGCCCCGGATCGGCGACCACCGCGCGGCCGCCGACCGCGTCGGTGAGCGCCGAGCGCACCGCTGTCGCGTCGGCGCCGGGGGTGAGCACCACCTGGATCGAGTCGAGCCTGCCCGGCCGGTCGGTGACCAGCTGTGCCAGCGGGAGCGGGGCGACGACCAGGTGGCCGCCGTTGAGCTTGGCGGAGGTGTCGTCGTCCAGGACGCCGGCGACGGTGACCTCGCCGAGGCCGAGCGGGAAGGTGTCGCCCTCGGCGTGCCCGGTTGCGGCGCCGACCAGGACGCCGCGCGGCACCGTGAGCAGCTTGCCCGCCTGGCCCGCCATCGGCGCGGTGAGCGCGCCGTCCAGTGCGCCGATGCTGGCGTCCGCGCCGATCAGCAGCTGCCGGTTCGCGCCGGTGCCGACCTGCGTGCGCAGCATCGGGACCGCGTGCGCCACACCGGGCGTCGCGGCGATGGCGGGCAGCAGCGACTGCTCGAACCCGGCATCGGTCACGCCGGTGACCTCCAGTTCGGCGGCGCCGGCCAGGCTCCTGGTGAGCGCGTCGACCGATCCGGTGACCGAGCCGGAGATGCTCAGCACCGCCACCAGCAGCGCCGCCGACACCGCCATGACGATCAGGGACAGCGCGGTCCGCCCCCGATGCGCGAGCAGCTCACCCAGATTGAACAACCGCAGCCGATCCCACCCGGCACTCATGCTGCGCCGTCCCGGCATGCGCGCGGGCCCTTCGTGGTTACGCTCCGCTCCCGCCTCCGGGCCTGACGCGCTCATGCCGTGATCGCCCCGGCTCGCTCGTCGGAGCCGATCCGCCCGTCGCGCAACGTGATCGCGCGGTCACACGCGGCCACCGCGCTCCGGTCGTGGGTCACCATGACGACGGCGTTCCCGTTCCCGGCGATCTCGCCGAGCAGCTCCAGGATGGCGGCGCCGGTGCGGGAGTCGAGGTTGCCGGTCGGCTCGTCGGCGAGGATCAGCGGCGGCTCCATGACCAGCGCCCGCGCCACCGCGACCCGCTGCATCTGCCCGCCGGAGAGCTCGGCGGGCCGGTGCTCGGCGCGGTCCGCCAGCCCGACCCGGTCCAGCAACTCCAGCGCGCGGGGCTTGGCCCGGCGTAACCCGGTGCCGTCCAGCAGCTTCGGGATGGCGACGTTCTCCCAGGCGGTCAGCGTGGGCAGCAGGTTGAAGAACTGGAAGACGAAACCCACCTGGCTGCGCCGGAACTCGGCCTGCTTCTCCTCGTCCAGCGCGCCGATCTCGGTGCCGCGGAACCTGATCGATCCGGTATCGGGGCGGTCCAGCGCGCCGAGCAGGTGCAGCAGCGTGCTCTTACCGGAACCCGACGGCCCGACGATCGCGGTGAATTCGCCACTCCGTAGCTGGAGGTCGATTCCGTCCAGGGCACGCACCACCTGATCTCCGACCCGGTAGTGCCTGCCGACTCCGCTCAACTCCAGCATGGCCGGTTGCGTCATCGCGTACTCCCTCGCTCGGGGCGATTCCCCGCGTGTTGCCCGCTCCCCTCCGATCGAAGCATCCCGGCGCCGGGCGGGCGGCGGATCGGTCGGACGGGTCCCCCTGATCGGTGCGGTGCCGTTCCCACGGTACGGCGCGCGGTGCCCGCCCGTCCTCGTGCCCCGGGACGTTTTCCGCGCTCCGCCCACGGGTGGAGGCGGCTCCGGCCCCGGCACGATGTGCGCGCCGTCACCCCGGCGGTAACCTGGGCGGATGGGAGTGCCCGAGCCGGTGCGGCGGAGTGCAGCGGTGCGCGACCGGCTGCCCGCGCTGCGCGACCGGACGGTCGCCGCGATCCGGGCCAGGCTGGACAACCCGCCGGTCGACTACCCGCCCTCGGTGATCCTGCTCGCCGACGCGGCCATGCTCTCCATCGCGATCGCCGCCGGCTTCCAGCGGCACGCCTACCTGCCGACGCTGCTCCCGGTGATCGCGGTCGGGTTGCTGCTCGGCGCGCTCGCGCTGTTCACCTTCACCGCCGTCGAGCCGACCCCGGCCACGCTCGGGCTGCCCGCGCTGGCCGCGACCGCCGCGCTGCTCGCGCAGCCGGTCGAGGGCGATTTCGCGCCGTTCATCCTGGTGGTCGCGGTGGGCGAGATCGCCGCCGTCACCCCGAAGCGGCTGAGCGTGCCGAGCGCGCTGGTGGCGCTGGCGCTGCTGATCGGCTTCGACCTGGCCGGGAACCTGGAGTGGCTCGACACCGGGCTGGCCGGGCTGCCGATGTACTGCGTCGGCGTCCTGCTCGGCTGGATGTGCGGCGAGATGCTGCGCAACCAGCGCCGCTTCCTCTACCAGGAGCGGGCCTACCAGGCCATTCGCAGTGCGCAGGCGGCCGACGAGGAGCGCCGCCGGATCGCCCGCGAGGTGCACGACGTGATCGCGCACTCGCTGAGCATCACCCTGCTGCACCTGACCGCCGCCCGCCGCGCGCTGCAGACCGACGAGGACGTCACCGAGGCGACCGAGGCGCTGGTCGACGCCGAGCGCCTCGGCAGGCAGGCGATGGCCGACATCCGGCGCACCGTCGGGCTGCTCGACACCCGCCCCGCCTCCCCGGCGCCGGAGCCGGGCGTCGGTGAGATCGCGGACCTGGTCGGCGATTTCGTCCGGGCCGGGCTCGACCTGAGCTTCCGCACCGAGGGCGACCCGGACGCCGTCTCCGCGGCGGCCGGGCTCGGGCTCTACCGGATCGGGCAGGAATCGCTCGCCAACGTCGCCAAGCACGCGCCCGGCGCCAGCGGCGCGGTGCGGCTCGCGGTCGGCGCCGGGCACGTCACGCTCACCGTGCGCAACTCGCTGCCGTCCGGCCGGGCGGGCGACCCCGCCGGCATGGGCGTCACCGGTATGCGCAGGCGCGCGGAGCTGCTCGGCGGCGAGCTCAGCGCGGGCGCGCGGGACGGGTACTGGACGGTCAGGGCCAGGGTGCCGCTGGCCGAGGCGCGCTCCGGCGGCTGCTGCCCGGTGCGCGGCGCTCTGGACAGCGGTATCGCCGACCGGGAGCGGCGATGACGGCGGCCGCGCCGGACGATCCGGTCACCGTGCTCGTCGTCGACGACCAGGAGCTGGTCCGCGGCGGGCTGCGTCGGATCCTGCGCCGCAGGGACGGCTTCGCGATCGCCGAGTGCGCCGACGGCGACGAGGTGCCCGCCGCGGTCGCCGCCGCCCGCCCGGACGTGGTGCTCATGGACCTGCGGATGAAGCGGGTCGGCGGCATCGACGCCACCCGCGCGCTGCGGCACGACCCCACCGCGCCCCCGGTGCTCGTGCTCACCACCTTCGACGACGACGAGCTGCTCTCCGGCGCGCTGCGCGCGGGCGCGGCCGGGTTCCTGCTCAAGGACTCGCCCGCCGAGGATCTGATCCGGGCGGTGCGCACGGTCGCCGCGGGCGGCTCCTGGCTGGATCCGTCGGTCACCGACCGGGTGCTCGCCGGGTACCGGCGGGTCCGGCCCGCGGTGGACCGCGACGCCGGGCGGCTGGCCGAGCTCACCGCCCGCGAGTACGAGGTGCTGCAGCTGATCGGCCGCGGCCTCGCCAACGGCGAGATCGCGCGGGCGCTCGGAATCGGCCAGGTCACGGTGAAAAGTCATGTGGGACACATCTTCGGCAAGCTCGCCCTGCGCGACCGCGCGGCCGCTATCGTCTTCGCGTTTGACCACGGGGTGGTTTCCCCAGGAGAATCCACAGGTTGACGCGCGGCGCGTCTGGAACCGGACGGTGAGGGAAGGACGGGGTGGAGACCGACGGCGTGGCACACGGAACACGGACGGGCACCCGCTTCGGGCCGTACGAACTGCGGTCGGTGCTCGGCCGCGGCGGTATGGGCGAGGTGTACGAGGCCTTCGACACCGTCAAGAACCGCACGGTCGCGGTCAAGCTGCTCACCGAGGAGCTCGCGCGCGACCCGGTCTACCAGGTCCGCTTCCGCCGGGAGTCGCAGGCCGCAGCGCGGCTCGCCGACCCGCACGTCGTCCCGATCCACGACTGGGGCGTCATCGACGGGACGCTCTTCCTCGACATGCGGCTGATCGCCGGGATCGACCTGCGCGCCGTGCTGGCCCGCGACGGCGTGCTGGCGCCGGAGCGCGCGGTCGGCGTCGTCGAGCAGATCGCCGCCGCGCTGGACGCCGCGCACAGCGCGGGGCTGGTGCACCGGGACGTCAAGCCCTCCGACATCCTGCTCACCGCCACCGACTTCGCCTACCTCACCGACTTCGGCATCGCCGACACCGAGGGCGACGCCGCCGTCACCATGGTCGGGGTCGGGCTGGATTCCTACGCCTACACCGCGCCGGAGCGCTTCGACTCGGGGCCGGTCACCGCCGCCGTCGACATCTACGCGCTGACCTGCGTGCTGTACGAGTGCCTGACCGGGGTGCCGCCGTACCCGGCGAGCTCACTGAACGTGCTCATCCGCGCGCACTTCACCGAGCCCCCGCCGCGGCCGAGCCTGCAGCGGGCCGGTGTGCCCGCCGGGCTGGACGAGGTCATCGCCTGCGGGCTGGCCAAGCGGCCCGAGGAGCGGTACGCGGGCGCGCTCGACCTGGCCCGCGCCGCACGCGCCGCCGTCGGCGGCGCCGCCGGATCGGTGCGCCCGGCCGCCGCGGCCCCGCAGTCCTGGTTCGAGGGCGGCGCCGCCGAAGCGCCGCCGCCCGAGCCCGCCGCAGCACCGGAGTTCTCCGCCTTCGGCGAGCCGGAACCCGAGCCCGCCGCACTCCGCGGCAACGGCACCGTGAACCCGTTCGCCACGCCCGCCGCCGGTTTCGGCGGGCCCGCCGCTGGTGGAACGGCCGGCTTCGGCTCCGCCGCGGTTCCCGCGGAACCGCAGGGGCCGATCGCCGCTGCCGGAGCACCCGGCTTCGGCTCCGCGCAACCTCCCGGCACCCCGTTCGGCGGCGCCAGCGCCCCGGACGACGCCGCACCGACCCCCGCCGCGCTCCGCGGCACCGGCACCGGCCCCGCGCCGGCTCAGCCGGACCTTTCGAGTACCGGAGGACATCCGATCACCCCGCCCGGCCCACGCCCCTACCCAGGTGGCCCCGGCCGCCCGCCGACCGGCGGCCACCCCATCCAGCCGCAGCCGACCCCGCCGGACGCCCCGGCGGACCCGGCCGCGGCCAGGCCCGTTCCGGCGGGCACCCCGGTGCCGAACCCGGCCACCGGCGCCACGCTCGTGGTCCGGGTGCCCGACCACCTGCTCCCGGAATCCGAGCGCAAGGCCGATGCCACCGGCGAGCACAAGGTGGTGCGGCCGAGCGGCGCCACCGAGGTGCGCCTCGGCGAGGTGCAGTTCTCGCTCCCGCCGGAGCCGGACCCCGCGCCGGAGCCCCCGCCGGGCAGCGGCCAGATGCGCGCCTTCCCGGACGCGCACCTGTACGCGGGCGGCCAGCAGTACCTGCCGCCGGAGAGCTACCAGCCCCCGGACGCGACGGCGAACGAGACCACCCAGTACATCCCGCCGGTCACCGGCGCCGCCCCGGAGACCCGCCGGTACCCCGCCGAGCCGCCGCGGCCGGCCGCCGAGACGAGCCGCTACGGCGCTGAGCCGCCCGCACCGGCGGCCGAGACCACCCGCTACATCCCGGAGCAGGCGTACTCCGCGGTGGAGCCCGCCGTCGACCCGGCCGGCTACGACCGGGACAACCCGCGGACCGAGTACCTCGGCCCCGCCGGGTATGCCGACCCCGGCTCCTACGACGACGGCTACGCCGACCGCGGCGGCTACCCCGAGCAGGGCTACGGCGACCCGAACTACGACGACGACCGCTACGGCTCCTACGACCCGTACGGCCCGCAGGACCCCGACGGCTACGCCGACGACGGGTACTACGAGGAGGAGCCGAAGCCGAGGTCGCGCGCCCGCGCGGCGCTCGGGCCGGTACTCGCCACCGTCGTCGTGCTGCTCGCGATCGCGGTCGTCGGCACCATCGGCTGGCAGCGCTTCGCAGGCGGCGACAGCGCGGTTCCGTCGGCGGCGGGCCCGAACGCCACCGCCGTCGCCCCGACCGCCGGGCTCACCGGCGCCGCCGCCCCCACCGGCCCGGCCACCACCACCAGGCCGGACCCCACCACCACCACCACCGCGCCGACGAGCAGCACGACGACCGGGAGCAGCACCACCTCGGCCTCGCGCACCTCGACCACCTCCGCGACCACCAGCGCGGGCTCGGTCAGCCTGCCCGCGGGCGCCTCGCCGTGCGAGCAGGGCTCGGCGAGCACGCCGTACTCCCGGACCGCGACCGGAAGCGGCGCCACCAGCTGCGGCTTCGCCGAGGCGGTGCAGGAGGCGTACAGCGCGGCGGGCGGCACCCCGCAGTCGGTGGAGGCGATCAGCCCGGTCACCGGCCGCCGCTACACGATGACCTGCACCCCGGACGGCAAGGTGGTCACCTGCACCGGCGGCGACAACGCCGTGGTCTACGTGTACTGACCGGGGATTTCACCCGATTCGGGCGAGGCGGCGGCACCGGAGCCGCGCTTAGCCTCGTGCGCGGGCGCGCCACCGGAGCGCGTCCGCGGACGAAAGGACGCTCCCGTGGCCGGAAACCGGGTGGACAGCTCCCGCGCCGCACGAAGTCGGCCCGGCCCGATCGCCGCGGGGTAGGGGCGCCGCCGTGTCCCCGGACGGGGCGGCGGGCTGGTCGATCCCGCGCGGGCTGATCGTCCTGCTGGCCGGCGCGGGCGCCGTTGTCGTCGTGGTCGGCATGCGGGCCTTCGCCGGCGTGCTCGGCCCGGTCTTCCTCGCGCTCATGCTCACCGTCGCGGTGCAGCCGGTGCAGGGCTGGGTGCGCGGGCGCGGCGGCCCGGCCTGGCTCGGGCTGCTCGCCGCGCTCGGCACCGTCGTCGTGGTGCTGGTCGCGCTGGTCGCCGCGCTGCTCTTCTCGGCGGCGCAGCTCGCCTCCGAGCTGCCGCGCTACGCCGACGAGCTGACCGCCCTGCTCGACACCGCGCGCGAGCAGCTGGCGAACGCGGGCATCTCGGAGGACCGGATCCACGCCGCGCTCAGCGAGATCGATGTCGGCACCGTCGTCGCCACGCTGGACGGCGTGCTCGGCGGGCTGCTCGGCGTGCTCACGAACCTGGTGTTCGTGCTCGCGCTGCTGATGTTCATGGCCTTCGACGGCATGAGCATCGGCCCGCGGATGGCTGTGGTCACCCGGATGCGCCCCGACATCGCCGCCGCCTTCGCCACCTTCGTCCACGGCACCCGCTCCTACCTGGTGGTCTCGACCATCTTCGGCTTCGTGGTCGCGGTCTTCGACGGCACGGCGCTGTGGTTGCTCGGGGTTCCGCTTCCGGTGCTCTGGGCGCTGGTCTCCTTCGTCACCAACTACATCCCGAACATCGGCTTCGTCATCGGCGTGATCCCGCCGGCCGCGCTGGCGCTGCTGGAGGGCGGCCCCACCCTCATGCTCTGGGTGCTCGTCGTCTACTCGGTGATCAACTTCGTGATCCAGTCGATCATCCAGCCCAAGTTCGTCGGCGACGCGGTGGGGCTGAGCGTCACCGTCACCTTCCTCTCGCTGGTGTTCTGGGGGTGGGTGCTCGGCGCGCTCGGCGCGCTGCTCGCGGTGCCGCTCACCCTGCTCGCCAAGGCGCTGCTGCTCGACATCGATCCCTCCACCCGCTGGGTGGACGTGCTCATCGGCAGCAGCGGGCGCGCGGCGGATTCACCCGAAACGGATGAGGCGCCCGGCCCGGCCGCGGCGGGAGGGTGAGAGCGCGCCCACCAAACGGAAGGGGTCGAGGATGACGCACACGACCGAAACCCACATCGAGCAGGACCACACACTCCGGCAGGGCCTGGCGGCGGGCACCTCCATCGGCGCCTCGATCCTGCTGCTCACCGTCGGCGCGCTCTCGCTGCTGGAGGGCATCTCGGCGGTGCTCGACGACGAGGTGTTCGTCGCGGGCCCGGAGTACGTCTACGCCTTCGACCTGACGACCTGGGGCTGGATCCACATCGTGCTCGGCGTGCTGCTCGTGGTCGCCGGACTCGGGCTGGTCACCGGGGCGGGCTGGGCGCGGGTGACGGCGATCGTGATCGCGGCGGTCTCCATCGTCGGCAACTTCCTCTGGCTGCCCTACTTCCCGTGGTGGTCGATCCTGGTCATCGCGCTGAACGTGGTGGTGATCTGGGGCGTTGCCACCTGGCGGCCGCTGCGCGATTGACGCCCGGCGATCCGCGAGCACACCCCGGAGGGCAGGCCCGGCCGCCGATAGATGCGGCGCGCCGGGCGCGGACACAGTACGTTGTGCGGAAGTTTCGCAACGAGAATGTGTCGAGGAATGTCTGCTGATCGATCCGGCCGTGCCCGCGCGGCCATCGGCTGCGCCGTGCTAGCGGCGGCCGCCCTGCTCACCTCGTGTGCGGCCGGTACGAACGTCTCCGGGACCGACGAGACCACCATTACCGAGGCCGCGGCCCGCACCGAGCAGCACGACCTGTCGTACGCGCTGCCAGGCACTCTCGCCGCCGACTTCGCCGAGCTCCAGGCGAGCACCCGCGGCACGATCGGGCTCGCGGCCATGCCGGTCGGCGGCACCTCGGCGCTGAGCTTCGGCACCTGGAGCACCGGCCCTGCCTGGTCGACCATCAAGGTCCCGCTGGTGCTGGCCGCGCAGCGCAAGGCGCCGGGCACCAACACCTACGCCGCCACCGCCGCGATCACCGAGTCGGACAACACCGCGGCCGACGCGCTCTGGCAGTCGCTCGGCTCCGGGCAGGAGGCGGCCACCGCCGTCGAGGCGGTGCTGCGCGAGGGCGGCGACACCACCACGAAGGTGCCCGCCACCCGCCCCCGCACCGAGCACTCGGCCTTCGGCCAGACCGAGTGGAGCCTGGCCGACCAGGTGAAGTTCGCCGCCAAGCTGCCCTGCCTGAGCGGCTCGGCCGGCGTCACCTCGCTCATGGCCGAGATCGTCCCCGCGCACCGGTGGGGGATGGGCAGCATCGCGGGCGCCGACTTCAAGGGCGGCTGGGGCCCGGACCCGTCCGGCGACTACCTGGTGCGGCAGTTCGGCCTGGTGGACGGGCCGTCCGGGCAGGTCGCGGTGGCCTTCGCCGCCAAGCCGGACTCCGGCGCCTTCAGCGACGGCATGCAGACGCTGAACCGGATGGCGACGGTGCTCGCGGCGCACCTGAGGGAGCTGCCGAGCGGCAAGTGCAGGCGCTGATTCCCGTTACCCAGGGTTCACGGGGGCGGAGCGGCACCGGATGGCGCTGCGGGGCAAGATGAACGCCATGCGCATCGGAGTCTTGACCGGAGGCGGGGACTGTCCGGGACTGAATGCCGTGATCCGAGCCGTCGTTCGCACCGCGAACGGCCGCTACGGGGACGCGGTGGTCGGCTTCCAGGACGGCTGGCGCGGGCTATTGGAGGACCGCAAGATCGTCATCCAGAACGACGACCGCACCGATCGGCTGCTCACCAAGGGCGGCACCATCCTCGGCACCGCCCGCACCAACCCGGACGTGCTGCTCGCCGGGCTCGGCCAGATCAAGCGGACGCTGGACGACAACGGCATCGAGGCCCTCATCCCGATCGGCGGCGAGGGCACCCTGACCGCCGCCAGCTGGCTCGCCGACGAGGGCGTCCCCGTGGTCGGCGTGCCGAAGACCATCGACAACGACATCGACTGCACCGACGTCACCTTCGGCCACGACACCGCGCTCTCCATCGCCACCGAGGCCATCGACCGGCTGCACACCACCGCGGAGTCGCACCAGCGCGTCATGCTGGTCGAGGTCATGGGCAGGCACGCGGGCTGGATCGCGATCAACGCGGGCATGGCGGCGGGCGCGCACCTCACCCTGGTCCCGGAGGAGCCGTTCGACGTGGCCGAGGTCTGCGCCATGATCAAGCGCCGCTTCCAGCGCGGCGACAAGCACTTCATCTGCGTGGTCGCCGAGGGCTCGCACCCGGCCGAGGACTCCGGCTTCGCGCTGCGCGAGGGCGGCATCGACGAATTCGGGCACGAGCGCTTCACCGGCGTCGCGCAGCAGCTCGGCATCGAGATCGAGCGGCGCATCGGCAAGGAGGTGCGCACCACCGTGCTCGGCCACGTACAGCGCGGCGGCAGCCCGACCCCGTACGACCGGGTGCTCGCCACCCGGTTCGGGCTGCACGCCGCCGAGGCGGTGCACGCGGGCCGTTTCGGCCAGATGGTGGCGCTGCGCGGCACCGCCATCGACCTGGTGCCGCTGGCCGAGGCGACCAAGCAGCTCAAGCGGGTTCCGGCCGATCGCTACCGCGAGGCCGAGGCCTTCTTCGGCTGAGTGCGCAGGGGGCTTGGCGGACCGGGGGCTGCGCGCCGCGGCCGGGGCCGTTAGCCTGTCCGCCATGGTCGATCTGCGTGTGGACGAACTACCGGAGGCGGCCGCGGCGGTGCTGCGCCGCCGGGCCAGGGCCGACGGCCGCTCGCCGGAGCAGCACGTCCGCCAGGAACTGCTGACGCTGGCGCGGCGCCGGGTGCCGATCGACGGCGTGGTCGAGTTCCGCGCCGAGCGCGGCGTACCGGAGCCGAGCCTCGCCGAGCCGGACGCGGTCGCGCTGTGGAGCCACTACGACCTGCCGACCGAGGCGGTCGCGGTCTTCGCCCGCAGGGCCGATGCCGCCGGGCTCCCGCTCGGCGAGTACGTCCGGCAGGAGCTGATCGGTGTGGCCAGGCGCAGCACCGTCGCCGACGCGCTGCTCGAGTTCGCCGAGGTGCAGGAGCGGGATCCGTCGCTGCGGATGGACATGGACGCCATCGCCGAGTCGGTCGCGTACGCGCGCGGGCTGTAGCGCCGGACTCGAGCTCCCGCGCCCGGCACGGACGCGACTTCCGCGCCGTGCTCGGGCCGGGACGCGAACTCTCGCGCCGCGCCCGAGCGTGCACGACGCTCGCCCGGGCCGCCCCGGAACGGGTATGACTGGAACCATGCGCGATCGACGGCTGCTCCCGATAGTCCTGCTCGCGATCCTCGCCCTCGTCGCCGGGTGCTCCGCCGACAGCGCGCCGCCCGATCCTGTGGCGGGGGAGTGGCACGGCTCGATCGAGGTGCCTGGGCAGCCGCTACCGATCGGGGTCACCTTCGCCGACGGCGGCGCCACCATCGACATCCCGGTGCAGGGTGTCCAGGACGGGCCGCTCACCGAGGTCACCACCGATCCCGAGAACGTCGGCTTCAAGCTCCAGAACATCCCCGGCGACCCGGTGTTCCATGGCCGCTATGCCGACGACCGGATCACCGGCGACTTCACCCAGGCCGGGCAGAGCTTCCCGCTGAACCTGGAGCGCGGCGCGCTGCCGCCGCCGGCCCGGCCGCAGGAGCCGAAGCCGCCGTTCCCGTACCGCTCCGAGGACGTCGGCTACTCGAGCGGCGACATCACCGTCGCAGGCACCCTCACGCTGCCCGAGGGCACCGGCCCGTTCCCCGCCGTGCAGCTCGTCACCGGCAGCGGCCCGCAGGACCGCAACGAGGAGCTGATGGGCCACAAGGTCTTCCTGCTCGTCGCCGACACCCTGACCCGCGCCGGGTACGCCGTGCTGCGCACCGACGATCGCGGCGTCGGCGGCACCGGCGGCGACCTGAACACGGCCACCTACGACGTGCTCGCGGGCGACATCGCCGCGGGCACCACCTTCCTGCGCGGCCGCTCCGAGATCGATCCGGGCCGGATCGGGCTGTTCGGGCACAGCGAGGGCGGCTACCTCGCGCCGCTGGCCGCCTCGAAGCAGGGCGAGCAGATCGACTTCCTCGTCCTCATGGCCGGGCCGTCGGTGCCCGGCCGGGACGTGCTGATCGAGCAGAACGGGCTGCTGCTCGCCGCGGCAGGCGCCACCCCCGAGGAGGCGCGGGCGCAGCAGGAGTACGTCGCCGAGTGGTCGGCGCTGCTCGTCGCCGGTGACACCGCGGCGGCGCGGGCCGCCACCGAGCGGCAGGAGGCGGCGCTGCCGCCGGAGCAGCGCAGCACCCCGGCCGCGCTGGACGCCCAGGAGGCGCCGGTGATGCGCTCCTTCCTCGCCTACGACCCGGCGCCCGCGCTGCGCGCCGTCCGGGTGCCGACGCTCGCCGTCTTCGGCGGCAAGGACCTGCAGGTGCCGCCCGCGCAGAGCGAGCAGCCCATGCGCGACCTGCTCGCCGGCGCCCCCGACCCGACCGTGCGCACCTTCCCCGGGCTGAACCACCTGCTGCAGCCCGCGAACACCGGCTCGCCGTCGGAGTACGCGGCCATTGAGACCACCATCGACCCGGCCGCGCTCGCGTTCATGACCGACTGGCTGACCACCCGGATTCCGCCGCGCTGAGCCTTATTTAGACTGGGCGCATGAGCGCACCCACGGTCGATCTGCTGGACTACGCCGACGTCCTCTCCCGCTTCGAGCCGGTGCTCGGCATGGAGGTCCACGTCGAGTTGTCCACCGCGACCAAGATGTTCTGCGGCTGCCCCACCGAATTCGGCGCCGAGCCGAACACCCAGGTGTGCCCGGTGTGCCTCGGGCTGCCCGGCGCGCTTCCGGTGGTGAACCAGCAGGCGGTCGAGTCCGCCATCCGGATCGGGCTCGCGCTGAACTGCACGATCACGCCGTGGGGCCGGTTCGCCAGGAAGAACTACTTCTACCCGGACCAGCCGAAGAACTACCAGATCAGCCAGTACGACGAGCCGATCGCGCAGCACGGCTACCTGGACGTGGTGCTCGACGACGGCAGCACCTTCCGGGTCGACATCGAGCGCGCGCACATGGAGGAGGACACCGGCAAGTCGCTGCATGTCGGCGGCGCGACCGGGCGCATCCACGGCGCCAGCCACTCGCTGCTCGACTACAACCGGGCCGGGGTGCCGCTCATCGAGATCGTCACCAAGCCGATCACCGGGGCCGGGGAGCGCGCTCCCGAGGTGGCGCGCGCCTACGTCACCGCGCTGCGCGACCTCTTGAAGTCGCTGGACGTCTCCGATGTCCGGATGGACCAGGGCTCGCTGCGCTGCGACGCCAACGTCTCGCTCATGCCGATCGGCGCCGACGTCTTCGGCACCCGCACCGAGACCAAGAACGTGAACTCGCTGCGCAGCGTCGAGGTCGCCGTCCGCTACGAGATGCGCAGGCAGGCCGCGGTGCTCACCGACGGCGGCGAGATCGTGCAGGAGACCAGGCACTTCCTCGAGGCCGATGGCTCCACCTCGCCCGGCCGCCGCAAGGAGACCGCCGAGGACTACCGCTACTTCCCCGAGCCGGACCTGGAGCCGATCGCGCCGGACGCCGCGTGGGTCGAGCGGCTGCGCGGCACCATTCCGGAGTACCCGTGGCTGCGCCGGGCCCGCATCCAGTCCGACTGGGGGCTCTCCGACGAGGTCATGCGCGACCTGGTGAACGCGGGCGCGCTCGACCTCATCATCGCCACCGTCGACGCGGGTGCCCCCGCCAACGAGGCGCGCTCCTGGTGGGTCGCCTACCTCACCGAGAAGGCCAAGGAGCGCGGGGTCGCGCTCGACGAGCTGCCCATCACCCCGGCCCAGGTAGCCGCCGTGATCGGGCTGGTCGAGGCCAAGACGGTGAACAACAAGGTCGCCAAGCAGGTCGTCGACCTGGTCCTCGACGGCGAGGGCGAGCCCGCCGCCATCGTCGAGGCCAAGGGGCTCGGCATGGTCAGCGACGAGAGCGCGCTGCAGACCGAGGTGGCGAAGGCGCTCGCCGCCAACCCCGACATCGCCGACAAGATCCGCTCCGGCAAGGTGCAGGCGGCGGGCAAGATCGTCGGCGACGTCATGAAGGCGACGCGCGGCCAAGCCGACGCCGCCCGAGTCCGCGAACTCGTCCTCGCCGCCTGCGCCTGATCCGAGCTACCCGGGCGGCACCCGCGGGTCGGCCTGCCCGGGCGGGCACCGGCGGCTCGGCCTGCCGGGCGGGCACCGGCGGCTCGGGCGCCCCGGCGGGCACCGGCGGGTCGGGCCGCCCTGGCGGGCACCCGCGGGTCGGCCTGCCCTAGAGGGCACCGGCGGCTCGGCCTGCCCGGGCCGGCACCGGCGGCTCGGCCTGCCGGACGGGCACCCGCGGGTCGGGCCACCCGGCCCGACATCCCCCGCCGGCAGGCGGAACCGGGGGTCCGGGGGCCTGCCCCCGGGAAAACCTCCCTTTCCGGACGCTAGTCCGGACCACCTCCACCACCGGCGGGCGGCGGAATCCGCACGACCCGGTCGTCATTGGGCCCCGGCTGCCCACCGTCCTTGTTGACGGTCCCGACCCACACGGCACCATCGGGCCCCGGCGTCGCCCCGTTGAGCCGCCCGTACTTGTCCTGCGCGAAGAGCGTCGGCGCCGTCGTCACCGCCCGCGACGCCGGATCCGCCGTCACCAGCGCCAGCGCCCTGGCATTGCCGAGCGCGACCGCCACCCCGTCCGCGGTGGTCGCGCAGCCGGCGACGCCGGGACGATCCGGCCAGGTCCAGGCGGTGATCGCGGTATTGTCCGGCCCGAGCCGCTGCAACCGGTCCTCGGTGGCGGTGCGGTCGGTGATCCACACCCCGTCCACCGCGTCCCGGCACACATCGCCCGCGGTGCCGATCCCGGAGAGCAGCGTCTCCGGCCGCACCCCGCCGCCGGAGCGCGGGTTGGTGATGCTCAGCAGCTTGCCCGAGAGCGAGCCCGGCGCCTGCGCGGCGCCGGGATTCCCGGCGTCGCCGGTGAGCACGAGCAACTTCTCCGGCGTCACGAACTCCAGCGCGCCGTGGTTGCCGGTGGCCCCCTTCGGGATGCCGGTGAGGATCTCCTTGGGCGGCCCGCCCGCCGCGATCCGCACCACCCGGTTGTCCGACCCGGTGGTGATGTAGGCGTAGATCAGCCCGTCCTCCCGGTAGGTGGGCGAGAGCGCGAGGTCGTTGAGCCCGCCGTCACCGGAGCCGTCCACGTCGATCCTGGCGATCTCGACCGGGGGCTGCTCCGGAACCACCTTGAGGATGCGCCCGGTGCGCCGCTCCGCCACCAGCGCGCCGTCACCGACGGCGACCAGCCCCGCGGTGGGGTCCAGGCAGGTCGCGACAACCGCCGGATCGGGGTCGATGCACGGCCCGGTCGGCCGCGGCGTCGAGGACGGCGGCTGCTTCTCGCTCGGCCCGATCTCGGCGCCACCGAAGGTCGGCTCCGGGGTGAACGGGCTCGACGCGGAGTCGTCGAAGCGGGCGCAGCCGGCGAGCACGGTCGAGGCGAGCACCAGGCCGAGCGCCACCCGGCCGACGGCAACCACATTCATGGTTCAGACGTTACGGAAGAACTTCGCGGCACGCCGCTCCACCCCCGAACCGGACACACCGCGGGGAACCATTCCGCGCGTCGCCCGATTCGGCCTAGGGTGGACGGTTGTGACGGAGAAGTCGAAGGGCGCACCGGATTCCGGTGACGCCGGCCGGTCGCCCGCAGGTCCCATCCCGCAGACCGGCGCCGTCGGCAATGTCGGCAGCCCCATGGACCAGCACGTGACACAGGAATTCGCCCGCCCGAACCTGGGCAAGGAGGTCCCGCGGACCGACGACGAGCTCGGGCTCGACCCGGACGACCTACCCAATGCCGAGGCACGCACCGAGGTGCTGCCAACCACCGCGCCGCAGCCGCCCGCCGACGACGCGACCTACTCCTATGCCAGCATCCCGCCCGCCGCCAACGCCCCGGCCGACCCGGACCGCCTGCGCCGCAACCGCGACGACCGGCGCGGCACCCTGGACTTCGGGCTGTTCGTGCTGCGCCTCGTGGTCGGGGCGACCTTCGTCTACCACGGTGTGCAGAAGTTGTTCGGCTGGTTCCACGGGCCCGGCTTCGACGGCACGAAGGACTTCCTGACCCAGGGTGGCTGGGAGCATGCCTCGCTGGCGGCCCCGCTGCTCATCGCCGGGGAGATCGGCGGCGGAATCCTGCTCGTGCTCGGCCTCGCGACGCCGCTCGCCGCCGGCGCGGTACTCGCGGTGATCCTCGACGCATGGGCCTTCAAGCAGGGCATGTACCCCGGCTTCCAGTACAAGGCCGGGCCCGGCGCGGTCGAGTTGGAGAGCGTGCTCGCAGGCACCGCCGTCGCGGTGCTGCTCACCGGCCCCGGCCGCTGGTCCCTCGACCGCGGCCGCGGCTGGGCCACCCGCCCCAGCTGGGGCTCGCTCCTGATCCTGGTCCTCGCCGTCGCCGCGGCAGCCCTGACCTGGTGGTACCTGCACGGCGGCAATCCGCTCGCCGGCTGACCCCAGCCCGCCGGTACGGACGGGTCGTTCCACGAGGAGCAGCCCCGCCGGTACGGACGGGTCGTTCCACGAGGAGCAGCCCCGCCGGTACGGACGGGTCGCTCCACGAGGAGCAGCCCCGCCGGTGCGGACGGGTCGCTCCGCCCGGAGCAGCCCCGACGGTGCGGCGGGCTCCGCGACTTCCGGGGCGACCTGCCGCAGCCCCACGTCAACACGCGCGTGCGCGCACCCCGCGCACCGCAGTCACCACGCGCCGAGTCGGCACCGCGCGCCGAGTCGGCACCCCGCGCCGGACCGGCACCCCTCACCCGAGGGGTGCCGACTCCCGTTTCACGGCACGCGCCGGACCGCACCCTTGTCCGCCGACGTCGCCAGCGCCGCGTAGGCGCGCAACGCCGTGGTCACCGGGCGCACCCGGTCCACCGGCTGCCACGGCCGCTCCGCCGCCTCCATCTTCGCCCGCCGCTCGGCCAGCACCGCGTCCTCGACCAGCACCTCCAGCGCCCGGGTGGCGACGTCGATCCGGATCTGATCCCCGTTCCGGACCAGCCCGATCACGCCCCCGCTGGCCGCCTCCGGCGAGATGTGCCCGATGGAGAGCCCGGAGGTGCCACCGGAGAACCGCCCGTCGGTGATCAGCGCGCACTTCTTACCGAGCCCGGCGCCCTTGAGGAACGCGGTGGGGTGCAGCATCTCCTGCATGCCAGGCCCGCCGGACGGCCCCTCGTAGCGGACAACGAGCACGTCCCCCGCCTGAATCTGCTTGCCGAGGATCAGCGACACCGCCTCCTCCTGCGACTCGACCACGACGGCCGGTCCCTGGAAGGAGAACAGGTCCTCGTCGATACCGGCGGTCTTCAGGATCGCCCCGTCCGGCGCGATATTGCCGCGCAGCACCACCAGCCCGCCCTCGACGGTGTAGGCGTGCTCCAGATCGCGGATGCAGCCGCCCTCGGCGTCGGTGTCCAGCGACGACCAGCGGTTTTCGGTGGAGAAGGGCTCGACGGTGCGCACCCCGCCCGGCGCCGCGTGGAAGAGCTCCAACGCCTCCGCCGACGTCTTCCCGGAGCGGATGTCCCAGGTGTCGAGCCACTCGTCGAAGCTCGCGGTGTGCACGGTCGAGACGTTCTCCGCCAGCAGCCCGGCCCGGCGCAGCTCGCCGAGGATGGCCGGGATGCCACCGGCCCGATGCACGTCCTCCATGTGGTAATCGGAGTTCGGCGAGACCTTGGAGAGGCACGGCACCCGGCGGCTGATCTCGTCGATGGTGCCGAGGTCGAAGTCGATCTCGCCCTCCTGCGCGGCGGCGAGGGTGTGCAGCACGGTGTTGGTGGAGCCGCCCATGGCGACGTCGAGCGCCATGGCGTTGCGGAAGGCGTCGGCGTTGGCGACGGTGCGCGGCAGCACCGAGGCGTCGTCCTCGCGGTACCAGCGGTTCGCGATGTCGACGACCACCGTGCCCGCCCGCTCGAAGAGCGCCCGGCGGGCGGCGTGCGTGGCGAGCGTGGAGCCGTTGCCGGGCAGCGCGAGCCCGAGCGCCTCGGTGAGGCAGTTCATCGAGTTGGCGGTGAACATGCCGGAGCAGGAGCCGCAGGTCGGGCAGGCGCTGCGCTCGACCTCGTCCAGCCCCTCGTCGGAGACGGCGGCGTTGGCGCTCGCCGAGATGGCGGTGATCAGGTCGGTCGGCGCCTGCGCGACCCCGCCGACCACCACCGCCTTCCCGGCCTCCATCGGCCCGCCGGAGACGAAGACCGCCGGGATGTTCAGCCGCATGGCCGCGTTCAGCATGCCCGGCGTGATCTTGTCGCAGTTCGAGATGCAGACCAGCGCGTCCGCGGTGTGCGCGTTCGCCATGTACTCCACCGAGTCCGCGATGATCTCGCGGCTGGGCAGCGAGTAGAGCATCCCGCCGTGGCCCATCGCGATGCCGTCGTCGACGGCGATGGTGTGGAACTCGCGCGGAACGCCACCGGCCGCCCGCACCGCATCGGCCACGATCTCGCCGACGTTCTTGAGATGCACGTGACCCGGCACGAACTGGGTGTACGAGTTCGCGATCGCGACGATCGGCTTCCCGAAGTCGGAGTCGGTCATCCCGGTCGCCCGCCAGAGCGCGCGGGCGCCCGCGGCATTGCGGCCGATGGTGGTGGTGCGGGAACGAAGCGGTGGCATGGGGCGTCCTCGTCTGGTCGCGGGCTGGAGCGACCGCGGGTGGCCGGTCGGGGAGAAACACGACGGCCGCACCTGCGGCGCTTCAACGGTACTCGCGCCCCCGCGCACCGCCGGTCACCGGTCGTGCGCCCCCGACGCACCGCCGGGTCACCGGCCGCGGTTCACTCGCCCTTCGCGGACGGCTCCGCCGCGTCGTTCGCTGCCGCGGCGGCCCGCTCGGCCGCCGACTGCTCCCGGATCGCCTCCTCGGCCTGGGCGAAGACATCCGGAATCCGCCCGTCCGAGGCCGCGATCAGCTCGCGCAGCCGGTCGTACCCCACCGCGGGGAGCTTGACCTCGGACTCGTCGGTGAGCCGCGCCCGCACGAACCCGCGCTTGGGCAGCCGCACCCCGGCCACCCGCGACCACTCCACCGACTTGGTGGTGAAGACCGTACGCAGCTCTAGCCCCTCCGGCGTCACCGTGGTCCGGGTGCGCTCCACCCAGAGCAGCATCACGACCGGGATCAGTAGCAGCGGCCACAGCAGGGAGGGCCAGCCGACGAAGGGGAAGAAGACGCTGAAGGTAAGGATCAGCACACCGATGTAGGCCAGCTGCGGCACCCGGATCACCCGCACGCCCGGCTCGACGCCGTGCGGCGAGCGCGGCCAGAGCAGCCAGCTCAGCACCCCGACCAGAGGGATCACGCCCCAGCGCAGCCACTGCGGCCAGTCCAGCGCGAACGCCACGGCGAGGAATACCAGGTAGAGCAGCGGCACCGCGACCGCCGCGATCCGCCGCAGGCGCCCACCCGTGGCGGATCCCGCCTCGGCGATGTGGGACGATGCAGGTGGTGGCACGGACTGATGCGGTGATGACACCCCCCCATCCTCGCATTCGGCCGAGCGGACTCGAGCAACCACTGTGCTCCCACATAATGGGACGGCGAGGGTCGGCTGTTTGACTCGACGGTTCACGCGCGCTTAACGTCGAACGCGTGAATCCAATCGAGCTTCTCGTACTCGGCCGGCGCGTCCAGCGTTGAGCACGACTTCCTAGTCGATTACGACAGCTCGCGTTGCGACGCGCCACCCTCGAACAGCCATGCTGATCGGGGGCTTTTTTGTGTTCGGGGTTCAAGACCACAAGCAGTGAGGAAAGACGGTGAGCGCACCTACCGCCAGGCCCGGGCCCTCGGCCCGCAAGCCTGTGCCTTCGGCCACTTCGCAGACACCCGTCGCGACTGCAACCGCGACCACGCGTCGCCAGCTCCCGCCCGAGCGGGTCACCGGCGCGCAGTCCGTCGTGCGGTCCCTCGAGGAGCTCGAGGTCGACACGGTATTCGGGATTCCCGGCGGTGCGATCCTTCCCGTCTACGACCCCCTCTTCGACTCCACCCGGGTGCGGCACGTGCTGGTCAGGCACGAGCAGGGCGCAGGGCACGCGGCCACCGGCTACGCGCAGGCCACCGGCAAGGTCGGCGTCTGCATGGCGACCTCCGGCCCCGGCGCCACCAACCTGGTGACCCCGATCGCCGACGCCCAGATGGACTCGGTGCCGATCGTCGCCATCACCGGCCAGGTCGGCCGCGGGCTGATCGGAACGGACGCCTTCCAGGAGGCCGACATCTCCGGCATCACCATGCCGATCACCAAGCACAACTTCCTGATCACCGACGGCGTCGACATCCCGCGGATCATGGCCGAGGCGTTCTACCTGGCCGCCTCCGGCCGCCCGGGCGCGGTGCTCGTCGACATCCCGAAGGACGTGCTGCAGGCGCAGACCACCTTCAGCTGGCCGCCGGAGCTGCGGCTGCCCGGGTACCGCCCGGTCACCAAGCCGCACGGCAAGCAGGTGCGCGAGGCCGCCAGGATGATCCTGGAGGCCAAGAGCCCGACGCTCTACGTCGGCGGCGGCGTGATCAAGGCCGAGGCCTCGGACAAGCTGCTCGAGCTGGCCGAGCTGACCGGCATCCCCGTGGTCACCACGCTGATGGCGCGCGGCGCCTTCCCGGACTCGCACACCCTGAACATGGGCATGCCGGGTATGCACGGCACCGTCGGCGCCGTGGCCGCGCTGCAGAAGTCGGACCTGCTGATCGTGCTCGGCGCCCGCTTCGACGACCGGGTCACCGGCCAGCTCGACTCCTTCGCACCGAACGCCAAGGTCATCCACGCCGACATCGACCCGGCCGAGATCGGCAAGAACCGGCACGCCGACGTGCCGATCGTCGGCGACTGCCGCGAGGTGATCGCCGAGCTGATCGAGACGCTCAGGGGCGACCCGGCCGCCGCGCGCACCCCGCTGCTCGACCTCGCCGAATGGTGGACCTACCTGGGCGGACTCCGCGACTCCTACCCGCTCGGCTGGACCCCGCCGAGCGACGGCTCGCTCGCCCCCGAGTTCGTCATCGACGCACTCGGCAGGCTCGCCGGGCCGGACGCGATCTACTGCGCCGGCGTCGGCCAACACCAGATGTGGGCCGCGCAGTTCATCAAGTACGAGAAGCCGCGCACCTGGCTGAACTCCGGTGGCCTCGGCACCATGGGCTACGCCGTCCCGGCGGCCATGGGCGCCAAGATGGGCGCGCCGGACAAGGAGGTCTGGGCGGTCGACGGCGACGGCTGCTTCCAGATGACCAACCAGGAGCTCGCCACCTGCGCGGTGGAGGGCGTGCCGATCAAGGTCGCGCTGATCAACAACGGCAACCTCGGCATGGTCAGGCAGTGGCAGACTCTCTTCTACCAGGAGCGCTACTCCAACACCGACCTCGGCACGCACACCCTGCGCATCCCGGACTTCGTCAAGCTGGCCGAGGCGCTCGGCTGCCACGGCATCCGGGTGGAGCGGGAAGAGGACGTGGAGGCCGCGATCCGCGAGGCGCAGTCGATCAACGACCGGCCGGTGGTGATCGATTTCATCGTCGGCAAGGATGCCCAGGTCTGGCCGATGGTCGCCGCGGGCACCAGCAACGACGAGATCATGTTCGCGCACGACATCCGCCCGCTCTTCGACGAGGACGAGCAGGCCGCCGAGCCCGCCGTGATCCACGAGGCGCTGACCCACGGCCAGAACGGACAGGAACAGTGAGCACTACGCACACCCTCAGCGTTCTGGTCGAGGACAAGCCGGGCGTGCTCGCCAGGGTCGCGAGCCTGTTCTCCCGGCGCGGCTTCAATATCGAGTCGCTCGCCGTCGGCGCCACCGAGGTGCCGGAGATCTCCCGGATGACGATCGTCGTCACCGTCGAGGACCTGCCGCTCGAGCAGGTCACCAAGCAGCTGAACAAGCTGGTGAACGTCATCAAGATCGTGGAGCAGGACCCCGACGCCTCGGTGGCCCGCGAACTGATCCTGGTGAAGGTGCGCGCCGATGCCAGCGTGCGGACCCAGGTGATCGAGGCGGTCACGCTGTTCCGCGCCAAGGTCATCGATGTCTCGCCGGACGCGCTGACCGTCGAGGCGACCGGCACCAGGTCCAAGCTCGACGCGCTGCTGCGGATGCTGGAGCCGTACGGTATCCGCGAGATCGTGCAGTCCGGTGTGGTCGCGCTCGGGCGCGGTCCGAAGTCCATCACCGCGACCCGCTAGTTCAACAATCGTTCCCCGCCGCGCGGGGACTCACCGTTTCAGAAGGGACGAAACCACAGTGGCAGTCGAACTGTTCTACGACGACGACGCCGATCTCTCGATCATCCAGGGCCGGAAGGTCGCGGTCATCGGGTACGGCAGCCAGGGCCACGCGCACTCGCTGAGCCTGCGCGATTCCGGCGTCGATGTCCGGGTCGGGCTCGCCGAGGGCTCGAAGTCGCGGCCGAAGGCCGAGGAGGCCGGGCTCACCGTCGGCACCCCCGCCGAGGTGTCGGAGTGGGCCGACGTCATCATGGTGCTCGCCCCCGACACCGCGCAGGCGTCGATCTTCACCAATGACATCGAGCCGAACCTCAAGGACGGCGACGCGCTGTTCTTCGGCCACGGCCTGAACATCCACTTCGGGCTGATCAAGGCCCCGGCCTTCGTCACCGTCGCCATGGTCGCCCCCAAGGGCCCCGGCCACCTGGTGCGCCGCCAGTTCGTCGACGGCAAGGGCGTTCCCGCGCTCATCGCGGTCGACCAGGACCCGAAGGGCGAGGGCCAGGCGCTGGCGCTCTCCTACGCCGCCGCCATCGGTGGCGCGCGGGCCGGCGTCATCAAGACCACCTTCAAGGAAGAGACCGAGACCGACCTCTTCGGCGAGCAGGCCGTGCTCTGCGGCGGCACCGAAGAACTGGTCAAGACCGGTTTCGAGGTCATGGTCGAGGCCGGTTACGCGCCGGAGATGGCCTACTTCGAGGTGCTGCACGAGCTGAAGCTGATCGTCGACCTCATGTACGAGGGCGGCATCGCGCGGATGAACTACTCGGTCTCCGACACCGCCGAGTTCGGTGGCTACGTGTCCGGCCCGCGGGTGATCGACGCCGACACCAAGAAGCGGATGCAGGACATCCTCAAGGACATCCAGGACGGCTCGTTCGTCAAGCGCCTCGTCGCCAATGTCGAGGGTGGCAACAAGGAGCTCGAGGGGCTGCGCAAGCAGAACGCCGAGCACCCGATCGAGGTCACCGGCGCCAAGCTGCGCGGGCTGATGAGCTGGGTCGACCGGCCGATCACCGAGACCGCCTGACTTCTCGCAACGCACAGGGCCCGGTCGCTGCGGCGACCGGGCCCTGTCGTTTCGTCCGTGCCGGAGCCCCGCCGCCGGCCCGGCCGGATCAGCTGCTGCCGAACGTGCCCGGCCCGAAGTTGCGGTTGAACGGCTGCTGGAAGGGGTTGTTGTTCCACGGGTTGTTGTTGTTCCAGGGGTTGTAGTCGCACCGCTCCCACCAGGGAGCGTTCGGATTCCACCAGTTGCACTGCTGCTGGAAGGGGTTGCGCGCGAACGGGTCGCGCCACAGATCGTTGCGCTGGTGCCGGTCGTACCGGTCGTGGCGGACCTCGGTGACGACCGGGCCCGAGGCCGGGTCGGCGGTGGCGGGCGCGGCGAGCGCGACCACCGGCGCCGCGGCGAGCGCGCCTGCGACGACCAGGCGGATCAGCGCCTTGCGGGGGCTGGATGTAGCGAACACGGTTGTTCCTTTCACTCCTGCGGGGAAGGATTGCTCCTCTCACCCTGCTCCGGATATCCGACAAAAGCCAGGGGTGTTCCCCGCTTCGGGGAGAGTTTCATCCCTTCGTATGAGACAACCCTGATACCCCGGTACCGAGGGTCGGCCTGACACAACCAGTGGTAGCCCACTGTTTGCTTAACCCTTGCGGCGCCGATCCGCGAGGCGGACACTGTCCCGATGACGACTTCGGCTGTCTCCACCGAACGCAACGGCTCCGGCGGCAAGACCCCGAACGATCGCTCGGCACCGCCCGACCGCGCCGCGGCGAAGGAGGTCCGGCGCCGCGTCCCGCGCTCCGCGCTGGGGGAGTGGTCGCCCACCCCCGGCCGCCCCGACCCCATCGCCATCCTCCAGCAGCAGGCCGCCACCCGCGTGCCCGAACTGGTCCCCATCCGCTACGCCCGCATGGTCAGCGGCATGTTCCCGTTCCTGCGCGGCGCCCCCGCCGTCATGGCCGCCGACCTGGCCGCCGGCGAGCACACCGGCCTGACCGTGCAACTCTGCGGCGACGCGCACCCCGTCAACTTCGGCCTCTTCGCCTCCCCCGAGCGCGCCCTCGTCTTCGACCTCAACGACTTCGACGAAACCCTCCCCGGCCCCTTCGAATGGGACGTCAAGCGGTTGGCCGCCGGCCTCGCGGTAGCCGCCCGAGCCAACGGCCTCGACGACACCTGCGCCGTGCGCTGCGCCGAATCCGCCGCGGGCGCCTACCGCGCCGCCATGCGCGAGTACGCCGCCATGGACGGCCTCTCGGTCTGGTACCAGCGCACCGACGCCGAATCCGGCCTCGCCCTCATCCGCAAACCCGCCCGCCGCCGCCGAGTCGAACACACCCTCGACGCCGCCCGCGCCCGCACCACCCTGCAAGCCGTCGGCAAACTCACCGAGCCCGGGCCGGACGGTCCCCGCATCCGCCACCGCCCACCCCTGCTCGTCCCCATCGAGCAGATCGACGCCGACGCCGTCACCGCCGTCTTCCACGCCTACCGCGAGTCACTTCCCGAGGATCGGCAGGTGCTCCTCGACCGCTATCGCGTGGTCGACGCGGCGCGCAAGGTCGTCGGCGTCGGCAGCGTCGGGACGCGCTGCTTCATCGTCCTGCTCGCCGATCGGGATACCGGGGACCCGCTGTTCCTCCAGGTGAAGGAGGCCGAACAGTCCGTACTCGCGGCGCATCTGGAGCCGAGTCAGTACCGGCATCAGGGGCGCCGGGTGGTGCACGGTCAGCGAGTCATCCAGTCCACCGCGGACATCTTCCTCGGGTGGTGCAGCGGGCCGGAAGGGCGCTTCTTCTACTGGCGGCAGTTGCGGGACATGAAAGGGTCGGCGGATGTCGACACCATGACCCCCGGCGTCCTCCGCGCCTACGGCGCACTCTGCGGCCGCACCCTGGCCCGCGCGCACGCTCGCTCCGGTGATCGGGTCGCCATCGCTTCCTACCTCGGCAGCTCCGATGTCTTCGACCGTGCGATGGGCCGTTTCGCGCTGGCGTACGCGGATCAGACCGTCGTCGATCACCAGAGGCTGGTGGATGCTATCGCTTCCGGTGAAGTGGCAGCAGCGGAGAAGGGTTGGTAGGCACTCGCCTCGATCTACGATTGGTGACATGACCGTGCCGGAAATCGAGCGCCCGGACCTCCCCGATCATATGACCTGGGAGGACCTCGAACAGCTTCCCGACGAGATCGCCGAACAGATCGAACTCTGGGAGGGGCGGGTGGTGTGGGTACGTCGCGGTCCCAGCGAACATCAGCGCTTCACCGTCCGCGCGCGGAATGCCATCGAGCGCTGTGCTCGTAAAAGCATGGTCGACGAGCCTGAAACCTGCTGGCAGGTGGACATCGAAACCAACGTATTCCTCGGCAGCACAGGCAAATCCGACTTCTTGACCCCCGACTTCTTGGTCTTCCGATGCCTCGGCTCCTCGTACGAGGACGTCCGCGCAGCCGACACTCTGCTGATCGGTGAAGTCCTGTCGCCGTCCAACACTCGGGCCGACATGGAGGCGAAACGGGATCGCTATGCCGGCGCGGGCATTCCCTGGTATTGGGAAGTGACCCTTGCCCGCACGGAAAGCGTCATCGCCACCATTCGTGCCTACGCTCTCGAGACCGGGCACGGCCATCTTCCTGACGGCGTTCGCCCTCTTCGTCCAGCGAGTTACCGTGTCGTCGGGGAGTGGACCGCAGCCGACGAGCACGGTGTCAGTATCGCCTTCCCGTTCCCCATCGACATACCGTGGTCCGAGCTGGCCTACTGATCGGCCGAGACCGGGCTCTGCGCCTCGACGGTCCGTGCGAAGACCGCCCCGATCTACCAGCGAATGTCCGGGCGAAGGTCGGAATCCTCGATGATGGCCGCCACGATGCTTCGGTGGGTACCAGCGGCGACCGCCGGCCCGCGGGCGGCGCATCGGCGACCTCTAATCCGAAGGCCACACCAGGGCGACGATCAACACTGTCAGCGGCAGGCCAACAGCCACGGCCATGCCAACGGTGGTCCAGCCGTCGCCGATCACCGATCACCCCGCGTAGTCGACAGCCCACGGGGGGTGATCGACCACGGTGCCGAGTACGGCGCGGCCATGATCAGCCCGCGTGACTCCAGCTGCCCGATCGCGCGGCGCGCGCCCCAGCCGGTCAGCTGCGCGTCTCGCTGGATCTGTGCGGCGGTCAGCATTCCGCCCGGCACGAGCACGGAGAGTACGGCGGTCTCCGCCTTCGATGTCCCGAACCCCACAGCCCGACACCCCCTGTCGTTTCGATTGGTGAGCACCCGCCGTCGGAGCTGGATCCGGACGTTGCCTGGACTCACGGTCTTGCCCGGCGACGAAGCCGAAATCGAAGCTATGCGTGCGCCTCCGGGTCCGGAATCCCTACGCTGTTCGCAGGTGTTCGCTGCTGAAGCGTGGAGGGGACGCGATGCAATCCGGCAAGGCGCTGCGCACCGCCCGGGAGGCGGCGGGTGTCTCGCTGCGCGCGCTGGCCCGGTGCGCCCACTACTCTCCGGGGTACCTCTCCCAGGTGGAGAACGGCCAACGACCGGTCACGCCGGAGATCGTGGCCGCGTACGAGGGCACCCTGGGGGCCGATGTGGGAAGGCTGGCGTCGGCCACGGCCAGCCCGCAGCATGTGGACGCCTCGGCGCTGGACGACGTGGCTGACATGCTGGCCGCGACTCGCCGTTTGGAGGATCGTGTGGGCTCGGTGGCCGTGCTGCCCGCGGTGCGCGGCATGGCGGAGATGTCGGAGCAGTTCGCCGGGGTGAGCCGCGGGTCCATCGCGGCCCCTGCCGCCCGGCTCGCGTCCGAAGTCAGCCAATTCCGTGGTTGGCTGGAACACGCCGCGGGTGCCGACCCGGCGGCCCGGCGCAGCCTGAGCACGGCACTGAAGCTCGCCGAGGAGTGTGGCGACCCGGACCGGCTGACCCACGCACTGAGCTTCCGTGCCTACGTGGAGGCGGAGAGCGCGAACTACGCCGCCGCCGACGCGCTGAGCGCGGCAGCCGTAGCCGTGCCCGGCGCGCACCCCCTGCTCGGCGTGTACGAACGATTCCAACGCGCACGCGTGCTGGCCCTCACCGGGGAGCCCCGTGCCGCTGAGGCGGCGCTGGCCGATGCCGACCATGCGCAGGCCGCGGCGGAGGACGAGACGCCGCCGGAGGCAGGGTACTGGTACACGCCAGGTTTCTACGGCCTCCAGCGCGCCCGAGTGCTGCGCACACTCGGACTGACCGAACAGGCATCGGCAGAAGTCGTCGCAGCCGTCGAGGCTCTGCCCGAGGAGCATCGCCGCGCGCCGTGGGCGGTCAAGTGGCGGGCCGCGGCCAGCGGCGAAATCGACGTGCCGCACTGAGCATCCTGTCTGTGTAGCGCCCGTGTATGGCATGCGCCGCTGAAACCAGTGCGTTTGGTGGAGTGCCGGGGAGCCCTGTCCTGTACCGGTGCACGAGTCCTGGCCCGGGGAAATGTCGCCGATCGTCTACTGAGCGCGCTCACGCGCTCGACCCCCGATGGGAGTACGGTCGGTGCCCGGCCAAGCCGCTTGTTCTCTGTCGCAGGTGAATTCGATTGCCTGGTCCCCGATTTCGTCGTGTACCGCAATACTGAATGCCCTCCGACGCCGACATTCCCTGCAACTGGGAGGTGGCTACCGCGCGCACCGGAACTGCGATCGAGATGGTCCGCGCCTATGCGCTCGCGGCCGGTCACGGACCCCTTCCCGGCGGCGCGCGGCCTCTCCGCCCCGCCAACTATCTCGTCATCGACGAGTGGACCGCCGCCGACGAGAACGGAATCCGCACCTCCCTTCCCTTCCCGATGGAAATCTCCTGATCCGAACTCGCGCACTGATCGGCACGCGCTCGTTCGTACCGAGTGGATACGCTTGCCTTCGCGTACCGGACCGGAGGGAGTGGCAGGCGATGGCCCGTATTCGCAGGATCGTGGAGGGCACGCAGCGGGTGGCCGCGCACAAGCCGGAGAACGCGGTGACCTGCCAGTGGCAAGTCATCGGCGACGAGAACGGCGACCCGCTGGTGCACCTCTCGACGTTCGGATCCGAAGGTCGGCAGTCGAATCCGAAGAGCAGCCAGTCGCTCCAGCTGAGCCGCGCGGACGCCATCGAACTCGTGCGCATCTTCAATCGGGAACTGAAGCTGGGTTGGGTGGAGGACGGAGCCCCGGAGGCCGATACGGCCGCGCCGGTGATCGAGAAGTTCGCACCGGCGACCGAGGAACTGGCGGAGGAATTGCTCATGCCGGTCGAGTGGTTGCAGCGATCCATCGAGCTGCTGCGGGACCGGCCCCAGCTCATCTTCTACGGGCCGCCGGGCACCGGTAAGACGTACCTGGCTCGAAAACTGGCCGAGCACCTCTGCGGCGACCGGGTGACCGTGGTGCAGTTCCACCCGACCTACTCCTACGAGGACTTCTTCGAGGGGCTGCGCCCGGCCTCGACCGAGGGCGGCCAGATCACCTACGAATTGCACCACGGCCCTCTGCGGCAGGTCGCCGAGCAGGCGCAGCGGGAACCGGATCGGCTACACGCGCTCGTCATCGACGAGATCAACCGCGGCAATCTCTCGAAGATCTTCGGCGAGCTGTACTACCTGCTGGAGTACCGGGACGAGACCATCCAGCTGATGTACTCCGGGGAGCGGATGCCCTTCCGACTGCCGGAGAACATCCTCGTGATCGGCACGATGAACCGCGCGGACCGCTCGGTGGCCTCGCTGGACACGGCGATGCGCCGGCGCTTCTCCTTCGTGCACCTGCATCCGAGCCGAGAACCGACGAGGGATCTGCTCCGGAATTGGCTCGACAAGAACGGCCACTCCCGGGTGATCGCCGAACTCCTGGACGTGCTGAACAGTTCGATCGACGACGACGATTTCAAGCTCGGCCCCTCGTATCTGATGGGGCCGGCCGCGCAGTCCAGGCACAAAATGGAGATCACCTGGCAGACCAGGATCATCCCGCTGCTGGAGGACTACCACCTCAACGAGCCCGACGTCGATGTGGACGCGCGCTACGCGCTCTCCGAGATCGAGAGCCGCATGAGCACCGAACTCGGCGACTGGGGCGACAGCGAGTGAGATCGATCGATCTGGTCGAACACGCGAACACCGAGGTCGAGCTCACCAGGTCACAGTACGAAGCGATTCGGGCGCTCGATTCCATCGCGGTGACGCCCCTGTTCTCGGAGCGGTATCAGCTCAATCCGAAGGGCAAGGTCGGCGCGATCAGGCTCGGGGATCTGCAGTTGGTCCTGCATCCCAAAGTGACCGAATTGAGAAGAGTTCCGTTCCTGCTCGGGTACAACACCGGCGGCGATGTTTGGCGCCCGGAGTTCGTGCGACTGGAAGCCGTCAGCGGATTCTCCACCGCTTTCGCCGATTCCTTCGTGCAGCTCGCTTCGCGCGCTCTCGCCCGGGGACCGCTGCGGCGGTACCGAACTGAAACGACGGTATCCGCCATCCCTTCGGGGCGAATGCGCGTCCGTGAACAGGCCACCCGGCAGTTCGGCGTCGCGGTGCCGATTCATATCGAACGCGACGAATACACGGTGGACACGGCGGAGAACCAGATCCTGCTCGCGGCGACGCGGCTGCTGCAGGGCTTGCCGGAGCTGCCGGTCGCCACCCTGCGAAAGCTGCGGAAGATCGCGCATTCACTCCAGGATGTGCGGATTCTGTCGCGCAGCGAGCCGCGGCCGACTTTCGCCTTCGATCGCGGAAACCGGGCCTACCACGATGTACTGCGCCTATCGCTCGTGATTCTCGACGGCGGCTCGTTCGAGCTGAGCAGAGGAGCGCTCACGGTCCGGGCGTTCCTCTTCGACATGTGGCGGATCTATGAGGACTTCGTGACCGGAGCGCTCCGGGCGGCGATCGCGCCACGCGGGTTCCGGGTGGCGACGCAGGACCAGCACCTCCTGACGACGAACTCCACGATCCGATTGCGGCCCGATCTGGTGTGCTACGCCGCCGACGGCGCGCCGGTCGCGGTGATCGACGCCAAGTACAAGGTGGAGCAGGGCAGTGGCCGGAATCGGACATATCCCGAGGGGGACATCTATCAGATGCTCGCCTACTGCTCCGTGCTCGGACTTCGACAGGGCCATCTCGTCTACGCCAGGGGGCACGAACCGGAGAGCGTGCACCCGATCCGGAATTGCGGAATCACGATCTATTGCCACGCGCTGGATCTGGCAGCCGAACCGGACACCATGCTCGAACACATCGACGCACTCGCGGTACGAATCCTGAGAATTTCTCAGGGATGACCCGGACAGCCAGCTTCACATCACGCGAGTGCGGCAGATGCCCCGGTCATACATGGGAAATCACCCCCCGCCACGTCATCTACCTCACACTTCCCCCACCTCTTCCAGGTGGAGGAATCCCCCTGCACCTGGCAAGCTGGACGGCGAGACCGGGAGTTGCAACAGAAGTTTCCCGGCTCGTCTACAGGAAAGAATGAAATGGCTCAAGGCATTGTGAAGTGGTTCAACAGCGAGAAGGGCTTCGGCTTCATCGCGCAGGACGGCGGGGGCCCCGACGTCTTCGTGCATTACTCGGCTGTGAGCGGCAGCGGCTTCCGCTCCCTCGATGAGGGGCAGCGGGTGGAGTTCGAGATCGGGCAGGGTCAGAAGGGTCCGCAGGCGCAGGACGTGCGCCTCGTCCCCTGATCCCTCAGGTCTCTCTCGGGCCCCGCACCTGGACAGGTGCGGGGCCCGAGGTGTGTTCGGCCACAGGACGGCGGCTGCGGCCGAGGGGGGCGTCCACGGCGCTGTCCTGGGCTATTAAGCTGCTCGGTGGCAACCAACCCCCTTCCCCAGGAGTAACCCACCGTGAGCCAAGCTGGCCGTCCTGTTGTCCTGATCGCCGACAAGCTCGCCCAGTCGACCGTCGACGCGCTCGGTGACGGTGTCGAGGTCCGCTGGGTGGACGGCCCGGACCGTCCGGCCCTGCTGGCCGCGGTGCCGGAGGCCGACGCGCTGCTGGTGCGCTCCGCCACCACCGTCGACGCCGAGGTGCTGGACGCGGGCAAGCGGCTGAAGATCGTGGCCAGGGCCGGGGTCGGGCTGGACAATGTCGAGGTTCCGGCCGCCACCGAGCGCGGCGTGCTTGTGGTGAACGCGCCCACCTCGAACATCCACACCGCGGCCGAGCACGCCGTCACGCTGCTGCTCGCCGCCGCCCGCCAGGTCCCGCAGGCCGATGCGACGCTGCGCGAGCACACCTGGAAGCGCAGCAAGTTCAACGGCGTGGAGATCTTCGGCAAGACGGTCGGCGTGGTCGGGCTGGGCCGGATCGGGCAGCTCTTCGCCGCTCGCCTCGCCGCGTTCGAGACGAAGATCGTCGCCTACGACCCCTACGTGTCGCCGGCCAAGGCGGCGCAGCTCGGCATCGAGCTGCTGCCCCTGGACGAGCTGCTGGAGCGGGCCGACCTGATCTCGGTGCACCTGCCGAAGACCCCGGAGACCAAGGGCATCATCGGCCGTGAGGCGATCGCCAAGACCAAGCCGGGTGTGATCATCGTGAACGCGGCGCGCGGCGGGCTCGTCGACGAGGTCGCGCTGGCCGAGGCCATCACCTCCGGGCACGTGCGCGCGGCGGGGCTCGACGTCTTCGAGACCGAGCCGTGCACCGACAGCCCGCTCTTCGAGCTGCCGCAGGTCGTGGTGACCCCGCACCTGGGCGCCTCCACCACCGAGGCGCAGGACCGGGCGGGCACCGATGTCGCCAAGTCGGTGCTGCTGGCGCTGGCGGGCGAGTTCGTGCCGGGCGCGGTGAACGTCACCGGCGGCGCGGTGGCCGACGAGGTCGCGCCGTGGCTGGAGATCGTGCGCAAGCAGGGCGCCCTGCTCGGCGGGCTCTCCGACGAGCTGCCGGTGAGCCTGGAGATCCAGGTGCGCGGCGAGCTGGCCGCCCAGGAGGTCGCGGTGCTGCAGCTCGCGGCGCTGCGCGGCATCTTCTCCGCGCTCATCGAGGACCAGGTGACCTTCGTGAACGCGCCCGCGCTCGCGCAGGACCGCGGCATCAGCGCCGAGGTGACCACGGTGTCGGAGAGCCCGAGCCACCGCAGCCTGGTCGACCTGCGCGCGGTGTTCGGCGACGGCCGCACGCTCAATGTCGCGGGCACGCTCACCGAGCCGCAGCAGGTGCAGAAGATCGTCAACATCAACGGGCGCAACTACGACCTGCGTGCCGAGGGGCTGAACCTGGCCATCCTGAACTACGACGACCAGCCGGGCGCGCTCGGCAAGATCGGCACCCGGCTCGGCGAGGCCGGGGTCGACATCCTGGCCGCGCAGCTCACCCAGGACGCGGACAAGGACGGCGCGACGGTGATCCTTCGGGTCGGCCAGGAGGTCCCCGCCGACGTGCAGGGCGCCATCGCGGAGGCGGTCGGGGCCACCAAGATCGCGCAGATCGACCTGTCCTGAGCGGCCCGGAAAGCAACGGAGCAACCATGAAGCTTGCTGTCATCCCCGGTGACGGAATCGGCCCCGAGGTCGTCGCCGAGGCGCTCAAGGTGCTGGACACGGTGCTGCCCGGCGTCGAGCGCACCGAGTACGACCTGGGCGCGAAGCGGTACCACGCGACCGGCGAGATCCTGCCGGACTCGGTGCTGCCGGAGCTGAAGCAGCACGACGCCATCCTGCTCGGCGCGATCGGCGACCCGTCGGTGCCGAGCGGGATCCTGGAGCGCGGGCTGCTGCTGCGCACCCGGTTCGCGCTCGACCACCACGTGAACCTGCGGCCGTCGAAGCTGTACCCGGGGGTCTCCAGCCCGCTGGCCGGGTCGCCGGATATCGACTTCGTCGTGGTGCGCGAGGGCACCGAGGGGCCGTACACCGGCACCGGCGGCGCCATCCGGGTGGAGACCCCGCACGAGGTCGCCACCGAGGTGAGCACCAACACCCGCTTCGGCATCGAGCGCGTGGTGCGCTACGCCTACGCCAAGGCGCAGGCGCGGCGCAAGCACCTCACGCTGGTGCACAAGACCAATGTGCTCACCTTCGCCGGGTCGCTCTGGCAGCGCACGGTGGCCGAGGTGGGGGCCGAGTTCCCGGACGTCGCCACGGCGTACCAGCACATCGATGCCGCCACCATCCACCTGGTGAACGACCCGGGCCGCTTCGACGTGATCGTCACCGACAACCTGTTCGGCGACATCATCACCGATCTGGCGGCCGCGGTGAGCGGCGGGATCGGGCTGGCGGCGAGCGGCAACATCGACGCCTCCGGGGCCAACCCGAGCATGTTCGAGCCGGTGCACGGGAGCGCGCCGGATATCGCCGGGCAGTCGAAGGCGGATCCGACCGCCGCGATTCTCTCGGTGGCGTTGCTGCTCAACCACCTCGGGCAGACCGAGCAGGCGGGGCGGATCGAGAGCGCGGTGGCGAAGGATCTGGCCGGGCGCTCCGGTTCGGCCTCGACCGTCGAGGTCGGGGATCGGATCGCGGCCGCGGTCTAGGGTTCCCAGGCTCGTGCCCCACCCGGGTTCGGGTGGGGCACAGCTGTCTCAGCGGGGCTCCGCACCGGAGGCCCGCGGCGGGCCGGAGCGCGTCGGGAACGCGACGCCGCGCTCCCGCGAGGAGTCGGGGACGCCGCGCGCAGGCAAGCCGAGGCCGCTGATGTCGGGATGGCGCGGTTCAGTGGTCCGTGTGCCGGCGGTCCCGCGGGACCAAGGGGACCGCTACCGTGGCGATCACCGCGGCGGCGATGAAGACCGCGGGGAAGCCTGCGGCGTCGATGACGGCGCCGAAGACCGGCGGCACCGCCGCCATGGCCAGGTTCTGGCCGGTGTTCTGCACGCCGAGCCCGCGCCCGCTCCAGTACGGCCCGGCGATCTCGGCGACCGCGGTGAAGGCCAACCCGTTGTCCGACACCGTGATCACCGACGCCACCACCAGCAGCGGGATCGCCACCCACCACCACTCGGTCCAGGCGGCCAGCGCCAGCGCCGCCATCGAGACGACCGCCGCGATCGCCACCGTGCGCAGCGGGCCGAGCCTGCTGCCGACCCGATCGGACCAGGCGCCCGCGCCGATCCGGCCGATCGCGCCGAGGACCTGGGTGCCGGTCACCAGGAGCCCGGCCGCGGCCAGCGACCAGCCAGCGTCCCGGTGCAGCCAGAGCAGCGCGAAGGTCCACAGCGTGCCCTGCGGCACCACCAGCAGCACCGAGACGAGGTGCACCCGCCACAGCGTGCCGTCGCCCCGGTAGGGGTTGGCGAGCAGCCCCGGATCGGCCTCCGAGCGCTGCGGCCGCGGCGGATCGATGATCCCGACCGCGCACGCGGCCGCCGCCAGCAACGCCATGACCGCCGGGACGAGCACCGCGGCGGGTACACCGTGCTGCGCGGCCACCGCGGGAATCGCCAGCGCGCCGATCCCGACCCCGAGCGGCTGCGCGGTCTGCCTGATGCCCATGGCGAGCCCGCGCCGGTGCGGCGGGAACCAGCCGACGATCACCCGCCCGCTCGCGCCGTTGGTGCTGGCCGCCCCGGCCCCGCCGAGAAAGAGCAAGGCGCCCAGCGCGATCGGGTGCGCGGTGAACGCGGCCGCGCCGCCGGCGGCGGCGGTGATCAGCGGCCCGGCCACGAGCACCTTGCGCTCGCCGATCCGGTCCACCACCCAGCCCCAGGCGATCAGCGTGCAGACCAGCCCGACGGTGGGCATGGCGACCAGCAGCCCCGCGGTGGGCAGCGCCATCCCGCCGTCGGTGAGCGCGGGGAGCAGGAACGGCACGCCGTGGATGAAGACGGCGCTCGCGGCCTGCGCGAACACCCCGAGCCCGAGCATGGCCCAGCGCCGCCGTTCGCCGACGGCCGCCGTCGTCGCCACCATGAGCCACCTCGCATTCCCATATTTCGGGATTGTAATCTCACAAACTGAACATCGAGGTCACGGTACACCGGATCGGAGCGGACCGCTCGGTCGGGTGTGTTCGAGCAGGTGGCACCGGGTCGATAGACTGCGGCCATGCGCCTAGGTCGAGTAGCCAGTCCCGACGGAGTCGCCTTCGCCCGTATCGAGGGCGAGGGATCCGAGAGTGTCGCGAGGGAGATCGCCGAGCATCCGTTCGGCAGCCCGACCTACACCGGCCGGAGCTGGCCGGTGGCCGACGTGCGGCTGCTCGCGCCGATCCTGGCGAGCAAGGTGGTGTGCGTGGGCAAGAACTACGCGGCGCACGCCGCGGAGATGGGCGGCGAGGCCCCGGAATCGCCGGTCATCTTCCTCAAGCCGAACACCGCCATCGTCGGCCCGAACGCCCCGATCATCCTGCCGCCCAGCTCTTCCCGGGTCGACTACGAGGGTGAGCTGGCGGTGGTGATCGGCCGCCCGTGCAAGGACGTGCCCGCCGCGAAGGCGCGCGACGTCATCCTCGGCTACACCGTCGCGAACGACGTCACGGCGCGTGACCAGCAGAAGTCGGACGGGCAGTGGACCAGGGGCAAGGGGTACGACACCTTCTGCCCGCTCGGGCCGTGGATCGAGACCGAGCTGGACCCGGGCGATCTGGAGATCGTCACCGAGCTCGACGGCGAGGTGCGCCAGCGCAGCCGGACATCCCTGCTGCTGCACGACATTCCGACGCTGATCGAGTTCGTCAGTACGGTGATGACGCTGCTCCCCGGCGATGTGCTGCTGACCGGCACCCCCGAGGGCGTCGGCCCGGTGCAGGCGGGCCAGAACGTCTCCGTGACCGTCGAGGGAATCGGTACGCTGACCAATCCCGTTGCCACGAAACGCTGAAAGAGAGCCATGACCGAAGTTCGGGTCCGCTTCTGCCCGTCGCCCACCGGGACCCCGCACGTGGGGTTGGTGCGCACCGCGCTGTTCAACTGGGCGTTCGCCCGGCACCACGGCGGCACCTTCGTCTTCCGGATCGAGGACACCGACGCGGCCCGCGACACCGAGGAGTCGTACGCCGCGATCCTGGACGCGCTGCGCTGGCTCGGCCTCACCTGGGACGAGGGCCCCGAGGTCGGCGGGCCCTACGAGCCGTACCGCCAATCCCTGCGCCGGGGGCAGCATCTGGAGGTCGTGCAGAGGTTGCTGGCGGCCGGTGAGGCCTACGAATCCTTCTCCACGCCGGACGAAGTCGAGGCTCGGCACCGCGCCGCGGGGCGCGATCCGAAGCTCGGCTACGACAACTTCGACCGGGAGCTCACGGCCGAGCAGATCGCGGCGTACCGGGCCGACGGCAGGCCCGCGGTGGTGCGGCTGCGGATGCCGGACGAGGACCTCGGCTGGCACGACCTGGTGCGCGGGGAGACCGTCTTCAAGGCCGGGACGGTGCCCGATTTCGCGCTCACCCGCGGGTCGGGGGATCCGCTGTACACGCTGGTCAACCCGGTCGACGACGCGCTCATGCGGATCACCCACGTGCTGCGCGGCGAGGACCTGCTCTCGTCCACCCCGCGGCAGCTCGCGCTCTATGCCGCGCTGCGCCGGATCGGGGTCGCCGAGTTCACCCCCGAGTTCGGTCACCTGCCCTTCGTCATGGGGCCGGGCAACAAGAAGTTGTCGAAGCGGGATCCGGAGTCCAACCTGTTCGCCCATCGCGATCGCGGCTTTGTTCCCGAAGGTTTGCTGAATTACCTCGCGCTGCTCGGTTGGGGCCTCGCCGACGACCGCGACGTGTTCTCCATGACGGAGATGGTCGAGGCGTTCGACATTTCCTCGGTGAATTCCAACCCGGCCCGTTTCGACCAGAAGAAGGCCGACGCGATCAACGCGGAACACATCCGTTTGCTGGAAGCCGGAGATTTCGCCCGCAGGCTCCGGGAGTTCCTGACCGGGCAGGGCCGGATCGGCGCGGAAATCGACGAGAAGGTCTTCGCCGCGGCCGCCGAGTTGGTCCAGACCCGGATCGTGGTTCTGGACGACGCGTGGGGGCTGCTGCGATTCCTGTTCGCCCCCGCAGGCGAGTTCTCGATCGACCCCGCGGCCGGGTCGAAGAATCTCGGCGAACCCGCCGAGCCGGTACTGCGGGCCACGCTCGGCGCACTCGAGGCGCTGCCGGAATGGACCACCGCCGCGATCGAGGAGGCGCTGCGCGTCGCATTGATCGAGAAACTGGAGTTGAAGCCGAGGAAGGCATTCGCGCCGGTGCGGGTGGCGATCACCGGGTCGCACATCAGCCCGCCGCTGTACGAGTCGATGGAGCTGCTCGGGCGGGAACTCTCACTGGCCCGGCTGAACGCCGCGCTGGAGTGGCGCCCCGAGGGCTGAAACAGGGGTCTGACCAGGCGATTTGTAGTTTACCCCGGCCCCTTTGGTACTCTTCTTCCCGGCCGGAAAACGCCCTCTCGCATTCAGCCGGAAGCGAGGTCGGGGTCGCCTGGTCATTGGGGTATGGTGTAATTGGCAACACAGCTGATTCTGGTTCAGCCATTCTAGGTTCGAGTCCTGGTACCCCAGCGGAGAGCCGATCGCCGAAAGCGTTCGGACCCCGGCGATTTGGTCGCCGGGCTCCCGCCAGCTAAGCTGGCAACCGCCTCCCGGAAGGGAAGCACAAGCAAGTCCTGGCCCCGTCGTCTAGCGGCCTAGGACGCCGCCCTCTCAAGGCGGTAGCGCGGGTTCGAATCCCGTCGGGGCTACAACCGCGAGGCCCCCGATCCACTCGGATCGGGGGCCTCGCGCTTTTCGTCAGGAGGGCTCGCCGAGGGTGCTCCCGCCCAGCGGCATGGCGGGCATCCCCAGCTTGCGGTGATCCCAGGAGCGCACCCGCTCCGGCACCACCCGCACCGCGATCCGCTTGTGCAGCATCTGCTCGACCAGCGGCCGGAGGTCATCGGTGTACGGGCCGGTGTAGCGCTCCCAGACGCTCACCCCCACCGCGAAGAGCCGCTCCGGGTCGTCCACCACCTCGGCGCGCCCCTCGATCGACACCCCGCGCAGCTGGTCGTAGGTGTCGCCGGCCTCGACCAGGCAGGTCACCCGCGGATCGCGGCGCAGATTCACCGCCTTCTGCGACTTCGCCTTGGTCTCGAACCACACCTCGCCGTCGAGCAGGGCGTACCACATCGCGGTCAGGTGCGGCACGCCCTCCTTGCCGATGGTGGCGAAGGTGGCGACCCGGCTGGTCTCCAGGAAGCGGGTGATCTCCGCCTCGGCCATCACGATCTGCGTGCGTTGGTTGACTCCCATGCCGCCACTCTAGAACGTGTTGCAGTCGGTTCAGAGCCGCTTCTGCAGCGCCTCCGCCGCCGCGACCAGGTCGGCGGCCCAGCGCGCCCCCGGCCTGCGGCCCATTCGATCGATCGGGCCGGAGACCGAGATCGCCGCGACCACGGCGCCGGAGACGTCGCGCACCGGGGCCGAGACGCTCGCCACGCCCGCCGCCCGCTCGGCCGCGCTCTGCGCCCAGCCGCGCCTGCGCACCTCGGCCAGCGCGCGCTCGCCGAAGACCGCCTCGGCGAGCAGGTCGCGCTGCAGCTCGGGGTCGGCCCAGGCCAGCAGCACCTTCGCCGCCGAACCGGCGGTGAGCGGTAGTCGCGACCCCACCGGAACGGTGTCCCGCAGCCCCACCGGCGGCTCCAGCGCGGCCACGCAGACCCGGGAGTGGCCGTCCCTGGCGTAGAGCTGCACGCTCTCGCCGGTGATCTCGCGCAGCCGGGGCAGTACCGCGCCCGCGGCGTCGAGCAGCGGGTCGGTCGCCCCGACGGCCAGCTCGGCGAGGGCGGGGCCCGGCCGCCAGCGGCCCTGGTTGTCCCTGGCCAGCAGGCGGTGCACCTCGAGGCCGACGGCCAGCCGGTGCGCGGTGGCCCTCGGCAGCCCGGTGCGGGCGCAGAGCTCGTTCAGGCCGCACGGCTCCTCGGCCACCGCGTACAACACCGTCACGGCTTTGTCCAGGACCCCGATGCCGCTATGCTGTCTCATAGAACGATACTAACGTCTCGTATTCTGGGATTCAAAAACGAATCCACCAGCCCCTGGTACGGAAGGTGATCCAAGAATGGCCGATCGTCCACGCACACTGGCCGAGAAGGTGTGGGAGCAGCATATCGTCGCGCGCGGGGAGGGCGAGGGCGCCGCCCGCGAGCCCGACCTCATCTACATCGACCTGCACCTGGTGCACGAGGTGACCAGCCCGCAGGCCTTCGACGGGCTGCGCGCGGCCGGGCGCCCGGTGCGCAGGCCGGACCTCACCATCGCGACCGAGGACCACAACGTCCCGACCACCGACATCGACAAGCCGATCGCCGACCCGGTCTCCCGCACCCAGGTGGAGACGCTGCGGCACAACTGCGCCGAGTTCGGCATCCGGCTGCACCCGATGGGCGACCTGGACCAGGGCATCGTGCACGTGGTCGGCCCGCAGCTCGGGCTCACCCAGCCGGGCATGACGGTGGTCTGCGGCGACAGCCACACCTCCACGCACGGCGCCTTCGGCGCGATCGCCATGGGCATCGGCACCAGCGAGGTGGAACACGTGCTCGCCACCCAGACGCTCTCGCTGCGCCCGTTCAAGACCATGGCCATCACCGTGGACGGCGAGCTGCCCGCAGGCGTCACGAGCAAGGACCTGATCCTGGCCGTGATCGCGAAGATCGGCACCGGCGGCGGCCAGGGCTACGTCCTTGAGTACCGGGGCGAGGCGATCCGGGCCATGTCCATGGAGGCGCGGATGACGGTCTGCAATATGTCGATCGAGGCGGGTGCGCGGGCGGGCATGATCGCCCCGGACGCGACCACCTACGAATTCCTGAAGGGCCGCCCGCACGCGCCGCAGGGCGCCGACTGGGATGCCGCCGTCGCGGCCTGGGACCAGCTGGCGACCGACGAGGGCGCGGTATTCGACGCCGAGGTGCACATCGACGGCGCCGCGCTGACCCCGTTCGTCACCTGGGGCACCAACCCGGGCCAGGGGCTGCCGCTCGGCGCGACGGTGCCGGACCCGGCGGAGATCGCCGACGAGTCCGAGCGCGATTCAGCCGCCAAGGCGCTGCGTTACATGGATCTCGTTCCCGGCACCCCGCTGCGCCAGGTCACCGTCGACACCGTTTTCGTCGGCTCCTGCACCAACGGCCGGATCGAGGATCTGCGCGCGGTCGCCGATATCTTGCAGGGCAGGCGTGTCGCCGACGGCGTGCGCATGCTCGTGGTGCCGGGAAGTATGCGGGTGCGCGCGCAGGCCGAGCAGGAGGGGCTCGGGGATATCTTCACCGCCGCGGGCGCGGAATGGCGGCAGGCGGGCTGCTCGATGTGCCTGGGAATGAATCCCGATCAGCTGGAGCCGGGTCAGCGCTGCGCCTCGACCTCGAATCGCAACTTCGAGGGCAGGCAGGGCAAGGGCGGCCGGACGCACCTGGTCTCGCCGCTCGTCGCCGCCGCGACGGCGGTGCGCGGAACGCTCTCCTCACCCGCGGATCTGGACTGACGACCACCCGAACCCCACCCGGAGGAATTTCCATGGAACCGTTCACCGTGCACAAGGGCATCGGCGTGCCGCTGCGCCGCTCGAACATCGACACCGATCAGATCATTCCCGCGGTTTACCTCAAGCGCGTCACCCGCACCGGATTCGAGGACGGGCTCTTCGCGGCCTGGCGGACCGATCCGGACTTCATTCTGAACACCGCGCCCTATGATCGGGGCAGCGTGTTGGTCGCCGGACCGGATTTCGGCACCGGGTCGTCCCGTGAGCACGCGGTGTGGGCACTGTCGGACTACGGCTTTCGAACGGTGATCTCGTCGCGTTTCGCCGACATCTTCCGTGGGAATGCGGGTAAGGGCGGGTTGGTCGCCGCGCAGATGTCACAGAATGATGTCGAAATGCTCTGGAAGTTGCTCGAGGAACAGCCGGGGTTGGAATTGGTTGTGGACCTGCGGGCACGCACCGTGACGGCAGGAACCGTCGTGTTGCCGTTCGACATTGACGACTACACTCGGTGGCGTCTCCTGGAGGGTCTGGACGATATCGGACTGACACTCCGCCAGGAAGCCCGGATCGGGGCCTATGAAAGCCAAAGGCCGGCATGGAAACCCGCCACCCTTCCGGAGCGTATTTCGCAGGCGTAATCACCTCGGGCCGTTAGCTGCGCTACATGGAGGCCGGTAGCTGGACGTGTGCTAAACCACATGAATTTTGGCGTGGCACATAGACTCTTGCCCAAACTGGGTTTACCGTGGTACCTAGTCGGTCCGACGACGGGCCATTAGTCTGCGGAGGATTCAATGAACAAGGCGGAACTGATCGACGTTCTGACCGAAAAGTTGGGTACGGACAGGCGCACGGCCACCGCGGCAGTCGAGCACGTGGTCGACACCATCGTCCGCGCCGTCCACAAGGGTCAGAGCGTCACCATCACCGGCTTCGGCGTCTTCGAACAGCGCAAGCGCGCGGCGCGCGTCGCCAGGAACCCGCGCACCGGCGAAACCGTCAAGGTGAAGCCGACTTCGGTGCCGGCATTCCGGCCGGGTGCGCAGTTCAAGGCCGTCATCGCGGGCAAGCAGAAACTCGCGGCGAGCGGCCCGGCCGTGAAGCGCGGCGTGAATGCGCCGGTGGCCGCGAAGAAGACGGCGGCCAAGAAGACCGCGGCGGCCAAGAAGGCGACGGCGGCCAAGAAGACCACCGCCGCCGCCACCAAGGCACCGGCCAAGACCACCGCCCGCAAGGCGGCGACCAAGGCACCCGCCACCAAGGCCGCGGCCAAGAAGACCACCGCGACCAAGGCACCGGCCACCAAGGCCACCGCCACCAAGACCGCGGCGAAGAAGGCTCCGGCCAAGAAGACCACCGCCGCGGCCACGAAGACGGCCGCCACCAAGGCTCCGGCCAAGAAGACCACCGCCACCAAGGCGGCGGCCACCAAGACGGCGGCGGCGAAGAAGGCCCCCGCCAAGAAGACCGCCACCGCGGCCAAGACCACCGCGGCGAAGACAACGGCGGCGAAGAAGACCACCGCGGCCAAGAAGGCACCGGCCCGCCGTAGCAGCTGAAACCCAGCTCACGACGGTGTCCGTGACATCCGTACCGGCGTCCACCGCGACCGGTCGGTGCCATCGGAACGCGGTGCGGCGCAGCCGGAAGACCAGATCGTCCTCCCGGCCCGCAGGCAGACGGAAAACGGCCCCGGGACACCGACCCCGGGGCCGTTCTCGCGCCCGCTACTCCTCGGTGTCGTCCACGTAGAGCCGCCGGTCCAGGTGGTCGGCGGCCACCATGCGGCCGTCGACGAAGGAGAGCACCCAGACGCTGCCCTTGCGGTTCCGCGCGGGCGGCAGCGTGAGGCCGTCGGCCGCCGCCCACTCGCGCATCAGGTGCGGGATCACCTTGCCCTGGCTGCACACCACCCGGACGGCGCTGTCCGACACCAGCTCCCGGATCCGGGTCAGCGCGGCCGCCGGATCGGCGGCGTAGGCGTCCTCGGAGAGCGCGGGCTCCAGCCCGACCTCGACCCCGAGCGAACCGGCGAGCGGGGCCACCGTCTGCACGCAGCGCACCGGGTCGGCCGAGAACACCTGCCGCGCACCGAAGGCGAGCAGGTTCGGCACCAGCGTCAGCGCCTGCTCGGCGCCGGCCGGCTCCAGCGGGCGCTCCCGGTCCGGGCCCGCGTACTTGCCGCGCTGCCCGGCCTTGGCGTGCCGGACCAGGAGCAGCGTGCTCGTCCGCGGGGGCAGATTGCCGAAGGTGCGCAGCACCTGCCGGTCCATCGGGTAGGAGAGTTCCCGCATCACCTTGTCCGGCGAGTGCCAGACCAGGTCGTCGATCTCGTCGCCGGGGTCGAATTCGCCCTCGCCGGCCTCCGCCGCCCAGTAGTCCACCCGCTTGAGCTTGTGCCCGGTGACCGGGTAGCTCACGTGCCCGAGGTAGCGGCCGAGCACGCAGCGCACGCCGGTCTCCTCGGTGATCTCGCGCACGGCGGCCAGCACCGGCGACTCGCCCGGCTCCAGCTTGCCCTTCGGCAGCGACCAGTCCCGGTACTTGGGCCGGTGCACGAGCGCGATCTCGATCTCGCCCCCGCGCGCCGCCCGCGCCGGGCGCCACAGCACGGCGCCCGCGGCGTGGATGTCGGCGGTCACGCGAGGATCCAGGAGGGAGCTGTCATCCCGCGTCCCGCTCACTGCTGTTCCGGCCTCCGCAGCCGCATCAGCGATTCCTGGTGGTCGCGCACCTGCACGTCGTCCGGGTCGCCGCTGGGCTGCGCCAGCCAGCTGCCGTCCGCGGCGAGCACCCAGCACCGGGTGGCCGGGTGCAGCGCGGAGTCGAAGACCCCGTCCAGCTGCTCGCGCAGCTTGGGATCCTTCACCTGGGCCATGACCTCGACCCGGCGGTCCAGGTTCCGGTGCATCATGTCCGCCGAGCCGATCCAGAACTCGTTCTGCGCGCGGAAGTGCATCACCCGGGAATGCTCGAGGAACCGGCCGAGGATCGAGCGCACCTCGATGTTCTCGCTCATCTCCGGCACGCCGGGGCGCAGCCCGCAGATGCCGCGGACCACGATCTGCACCTGCACCCCGGCCTGCGAGGCGCGGTAGAGCGCGTCGATCACCTGCTCGTCGACGAGGGCATTGGCCTTCAATCGGATCCGGGCCTGCTCGCCCTGCTGCGCCAGCTCGGTCTCGCGCTGGATCCGCTCGATGATCCCGGCCCGCACGCCGTGCGGGGCGACCAGGATGTTGCGGTAGTCCTCCTTGCGGGAGTAGCCGGTGAGCGAGTTGAACAGGTCGGTCAGGTCGGCGCCGATCTCCGGTGCGGCGGTGAGCAACCCGACGTCCTCATAGAGCCGCGCGGTCTTCGGGTTGTAGTTGCCGGTGCCGATGTGGCAGTAGCGCCGGATGGTGGAGCCCTCGCGCCGTACCACCAGGCAGGTCTTGCAGTGCGTCTTGAGCCCGATCAGGCCGTAGACCACGTGCACGCCCGCCTGTTCCAGCGCGCGGGCCCACTTGATGTTGGCCTGCTCGTCGAAGCGCGCCTTGATCTCCACCAGCGCGACCACCTGCTTGCCCGCCTCGGCGGCGTCGATCAGCGCGTTCACGATCGGCGAGTCGCCGGAGGTGCGGTACAGCGTCTGCTTGATGGCGAGCACCTGCGGGTCCGCCGCCGCCTGCTCGATGAAGCGCTGCACGCTGGTGGAGAAGGAGTCGTAGGGGTGGTGCACCAGCACGTCGCCCTCGCGCAGCGCGGCGAAGACGTTGCGCGGGGTCTCCCGCTCGCCGAACGCGGCCGGGGTGGCCGGAACGTACGGGGTGTCCTTGAGATTCGGCCGGTCGACGCCGTAGACCTGCATGAGCGAGGAGAGGTCGAGCAGCCCCGGCACCTGGATGACGTCGCGCGGGTCGACCTCGAGCTCGCGCAGCAGCAGGTCGAGCATGTGCTCGGTCATGTCGTCGGAGACCTCGAGCCGCACCGGGGAGCCGAAGCGGCGCCGGGCCAGCTCGCGCTCCAGCGCCTGCAGCAGGTCCTCGTCCCGGTCCTCGTCGACCTCGAAATCGGCGTTGCGGGTGATCCGGAAGGAGTGGTGCTCCACCACCGTCATGCCGGGGAAGAGCAGGTCGAGGTGGGCCGCGATCAGCTCCTCCATGGGCAGGAAGGCCGCGATCGGGGTGGCCGTCTCGGTGCGCCGCACCCGGACGAAGCGATCCACGTTGTCCGGCACCTTGACCCGGGCGAAGTGCTCGCCGCCGGTGGTGGTGTCCTTCACCGTGACGGCCAGGTTCAGGCTCAGCCCGCTGATGTACGGGAAGGGGTGCGCCGGGTCGACCGCGAGCGGGGTGAGCACCGGGAAGACCTGGTCGTGGAAGTAGCCCGACAGCTTCTCGGCCTCGGCGACCGAGAGGTCGCCCCAGCAGATGATCTCGATGCCCTCCTCGGTGAGCGCCGGATCCACCGAGTCGAGGAAGACGCCCGCGTGCCGCTGCGCGATCTCCCGTGCCCGCGCGGCGATCAGCTCGAGCTGCTCGCTCGGCGACCGGCCGTCCGCGGAGCGCACCAGCAACCCGGTCTCCGCCCGCCGCTTCAGCCCGGCGACCCGCACCATGTAGAACTCGTCCAGGTTCGATGCGAAGATCGCGAGGAACTTGGCGCGCTCCAGCAACGGCAGCGACTCGTCCTCCGCGAGCGCCAACACCCTGGCGTTGAAGTCCAGCCAGCTGAGTTCCCTGTTGAGGTAGCGATCACGTGGCAACTGAGCAGTCGCCGGATCGGCCAGCAGCGGGGTGGCAGCCGGGGGGGCGGAGGGGAGCAACTGCTGCTTGACGGTTTCCGTATCGCTCACGTCTTCGATCATCCCCTACGAACCGCTCGGTGCGCAGTGTGGCATCGGTGAATGCCGCGTGTCTCACCCGGGCCGTGGCGACCATCTAGCATACCGGGTGGACGGGTTCGTGAACGGCGCTCGGATACCCGATGTCGGTCAGGACAGCAGTGGTCGCCGGACCGGCCCCGAGCCGGAGGATCAGCTCCAGATCGGCGCCGGTGTCCACGTCGTGCCGCAGCCCCGGCCAGTCGCCGTCCAGCGGGAAGGCGCCACCGGTCACGTGACGTAGCGCGGAACTCGGCCCGAATCGTGGCGCAAGCGGCGCGAATCCGTCCAGCTGCAGCAGCGCGGCGGTGCCCTCGCCGGTGTGGTCGGTGACCATCGCGCGGCGGCCGGGCGGCGCCGCGGCCAGCACCTCGGCCAGCTCGGCCGGGCGCAGCGCGGGCAGATCCGCCTGCATCGCCACCAGCGCGACCGGGCCGTGGCGGCGCCGCACCGCCTCGGCGGCCGCGGTCAGGGCGTTGTTCAGCCCGTCCGGGGCCAGCCCCGCGCCGGGGCCGCCCGGGTCGGGGTGCGCGACGGCGCCGAGCGCACGGGCCAGCGCGGCCACCGCCTCGTCCGGGGTGACCACGGTGACCGAATCGATCGGCGCCGCGGCCAGCGCGGCGTGCACGGTGTCGGTGAGCATGGCGAGCGCCAGCCGCGAGCGATGTTCCGGGCGTAGCCGATCGGCCAACCGGCTCTTGGCGCGGTCCAGGCTCTTCACCGCGATGACGGCGTGCACGGCGTGCGGACGCATGACCCCGATCCTTCCATGACATATTGGGCGGATGACACGGGCGGCGGTACTGGGTGCGGGTTCATGGGGTACTGCGTACGCCAAGGTCTTGGCCGACGCCGGAACCGAGGTCACGATCTGGGCGCGCAGGCCGGAGGTGGCGAAGGCGCTCGCCACCGAGCACCGCAATCCGTTCTACCTCGCCGACGTGCAGCTCCCCACCGTTGCCGCCACCGACGACCACGAGCGCGCGCTGGACGGCGCCGACATCGTGGTGCTCGCGGTGCCGTCGCAGTCGCTGCGCGGCAACCTCGAGCACTGGAAACCCGCGCTGCGCAGGGCCCTCGACGAGAACGACGCCTCGCTGCTCAGCCTGGCCAAGGGCATCGAGACCGGAACCCTGCTGCGGATGAGCCAGGTGATCGCCGAGGTGACCGGCGCCGACCCGGGCAGCGTCGCGGTGCTCTCCGGGCCGAACCTGGCCAGGGAGATCGCCACCGGCCAGCCCGCCGCGACGGTGATCGCCTGCAGCGACGAGGCGCGCGCGGTCGCGCTGCAGCAGTCCTGCGCCACCGGGTATTTCCGGCCGTACACCAATGTCGACGTGGTCGGCTGCGAGATCGGCGGCGCCTGCAAGAACGTCATCGCGCTGGCCTGCGGCATCGCCTCCGGCATGGGGCTCGGCGACAACTCGGTGGCCAGCCTGATCACCCGCGGGCTCGCCGAGATCATCCGGCTCGGGGTCGCGCTCGGCGCCGAGCCGGTCACCCTCGCCGGGCTGGCAGGCGTCGGTGACCTGGTCGCCACCTGCACCTCCCCGCTCTCCCGCAACCGCTCGTTCGGGCACGTGCTCGGCGCGGGCGGGTCCATGGAGGCGGCGCAGGAGGCCACGCACGGGCAGGTGGCGGAAGGTGTCAAGTCCTGTGGATCGGTGCGCGCGCTCGCGGCCGCGCACGACGTCGAGATGCCGCTCACCGACGCGGTGAACCTGGTCTGCCACGAGGGGCTGTCGGTGCGCGAGGCGGTGGGCAACCTGCTGGGCAGGCGGATCAAGCCGGAGTGAGAGCTGCACCACCCGGTGCGGGCCGGGGCAGCTCACGCGTGCCCCCTTTACAGGTACGGTTCCCAGCATGACGAACCGGATTCGGGTCGCCGTCGTCTTCGGCGGGCGGAGCAGCGAGCACGCGGTGTCGTGCGTGTCGGCGGGCAGTGTGCTGCGTCACCTCGATCCGCGGCGCTTCGAGGCGGTACCGATCGGCATCACCACCGAGGGCACCTGGGTGCTCGGCGGCGCCGAGGTGGCCGCGCTCGGCATGAGCCACGGCGCGCTGCCCGCGGTGGACGGCACCGGCACCGCGCTCGCGCTGGCCGCCGACCCGAGCCGCCCCGGCGCCCTGGTCGCGCTGGACGACCCGGCCGCGGTGCTCGGCGCGGTGGACGTGGTCTTCCCGGTGCTGCACGGGCCATGGGGCGAGGACGGCACCCTGCAGGGGCTGCTCGAGCTGGCCGGGGTGCCCTACGTCGGGCCGGGGGTGCTGGCGAGTGCGGCGGGCATGGACAAAGAGTTCACCAAGAAGTTGCTTGCCGCCGACGGCCTCCCGGTCGGCGAGCAGGTCGTGCTGCGCCCCGGCGTGCCGACGCTGACCGCGGAGCAGCGTGCGGCGCTCGGCCTTCCGGTCTTCGTCAAGCCCGCGCGCGGCGGCTCCTCGATCGGCATCACCCGGGTGGCCGACTGGGACCGGCTGGACGCGGCGATCGCGACGGCGCGCGAGCACGACCCCAAGGTGATCGTGGAGGCCGCGATCCTCGGGCGCGAGGTGGAGTGCGGGGTGCTGGAGTTCCCGGACGGGCGGGTCGCGGCCAGCGTGCCCGCGGAGATCCGGATGCCGGAGACCGCCGCCCCCGACTTCTACGACTTCGAGACCAAGTACCTCGACGAGGTCTGCGAATTCGACGTGCCCGCCAAGCTGAACGACGATGTCGCCGCCGAGATCGGCGAGCTCGCGGTGCGCGCCTTCCGCGCGCTGGACTGCACCGGGCTGGCCCGGGTCGACTTCTTCGTGACCGAGCGCGGGCCGGTGATCAACGAGATCAACACCATGCCCGGCTTCACCCCCATCTCCATGTACCCGCGGATGTGGGAGGCGACCGGGGTGGAGTACCCGGCGCTGGTCAGCACGCTGATCGAGACGGCGCTGGCCCGCGGGACCGGGCTGCGCTAGTTCGGCAGCGGGTTCGGGTCGAGCGGGCGCTCCGGCATGGTGGCGGTGATCGCGTCCGAGACCGCCTGCAGCGGGGTCGGGCCGGAGCCGTCCGGCACGGTGAAGCCGAGGTAGGTCTCGCGGTCGACCGCGAACCAGGTGCTGCCCGCGGCCGCCGGGTCGCGGATCTCGAACCACTGCACGTTGTTCACGATCTGCAGCGCCGAGGCGCGGTTGAACTCCAGCGGGCGGTCCAGGCCGCAGCGGAGCACGATCGGCTCGGTGGCGGGGTCGTCGCGCTGCCAGGCGCGGGTACCGGGCGGTACCGGGTCGACCAGTTCGGCGCGGCGGTAGTCGTCGATGTCGTCCGGGAGCGCAGGGAGCAGGGCGGTGCAGGCGGGGCCGTCGGCCTGCGGGGCGGGGACCGGGCCGAGGGCGATGGGTTCGCGCTCGACCGGGGTGCGGGCGGCGATGAAGGCGGCGACCAGGATGCCGACGATCAGCGTCACCGGGAGGGCGACGGCGGTGGCGATCAGGGCCGGGGGATAGGGGCGGGTGGCCGGTCCGGGGGGCGTCGGGTCGCCGTCGGCCCTGTGCTCGGCCGGGCTGTGGCCGGGTTCGATCGGCTCGCTGTCCTCCGGGGCCCGCGACCCGGCCTCGCGCTCGCCGAGGCCCTGGCCGGGCGTGCCTGCCGGGTGCTCGCCCTCGTTCCGATCCGGCGCGTCGGCGGCCATGCCAACCGCTCCCTCCTGGTCGTCCGGCCCGGCGCGGTGTGCGCGGGCCCGCCCAGGGTACCGTCGGGGCGTTTCCGACCGGGACGGCGAGGAGGGGTCATCGGCGCCGACGACAGCACCGCGACCGTGCGCGAACTGGGCGAATTCGCGCTCATCGCGCGGATCAACGCGGGCCGCGCGCAGGCGCCCGGCGTCCTGCTCGGCCCCGGCGACGACGCCGCCGTGCTGGCCGCGCCGGACGGCAGGCTGGCGGTGACCACCGACATGCTGGTGCAGAACCGGCACTTCCGGCTGGACTGGTCGGCGCCGGAGGAGATCGGCCGCAAGGCGATCGCGCAGAACGCCGCCGACGTGGTCGCCATGGGCGCGGTGCCGACCGCCTTCGTCGTCGCGCTCGGCTGCCCCGGCGAGACGCCGGTCGCGGTGATCGACGGCCTCACCGCCGGGATGTGGGCCGAGGGGGCCCGTGCCTGCGGCGCCTCCATCGCAGGCGGTGATCTGGTGCGCAGCCCGGAGCTGGTCATCGCGGTGACCGCCTTCGGCGATCTCGCCGGCCGGGCGCCGGTGCTGCGCTCCGGCGCGCGGGCCGGTGACGTGGTTGCGGTGGCCGGTCGGTCGGGGTGGTCGGCCGCCGGGCTGGACATCCTGCTCGCGGAGACACCCGCGGCACGGAGGGTCGGCCGGGGCGCGCGCGCGGCAGGCGGCGACGCGCCCGAGGCCGGCCTCGGCACCGCCCCGCGGATCGATGCCCTGCGCACCGCCGCGCTCGCCGCGCACCGCGTTCCGCGACCGCCGTACGCGGCGGTGCTCGACGCCCTGCGGGCGGGCGCGCGCCCGACGGCGATGGCCGACACCTCCGACGGCCTGCTCGCCGATCTCGCGCACATCGCCGAAGCCTCCGGCGTCGCCGTCGACCTCGACTCAGCCGCGCTCGCCGACCCCGCCCTCGCCGAACTCGCGACCGCACTGGAACGCGATGCGGCGCAATGGATCCTGACCGGCGGCGAGGATCACGCCTTCGTCGCGACCTGGCAGGCGGAGACCGAACTCCCGCCGGGCTGGCGCGCGATCGGCCGCGTCACCGCAGGCAGCGGCGTCACCGTCGACGGCGCCGGGCACGCGGGCCCCCGCGGCTGGGAATCGTTCTCCGGGGCGGAGTCGCCGCCTGTCGGTGATCCGCGATAGGTTGTCGGCCGTGGCGAAACCGTTGGCGGACATCATCGATGCGGGCTGGGCGCAGGCCCTGGCCCCGGTCGAGGGCCGGATCAGTGAAATGGGCGAGTTCCTGCGCGCGGAGAACGCGGCGGGCCGCGGCTACCTCCCGGCCGGGGAGAACGTGCTACGCGCCTTCCAGCGCCCGTTCGCCGCGGTCCGCGTGCTGATCGTCGGGCAGGACCCGTACCCGACCCCCGGCCACGCCATGGGGCTGAGCTTCTCGGTGGCGCCGGACGTCAAGCCGGTGCCGCGCAGCCTGGCCAACATCTTCGCCGAGTACACCAAGGACCTCGGCTTCGAGACCCCCTCCAACGGCGATCTCAGCCCCTGGTCCGACCAGGGCGTGCTCATGCTGAACCGGGTGCTCACGGTGAGCCCCGGCCAGCCCGCCTCGCACCGAGGCAAGGGCTGGGAGGCCGTCACCGAGCAGGCCATCCGCGCGCTCGTCGGCCGCGACGAGCCGCTCGTGGCGATCCTCTGGGGCAAGGACGCGGCGTCGCTGAAGCCGCTGCTGGCCGAGGGCGAAGTGCCCTTCATCGAATCCGCGCACCCGTCGCCGCTCTCGGCGTCGCGCGGCTTCTTCGGTTCCCGCCCGTTCTCGCGCGTCAACGAACTGCTCGACGAACTCGGTGCGGAGCCGGTGGACTGGCGCCTGCCCTGAGCGGGCGCCGGAGGAAAGACCGACGTGCGAGCGACATCACGCGCGTGCACAACCGAGTGAGGAGAACCCGCATGACCCGACCCTCCGTCCGCGCCTGGCGCGGAACGGCGGCCGCTTTCGCCGTCGCCGCAGCCGTGACCGGCGGCGCCGCGACCGCGAGCGCTGCCCCGATTCCGCTGGAGCCCTACCAGCCCGCGGTCACCGAGAGCGCGCCCGCTCCGATCGGTGAGGAGTTCACCTCGACCGGTTCCTCGACGATCTCGTCGTCGGTGAACGCCAAGGTCGCCTGCCTCTTCCAGCGCACGTTCAGTGCGATGCGGCTGGATTGCTGACGATCGTTTTCGCCGGATGGCACAGGTTCCAGTCGGAACCTGTGCCATTCTGCATTTCGTGAGTACTGCGAACGATATCGCCGGGCCCGTGACCGCGCGGCTACCCGGGTCGGGGCTGGAGCTGGCGGGCGACCTGTTCGGCCCGGCCGACGGCCCGCTGGTCGTCTTCCTGCACGGCGGCGGCCAGACCAGGCACTCCTGGAAGCGCACCGGGGTGCGGCTCGCCGCCGCCGAGCTGCGCGTGCTGACCCTCGACGCCCGCGGCCACGGCGACAGCGAGTGGGCGCCGGACGGCGACTACGGCAGGAACCGCATGGTCGAGGACCTGCACTCGGTGCTGCGCACGCTGGGCGGCCCCGCCGTTGTGGTCGGGGCGAGCATGGGCGGGATCACCGGGCTGCTCGCCACCGCCGCGCCCGGCGCCGAGCTGATCCGGGCGCTGGTGCTGGTCGACATCGTGGTCCGGCCGGAGCGGGCGGGCGTCGAGCGGGTGCTCGACTTCCTCGGCAAGCACACCGACGGCTTCGCCACCCTGGACGAGGCGGCCGACGCCGTCGCCGCCTACCTGCCGCACCGCCCGCGCCCGCGCAGCACCGACGGGCTGCTGCGCAACCTGCGCAAGCGCGGAGACCGCTGGTACTGGCACTGGGACCCGGCGATGATGTCCGGGCGGGTCGAGGACGCGCTCGACATGACCGACCAGATGGAGGCCGCCGCGCGCGCCGTCACCATTCCGGTGCTGCTGGTGCGCGGCGGGCAGTCCGACGTCGTCAGCGAGGAGGGCGCCGCCAACTTCCTCGAGCTCGTTCCGCACGCGGAACTCGCCGAGATCGGCGACGCCGCCCACACCGCCGCAGGCGACGACAACGACGCCTTCACGGACGCGGTCGCCGACTTCGTGGCGAGCATCGCCCGCTAGCCCTCAGGGGAAGGTGGGCCGACGCTTCTCGACGAAAGCGTCCACACCCTCGCGCCCGGCGGGGCTGTTCGCCGAGGCGGCGATGGCTTCGGTCTCGCTGTCGAGCTGGTCGCTGAGGCTCGCGGTGCGCGAGCTCAGCAGCAGGGACTTGATGGTGGCGTGGGCCGCGCGCGGGCCCGCGGCGAGGGTGCGGGCGAGGCGGAGGGCCTCGCTGTGCACCTCCTCGTCCGGGACGAGGCGACTGAGGATGCCGATCCGCACGGCCTCGTCGGCGCTCAGCACGGCGTCGGTGAGCAGGATCTCCTGGGCCCGGCCCGCCCCGACGATCCGCGGCAGCGTCCAGGACATGCCGCCGTCGGGCGAGAGGCCGATTCCGGGGTAGGCGGGGCGCAGCTTCGTCTTCGGCCCGCCGAGCGCGATATCGGCGGCCAGCACCAGGCTCATGCCCGCGCCCGCGGCCCAGCCGTGCACCGCGGCGACGACCGGCACCGGCGCGGCGTCGAGCAGCCGGACGAACTCGTGCAGGTCGGTGGCGAGCCCGCGGATGTGCGCGCCGCGATCCGCGGCCGCCGCGAATCCGCGCACGTCACCGCCCGCGCAGAAGTTGCCGCCGGTGCCCTGCAGCAGCACGGCGCCGATGCCGGGATCGAGGTCGCGCAGCGCGGCGCTGCCCGCGTTGACCCCGGTGAAATCGAGGGAAGTCCCGTTCGCGGGAGTGGCAATGGTGATCTGCAGGACGCCGTCGACGGTTTCCACATACTCGGAAGACATGACTGGCACCCTATGCGAGCGCGCCGCGGACCATCCGGAGGGTCGGTAGCAACGCGAACGGATCGAGCCCGCGCGCGCCGTCGTCGCGGAAGCCGTGCCGCCGGTAGAAGGCGCGGGCCCGCGGGTTCGCGGCCAGTACCCAGAGCGAGCACGGTGCATCGGCGGGCAGGGCGCTGCCGAGCAGCGCGTCGGCGAGCCCGGTGCCGTGCTCGGCGGCCCGCACGTAGAGGGCGTGCAGCTCCAGAGCGGTCGGCGCGACGGCATCGCGGGCGGGGCCGACCGAGGCGAAGCCGAGCACGCCGTCGTCGGCGAGCGCCACCCGGGTCTCGATCAGCGGGTCACCCGCCACCCGGCGCCAGCGGTTCGCCCCCCGCCCGGTGCGCAGCGCGTCGAGCAGGTGCGGCGGAAGCAGGTCGGCGTGCGCCTCGCGCCAGCAGCACACGTGGCAGTCGGTGACCGCCTGCGCGTGCTCGGGCGCCATCGGAACGATCGTCACGATGGGGCGGCACCGACGACAGCGCCCCGGATCACCCTGCGGGTGCCGGGGCGCGAAGTCCGGTTCGGCCGGACGGACTCAGCCGCGAACGACCTTGCCCGCCTTGAGGCAGGAGGTGCAGACGTTCATCCGCCGGGTATTGCCCGGCGCCACCTGCGCCCGAACGGTCTGGATGTTCGGGTTCCAGCGACGGTTCGTGCGCCGGTGCGAGTGCGAGACCGACTTACCGAAGCCGGGGCCCTTGGCGCAGACGTCGCAGACGGCAGCCATAGTCGCGAGCTCCTTCATGTCATGTGGGGACGCCCGCGGGGAACGCGGGACATCCGGAAACCGTGTCGTCACTGCCTCGCCGGACCTGGAGTACCGGCCTGCGCGAACCGCTCGTCGAATGGGAACGAACGAGGTGGCCGCGCGAGGCAACCCTGCAAGGGTATCGGGAGCCCCGGTGATCCACCAAACCGGGTCCCGCCGGTGCGCCGCGGCCCGCTAACCTGGCGTGCGGCGGCGGGGTGGGGGTCCACGGACGACGGAGAGGGTGGCTGGTGCCCGGAGTGCGGGACGGAATGGACGGTACCGCGCTGCTGCGCTGGGGCAGGCTCTGCCTCGCCGGATTGGAGCGTACCCGCTCGGAGATCAACGCGCTCAACGTCTTTCCCATCGCCGACGCGGACACCGGGACGAATCTGCTCGCCACCATGCGGGCCGCCATGGTGGCAGCGGGTGGGGCGCCGGGCGCCGATGTGCACGCGGTCGCGGCGGCCATGGCCAGGGGCGCGACCGCGGGGGCGCGGGGCAACTCCGGGATCATCCTGTCGCAGGTGCTGCGCGGAATCGCGGACGCGGTGCGGCCGGAGGGCGACCGGCCGGTCCCGGTGGACGCCGCGGTGCTGCGGGCCGCGCTGGCCAGGGCGGCGGCGCTGGTGCGGGAGTCGCTGAGCACGCCGGTCGAGGGGACCATCCTCACCGTGCTCGACGCCGCGGCGGCCGCGGCGGGGGCGTGCGCCGAGCACACCCCGGTGGCGGTCGCGGTGGCGGCGGCGGAGGGTGCGGCGGACGCGCTCGGGCAGACGCCGGACCAGCTCGGGGTGCTGCGCGAGGCGGGGGTGGTGGATGCCGGGGCCCGCGGGCTGCTCGTCCTGCTGGACGCGCTGGTCGAGGTGACCGGCGGCGCCGCGCCGCGCCGCCCCGACTACCGCCCCGCCCCCGGTGCGGCCACCGCGCTCGACGTCCTCGAGCCCGACCCCCTGCCCGGGCAGCCGCCGCGCGCCGCCGCCTGCGCACCGCCGCCCGGCCGGCCGGGGAGCGCGGTCGCCGACATCGTCGGCCAAGCACCCGGCGCGAAGCACGCGCCCTGCTTCGAGGTCATGTACCTGCTGAGCGGCACCGACGAGACCAGGGTCAAGCAGCTGCGGGATCGGCTCGGCGAGCTGGGCGACTCCGTCGTCGTGGTCGGCGACGGCGAGCAGACCTGGTCCGCGCACGTGCACTGCGCGGACGCCGGCGCCGCGGTGGAGGCGGGTATGGCGGCGGGCGCCGTGCGCGACATCCGCATCGAGAGCTTCGTGATCACCGCGGTGGGCACACATGCCCCGGTGCGCACCAGCGGCCCCGCCGACCGCGGCATCCTCGCCGTCGCCGCGGGCGACGGCGCCGCCGCGCTGTTCCGCACGGCCGGCGCGATCGTGCTTCCCGGCGGCGCGGGCACGATCACCGCGAGCGAGCTGCTCGGCGCCATCCGCCGGATGCCGAACCGCGAGGTGCTCGTGCTGCCGAACGGCGCGCTGCCCGCGCACGAGCTGGTCGCCGTCGGCATCGCCGCGCGCGACGCCGACCGCGACGTGCTGCTGCTGCCGAGCGGCTCGATGGTGCAGGGCATGGCCGCGCTCGCGGTGCACGACCGCGGCCGGATCGCGGTGGACGACGCCTTCGCCATGTCCGAGGCGGCGGCGGGCACCCGCTGGGGGGCGCTGCGGGTGGCCGGGCAGCGCGCGCTCACCATGGTCGGCACCTGCGAGCCGGGCGAGGGGCTCGGCCTGGCCGGGCTGGACGTGGTGGTGATCGAGCGCGACCCGGCGACCGCCGGGATCGTGCTGCTCGATCGAATGCTCGCCTTCGGCGGCGAGCTGGTGACGCTGCTCATGGGCGCGGCGGCCCCGGACGGGCTGGCCGCCGCGCTGACCGGGCATATCGAGGAGCGATTCTCCGGAATCGAGGTCGCGGTCTACACCGGCGGGCAGCCGGAGGACCTGGTGCAGATAGGTGTGGAGTAGACAATGGCGACACTCGGCGATCGGCTCGATCACCTGCTCGGCGTGAAGGCGGCGGATTCGCTGGCCGACGCCTTCGACATGCGGACGGCAGAGGACCTGCTCCGGCACTACCCGCTGCGCTACGCCACCCAGGGCCAGCCGCTCACCGAGGAGGAGCCGGCGGACGGCGCGCACATCACCGTGATCGGCCGGATCACCAAGGCCGACCTGCGGCCCATGCGCAACCGCCGCGGCTCGCTGCTCAAGGTCGCGCTGGACACCGGCTCGGGCCGCCCGGTCGACGTCACCTTCTTCAACGGCGACAAGGTCAAGTACGCGGTGAAGCAGGGGGTGCGGGCCATGATGTCGGGCACCGTCAACTACTGGCGGCCGGGCCAGTGGAGCCTGAACCACCCCGGCTACCTGATTCTGCCCGAGGAGGACGAGCCCGCCACCCTGACCACCGTGCGCGGCGCGGGCGACCTGGCCGGGCTGGCGCGCAGCGCGCAGGGCGCCGACGGCGTCGACACCGCGTTCTTCGAGCGCGAGTTCGTCCCGGTCTACCCGGCGACCGCGAAGGTGCAGAGCTGGGACCTGCTCGCCTGCGTCCGGCAGGTGCTCGAGCAGCTCGACCCGCTGGACGACCCGCTGCCCGAGCCGGTGCGCGCGGAGCGCGGCCTGCTGGAGATCACCGAGGCGCTGCGCCTCATCCACCTGCCCGAGCACCGCGCCGACATCGACCGCGCCAGGGACCGGTTGCGCTTCGACGAGGCGCTGGCGCTGCAGCTGGTGCTCGCCGAGCGCAGGCACGAGGTCGAGGGCCGCACCGCGCACCCCTGCCCGCCGCGCCGGGACGGCATCGCCGCCGCCTTCGCCGCGAAGCTGCCCTTCGAGCTCACCGCCGGACAGCGGCAGGTGATCGACGAGATCTCCGCCGACCTGAGCCGGGAGCGCCCCACGCACCGCCTGCTGCAGGGCGAGGTCGGCTCCGGCAAGACCATCGTCGCGCTGCACGCGATGCTGCAGGTCGTCGACGCGGGCAAGCAGTGCGCGCTGCTCGCCCCCACCGAGGTGCTCGCCGCGCAGCACCACCGCTCGCTGCGCGCCATGCTCGGCGAGCTGGCGGCCGCGGGTGAGCTCGGCGCGGCCGAGCACGCCACCCGGGTGGTGCTGCTCACCGGCTCGATGCCCGCCGCGGCGCGCAAGGCGGCGCTGCTGGCCGCGGTCACCGGCGAGGCCGGGATCGTGATCGGCACGCACGCGCTGATCCAGGACGCGGTGGAGTTCTTCGACCTCGGCATGGTGGTGGTGGACGAGCAGCACCGCTTCGGCGTCGAGCAGCGGGACGCGCTGCGCGCCAAGGCGAAGGGCGGCATCAGCCCGCACCTGCTGGTGATGACCGCGACCCCGATCCCGCGCACCATCGCCATGACCACGCTCGGCGATCTGGAGACCTCCACGCTCACCGAGCTGCCCCGCGGGCGCTCGCCCATCGCCTCCAGGGTGGTGCCGCGCAGGCAGCACCCCGGCTGGGTGGACCGGGCCTGGGAGCGGATCACCGAGGAGGTGCGGGCCGGGCGGCAGGCCTATGTGGTGTGTTCGCGCATCGGGGACGACGAGGAGAAACCGAAGAAGGGGAAGAAGGCCGCCGAGAAGGAGCCGCCGAACACGCAGGCGGTGCTCGACGTCTACGAGGAGCTGCGGGCCGGGGCGCTGGCCGGGCTCCGGGTCGGGTTGCTGCACGGCAGGCTGCCCGCGGACGAGAAGGACGAGGTGATGCGCGCGTTCAACGCGGGCAGCGTGGACGTGCTGGTCTGCACCACCGTGGTCGAGGTCGGGGTGGACGTGCCGAACGCCACCGTCATGGTGATCCTGGATGCCGACCGGTTCGGCGTCAGCCAGCTGCACCAGCTGCGCGGGCGGATCGGCCGCGGGGCGCACGCGAGCCTGTGCCTGCTGGTCACCGATGCCGCGCCGGGCGGGACCGCGATGGCCCGGCTGACGGCGGTCGCCGCCACCACCGACGGCTTCGAGCTGGCGGTGCTCGACCTGAAGCAGCGCCGCGAGGGCGACGTGCTCGGCTCCGCGCAGAGCGGGACCGCGCGCTCGCTGCGGCTGCTCTCGCTCCTCGACGATCTCGAAACGATCAGCGCGGCGAAGGATTTCGCGCGCACGGTGGTGCAGGCGGACCCCGGCCTCGACGCGCACCCCGGCCTGGCGGCCATGATGCGCGCCGCCGTCGACGGCGAGCGCCTGGAGTACCTGGCGAAATCCTGACGCGCGCTACCCGCGACCCAGCCGGGGGTAGGGGAGGTCGGTGCTGACGTGCTCCGGCAGCGCCAGCGGGGCCCCGATCTGCGGGAACGCGCGCTGGGTGCAGCTCGCGCGGTCGCAGACCTTGCACCCGGCGCCGATCGGCACCGCGGCATCGGGGTCGTCCAGCCGCAGCCCGCGGGCGTACACCGTGCGCTCCGCGTGCTCCAGGTCGCAGCCGAGCGCGACCGCGAAATCCTTGGCCGGTGCCCCGTACCCGCGCGGGCCGGGGGCGGCGGTGCGGGCGATCCAGAGGTAGCGGCGCCCGTCCGGCATCTCGGCGATCTGGGTGAGGATCCGCCCCGGGTTGGCGAACGCCTCGTGCACCACCCAGAGCGGGCAGGAGCCGCCGACCCGGGAGAAGTGGAACGCGGTGGCGGACTGCCGCTTCGAGATATTGCCGGCCCGGTCGGTGCGGACGAAGAAGAACGGCACCCCGCGCCTGCCCTGCCGCTGCAGCGTGGAGAGCCGGTGGCACACCGTCTCGAACCCGACCTCGAAGCGCAGCCCGAGCAGGTCGATGTCGTAGCGCAGCTCCTCCGCCGAGCGCAGGAAGCGGCCGTAGGGCAGCACCAGCGCCCCGGCGAAGTAGTGCGCCAGCCCGATCCGGGCCAGCGACCGGGATTCGCCGGTGAGCGACGGGGTCTCCGCGAGCACCGCGTCGATCTCCCTGCCGTGCAGCAGGAAGCCGAGCGTGGCCGCGATCTGGAAGGCGCGCTGCCCCGGCCGCAGCCGGCGGGCCAGGGTGAGCGTGCGGCTCTCCGGGTCGTACTGCCGCTTGGGAATGGCCGGGTCGGCGCCGTCGCCGCGGACCAGCACGGTGACGCCCGCCCGGTCCTCGGCGACCCGGGCCAGCTGCCGGTCGAGGGAGCCGACGGTCAGCCCGGACTGCTCGAAGAGCTGCTCGGCGGCCTGGTCGAGGCTGGGGATGTGGTTGTGGTGGTCGTAGAAGAAGTCGCGCACGTCCTCGTAGGGCATCGGCGCGCCGGGGGCGCCCGCCGGGGCGTCCATCCGGGAGGAGAGCAGATCGAGCTGATCCGTGGCGGCGCGCAGCCGCCGGTGCATCCCGACCACGAGCCGGGCCACCTCGGGCAGCCTGGTCGCCAGCTCCTCCACCTCGGTGACCGGCGCGGTGTCCCCGCCCGCCGCGTCGACCAGCACCTCGTGCAGGTCGGAGACGAGCCTGGCGTCCGAGTCGGTGGCGAAGAACTGGACGTCCAGGTCGAAGGTCGAGTTCAGCTTGAGCAGCACCGGGATGGTGAGCGGGCGCTGATCCCGCTCCAGCTGGTTCAGGTAACTGGGTGAGAGGTCGAGCGACTTGGCCAGCGCGGCCTGGGTCATCCTGCGTTCCTCGCGCAGCCGCCGCAGCCGGGCGCCCGCGTACATCTTGCGCACCCGGCAGATGGTAGACCTTCGCCTTCGCAATCATCGCAGAATGGCTCGGTTCGACACGCGGAATTTCGATACCGCAAGGTCTTTCAGGCCCCTGCGCTGCTGCGTAGCGTGCGAAGGGTGCGCGGCCGGAGAGTCGCCACTCTAAAGCCGGGGTGGCTGTCACGCCCACTTCGCCCGGCCGCGAGCGGCGTCATGTGACATCCGTATGAACGGGACTTCGCAACCCTGCGAGGGTCGGTTGTGAAGAAGTTCCGAATACGGGAATCGGTGTTCGCCCAGCTCGCCGGGTTCGGTACGTTGGGCTGATGTTCTCGAAAGTCTTGGTCGCCAATCGTGGTGAGATCGCTATTCGGGCCTTCCGCGCCGCCTACGAGCTCGGGATCGGGACGGTCGCGGTCTTCCCCTACGAGGATCGCAACTCGGTGCACCGGCTCAAGGCCGACGAGTCCTACCAGATCGGCGAGGAGGGCCACCCGGTCCGGGCGTACCTCTCGATCGAGGCCGTCATCGACGCCGCCAAGACCGCGGGCGCCGACGCCATCTATCCCGGCTACGGCTTCCTGTCGGAGAACCCGGACCTGGCCGCCGCCTGCGCGGCCGAGGGCATCACCTTCATCGGGCCGTCGGCGCAGGTGCTGGAGCTGGCGGGGAACAAGGCCCGCGCGGTGGCCGCGGCCCGCGCCGCCGGGCTGCCGGTGTTGAAGTCGAGCGCGCCGTCGGCGGATGTGGAGGAGCTGGTCGCGGCCTCGCGCGAGCTGGCGTTCCCGGTGTTCGTGAAGGCGGTCGCCGGTGGTGGTGGGCGCGGGATGCGGCGGGTGGCCGAGCCGGAGGGGCTGCGCGAGGCGATCGAGGCGGCGTCGCGGGAGGCGGAGTCGGCGTTCGGGGATCCGACGGTGTTCCTGGAGCAGGCGGTGGTGAACCCGCGCCACATCGAGGTGCAGATCCTGGCCGATCAGCACGGGAATGTGATGCACCTGTTCGAGCGGGACTGTTCGCTGCAGCGCAGGCATCAGAAGGTGATCGAGCTGGCGCCGGCGCCGAATCTGTCGCCGGAGTTGCGGGAGCGGATCTGCGCGGACGCGGTGGCCTTCGCCCGCGAGATCGACTATTCGTGCGCGGGGACGGTGGAGTTCCTGCTGGACGAGCGCGGGAACCACGTCTTCATCGAGATGAATCCGCGGATCCAGGTCGAGCACACGGTGACCGAGGAGATCACCGATGTGGACTTGGTGCAGTCGCAGCTGCGGATCGCGGCGGGGGAGTCCCTCGAAGACCTCGGGCTGAGCCAGGACGCGGTGACGATCCGCGGTGCGGCGCTGCAGTGCCGGATCACGACCGAGGACCCGGCGAACGGGTTCCGGCCCGACACCGGGCGGATCACCGCCTACCGGACGCCGGGCGGCGCGGGCATCCGGCTGGACGGCGGGGCGAACCTGGGCGCGGAGATCGGCGCCTACTTCGACTCCATGCTGGTCAAGCTGACCTGTCGGGGCCGGGATTTCGAGCTCGCGGTGGCGCGGGCGCGGCGGGGGCTCGCGGAGTTCCGGATCCGCGGCGTGACCACGAACATTCCGTTCCTGCTCGCCGTGCTGGACGACCCCGATTTCCGGGCGGGGCGGGTGACCACGTCGTTCATCGACGAGCGGCCGCAGCTGCTGCGGTTGCCGGAGTCCGGCGACCGTGGGACCAAGATCCTGAACTACCTCGCCGACGTCACGGTGAACAAGCCGCACGGGGAGCGGCCGACGCAGGTGTACCCGCACGACAAGCTGCCCGCGCTGGATCTCTCGGTTCCGCCGCCGGACGGGTCGCGGCAGCGGTTGCGCGCGCTCGGGCCGGAGGGCTTCGCGAAGGCGCTGCGGGAGCAGAAGGCGGTCGGCGTCACCGACACCACCTTCCGCGACGCGCATCAGTCGCTGCTGGCCACCCGGGTGCGGACCAACGGTTTGCTGGGGGTGGCCGGGCATGTGGCGCGGTCGACGCCGGAGTTGCTGTCGGTGGAGTGCTGGGGTGGGGCCACCTACGACGTGGCGCTGCGGTTCCTCTACGAGGATCCGTGGGAGCGGCTTGCGGCGCTGCGTGCGGCGATCCCGAACATCTGCCTGCAGATGCTGCTGCGCGGGCGCAATACCGTCGGCTACACCCCGTACCCGGAGAAGGTGACCCGCGCCTTCGTCGCCGAGGCCACCTCGACCGGGATCGATATCTTCCGCATCTTCGACGCCCTGAACAACGTCGACCAGATGCGTCCCGCGATCGACGCGGTCCGCGAGACCGGCACGGCGCTGGCCGAGGTCGCGCTCTCCTACACCGGTGACCTCGCGAACCCGAACGAGACGCTCTACACCCTCGACTACTACCTGCGCCTCGCCGAGCAGATCGTGGAAGCTGGCGCGCACGTGCTGGCGATCAAGGACATGGCCGGGCTGCTCCGCGCACCGGCCGCGACCAAGCTGGTGACCGCGCTGCGCTCCAACTTCGACCTGCCCGTGCACGTGCACACCCACGACACCCCCGGCGGGCAGCTCGCGACCTACCTCGCCGCCTGGCAGGCAGGCGCGGACGCCGTCGACGGCGCCTCGGCCGCGATGGCAGGGACCACCTCGCAGCCCGCGCTGTCGGCGATCGTCGCCGCGGCGGCGCATTCGGAGTTCGACACCGGGCTGAACCTGCAGGCCGTGTGCGATCTGGAGCCGTACTGGGAGGCGCTGCGGAAGGTGTACGCGCCGTTCGAGTCCGGGCTTCCGGCGCCGACCGGGCGCGTCTACACCCACGAGATCCCGGGCGGGCAGCTGTCGAATCTGCGGCAGCAGGCCATCGCGCTCGGGCTCGGCGACCGGTTCGAGGAGGTCGAGGCGACCTACGCGGCGGCGGATCGGATGCTGGGCAGGCTGATCAAGGTCACCCCGTCCTCCAAGGTCGTCGGTGACCTGGCCCTTGCGCTGGTGGGCACCGGGGTCGACGCCGAGCAGTTCGCCGCCGACCCGGCGCGCTACGACATCCCGGACTCGGTGATCGGCTTCCTGCGCGGCGAGCTCGGCACCCCGGCCGGTGGCTGGCCCGAACCGTTCCGGACCCGCGCGCTGGAGGGCCGGACCGACCCGAAGCCGGTGACCCCGCTCAGCGACGAGGAAGAGAAGGCGCTCGACGGCGAATCCCTGGAGCGTCGCGGCACGTTGAACCGGCTGCTGTTCCCTGGCCCGACCGGAGAGTTCCTCGCCCACCGGGAGACCTACGGTGACACCTCGGGGCTGTCGGCGAACCAGTTCTTCTACGGCCTGCGCCGCGGGGACGAGCACCGGGTGCAGCTGGAGAAGGGCGTCACGCTGCTGATCGGGCTGGAGGCGATCTCCGAGCCGGACGAGCGCGGGATGCGCACGGTCATGTGCATCCTCAACGGGCAGTTGCGGCCGGTGGCGGTGCGGGATCGCTCGATCGCGGGCGAGGTGAAGTCGGCGGAGAAGGCCGACCGCAACGACTCCAGGCACGTGGCGGCGCCGTTCGCGGGCGTGGTCACGCTGACGGTGAGCGAGGGCGACACCGTCGCGGCAGGCGACGCCATCGGCACCATCGAGGCCATGAAGATGGAGGCCGCCATCACCGCGCCGCGGCCGGGCACGGTCGCGCGGATCGCGATCAGCACCGTCCAGCAGGTCGAGGGCGGCGACCTGCTGCTCGAGCTCGCCGGGCGGGAGTCCGCGGCGGAATGACGCGGATCGTCGCCGGGGTGGCCGGCGGGCGGCGGCTCCGGGTGCCGCCCGCGGGGACCAGGCCGACCTCGGATCGGGTGCGCGAGGCGCTGTTCAGCGCGCTCGCCGCCCGGCTCGACTTCGACGGGGTGCGGGTGCTCGACCTCTACGCCGGGTCGGGGGCGCTCGGGCTGGAGGCGCTCTCCCGGGGGGCGGGCTTCGCCCTGCTGGTGGAGTCGGATCGGAAGGCGGGAGCGGTGATCCGGGCCAATATCGCCGAGCTGGGGTTGCCTGGCGCGGAGCTGCGGGCGGGCAGTGTCGGCGCCGTGCTGGCGACGCCGCCCGCCGAGCCGTTCGACCTCGTCTTCGCCGACCCGCCCTACGACCTGGGCGTCGCCGCCGTCGAGGGCGATCTCACCGCGCTCGCGCGCGGCTGGCTGGCGCCGGAGGCGCTGGTGGTGGTCGAGCGCTCGGCGCGCGGGGCCGAGCTCACCTGGCCGAACGGTTTTCGCGCCGAGAAGCAACGCCGCTACGGCGAAACCCGCCTGGAACTGGCCGAGTTCGCCGCTCCCGGCTGAGCCACACCGCAACCGGCTGCTAGCGTCTGCGGCATGGCAGGAGCGTTGTGCCCGGGCTCGTTCGACCCGGTGACGTACGGACACCTCGACGTCTTCCAGCGGGTGGCGGCGCAGTTCGACGAGGTGATCGTGACCGTCAATGTGAACCCCAAGAAGCAGGGCATGTTCACCGTGCCGGAGCGCATCGAGTTGCTCCGCGAGACCACCGCCGACCTGCCGAACGTGCGGATCGCATCGTGGCAGGGGCTGACCGTCGACTTCGCCAGGGAGCAGGGCGTCACCGCCATCGTGAAGGGGCTGCGCGATCCCGGCGATTTCGGCTACGAGCTGCCGATGGCGCTGATGAACAAGAAGCTCGCCGGGGTCGACACCTTCTTCATCGCCGCCGACCCGGCGTTCATCCACCTCTCGAGTTCACTGGTCAAGGAGGTCGCGAGGTTCGGCGGCGACGTCGCCGACATGCTGCCGCCCGTCGTGCACAAGGCGTTGCTGGCCCGGCTCGCCGAGCAGGGCTAGAAGACCCAGCCGCGCAGCGCGAGGAAGCGCAGCGTGCCGACCGCGGCGGTGATCGCGAGCACGGCGGCGGCCTGGCCGAGGCCACCGAGCCCGGGGGAGGCCACCTCGAGCGCGGCCAGGCCGGCGGAGGTGATGAGCAGCCCGGCGACGGCGAGCCCGCCGCCCTCCCACTGCGCGGTGAACCAGCCGACCCGATCCGCGGCCCGGAAGGTGAGCCTGCGGTGCAGCTCGTTGGCGACGATGGTGCTGGCGATCGAGCCGACCATGTTCGCGGGCAGCGTCCCCGACCCGAGCAGCGCGAGGAACAGCGCCACGTACACGACATTGCTCGCCATCCCGACCATGGCGAACCGCACCAGCTGCGCGGGGGCGCGGTCGCCGCGCAGGTAGGTGAGCAGGGTGACCAGCCCGGCGCGGCTGCGCTGGGTGGCCCGCACGAGCGCGGCCCCACCTGCCGCACGCAGCCTGGTGACCCGCCTGCTCCGCCTCGGCTGCCGCCTGACCCGGTCGTCGGCACCTGTCTCCGCCGGGTCGCCCGCGGGGCCGCGAGCGGCGGCGGTCATCGGCGTCCACGGCGCGATGAGGGTGGTGAGGTGCGACATCACCGCGGTGCGCGGGTGCAGGACGGTCATACGCGTTCCGATCGCGAGAGCCTGGCACCGGGCGTCGCGGGGGATTCCCGCTGCCCGCCCGAGGGCGGGTGCTCGGCACGGCGGCTGCCTATCCGCAGAATCCTGGGTGGAGCCTGCGATTCGCTTGCGAAGATCTTGTCGACCTCCGCGAGTATTCTACATCAACCGGAGGTTTGCTCTCCACTTGCTCCTGAGGGAATCCTGTGATTTCCCGCAACCGCTCGACACACCGGCCGCGTGCCGGGGTCAACCCCGCCGCTCCGGGCAGACTGGAGCACAGGCGAAGTGTGTGCCGAGGAGGGTGACAGCATGTATCGCGTATTCGAAGCGCTCGACGAGCTCGTGGCGATCGTCGAGGAGGCGCGCGGCATCCCGCCCACCCGCAACTGCATCGTGCCCCGCGGCGAGGTGCTGGAGCTGCTGGACGACGTGCGGGACGCGCTGCCCGGTGAGCTCGACGACGCGCAGGACGTGCTCGACCACCGGGACAAGATCGTCACCGATGCCCGCACCTCCGCCGAGGCCACCGTCACCGGCGCCGACGAGCAGGCGCGGAGCACCCTCGAGTCCTCGAGCGCCGAGGCCGACCGCATCCTGGCCGAGGCCAAGGCGCACGCCGACCGGATGGTGGCCGAGGCCAACGCGCACGCCGACCACCTGGTCACCGGTGCCCAGGCCGAGGCGGAGCGGCTGGTCGCCGACGCCAATGCCGAGTACGACGCGGTCACCGGCAGGGCCAGGGTCGAGTCGGAGCGGATGATCGAGGCGGGCAAGGCCTCCTTCGAGCGCTCGGTCGCCGAGGGCGAGGCCGAGCGGGCCCGGCTGGTGGCGCAGACCGAGGTGGTGCGCGCCGCGCACGCCGAGTCGGCGCGGGTGATCGATGCCGCGCACGGGGAGTCCGACCGCATGCGCGACGAGTGCGATCACTACGTCGACGGCAAGCTGGCCGACTTCGAGGAGACGCTGAACAGCACGCTGCGCACCGTCGTCCGGGGCAGGCACCAGCTGCGCGCCGAGGCCGGGAAGGCCCCCGACTACGCCGCCGAGTACCCGGCCCCGGAGTACGTCACCGATTACCGGCGCTGACCGCGATTGGGGCGCGGAGCTGCCCGTCGCGTACTGTGGGGTGGTTGCCCATCCCCCTTCAGTATCGGAGTGAATTCGTGATGTCCGCCGGTTCCGCCGCGCGCCGTCGCCCGGCTTCGCACGGGCTTCAGGTCGGCGGCTTCGTACTGGATGCCCGCAGTCTCGGGCGTCGTCCCGGCACCATGCGGGAGCTGCGCCGCGAGGTCACCGCCACCGAGCGGATCGGCCTCGACCTCGTGCACATCCCCGAGGGCGCGACCATCGATCTCGACCTCACGCTGCAGGCCGTCTCCGAGGGCGTGCTGGTCACCGGCACCGTCTCGGCGCCGGTGGCCGGCGAGTGCTCGCGCTGCCTGGAGTCGTTCACCGACGCCGTCGAGCTGTCGATCACCGAGCTGTTCGCCTACCCGGACAGCGCCACCGAGCAGACCACCGAGGAGGACGACGTCCACCGGCTGGTCGACGACCTCATCGACCTGGAGCCGGTGGTCATCGACGCGATCGGGCTGGAGCTGCCGCTGCAGCCGCTCTGCACCCCGGACTGCGCCGGGCTCTGCCCCGAGTGCGGTGTCCGGATGGCGATTGCGGGTTCCGGGCACGGGCATGAGATACTCGATCCTCGCTGGGCCGGACTGGCGAAGTTCGCCTCCGATGCGGATGTCGCGTCCCCCGGTCCCCAGGACCACCCACCGTCAGATCGTGCTGCCGACCAGGCACGCTCGCGTACAGAGGAGAAGTAGTCGTGGCCGTTCCGAAGCGCCGGATGTCCCGTTCCAACACCAGGTCGCGGCGCAGCCAGTGGAAGGCTGTCGCGCCCACCCTCATCACCTGCCCGAACCGGGCCTGCGGCGAGAAGACGCTGCCGCACATCGCCTGCCCGAACTGCGGCACGTACCGGGGCCGCCAGGTCACCGCCGCCGTCTGAGCGAGCCCCTCGTATCGACGTGACATCCAGTAGGGACGGCGCCCACGCCTCCGGTGACCATGCGAGCCTGCTCGCCGCGCTCGGCGTCGAACTGCAGCCGGAGCTGCTGCGGCTCGCGCTGACGCATCGCTCGTACGCCTACGAGAACGGCGGGCTGCCCACCAACGAGCGCCTGGAGTTCCTCGGCGACTCGGTGCTCGGGCTCAGCATCACCGAGGCGCTCTACCACGAGCACCCGGAGAAATCCGAGGGCGAACTCGCGAAGCTGCGCGCCAGCGTGGTCAACATGCACGCGCTGGCCGAGGTGGCGCGGGCGCTCGGCGCAGGCGGGCTCGGCACGCACCTGCTGCTCGGTAAGGGCGAGGAGCTCACCGGCGGCCGGGACAAGCCGAGCATCCTCGCCGACGGCATGGAGTCGCTGCTCGGTGCGGTGCACCTGGAGCACGGCATCGAGGTGGCTCGCACCGTGGTGCTTCGGCTCTTCGCGGAGCTGCTCGAGCGCGGCCCGCGGATGGGCGCGGGCCTGGACTGGAAGACCAGCCTGCAGGAGCTCACCGCCGAGCGCGGCCTCGGCGTGCCCAGCTACGAGATCAGCTCCACCGGCCCCGACCACGACAAGGAGTTCACCGCGACGACGGTGATCGCCGGGCGGCCCTACGGCACCGGGGTCGGCCGCTCCAAGAAGGAAGCCGAGCAGAAGGCCGCGGGCACCGCCTACCAGGCGCTGACCGCCGAAGCCGCCGCCGACGCCTGACGTGCCGGAGCTCCCCGAGGTCGAGGTGGTCCGGCGCGGCCTGGCCGAGCACGTGGTCGGCCGGGTGATCGAGTCGGTCACCGTCACGCACGAGCGTTCGGTGCGCAGGCACCTGGCCGGCGCGGCCGACCTGGCCGCCCGGCTCTCCGGGCTGACCGTCGCGAGCGCCGAGCGCCGCGGCAAGTTCCTCTGGCTCACCTTCGACGAACCGGACCTCGCGCTCGTCGTGCACCTCGGGATGAGCGGGCAGATGCTGGTGCAGCCAGGCGCAGCGCCGCGGCAGAAGCACGCGCACATCACCGCGGGGCTGAGCGACGGCACCCAGCTGCGCTTCGTCGACCAGCGCACCTTCGGTGGCTGGGCGCTGGCCCCGCTGGTCACCGTCGACGGGACGCCGCTGCCGGCGCCGGTCGCGCACATCGCCCGCGACCCGCTCGACCCCCGCTTCGACCTGGAGGTCGCGGTCACCGCGCTGCGCGCCAGGCAGACCGAGATCAAGCGGCTGCTGCTGGACCAGGGCGTGGTCTCCGGGATCGGCAACATCTACGCGGACGAGGCGCTCTGGCGCGCCCGCGTGCACGGCACCAGGATCGCCGCCGGGCTGACCCGCCCCGCGCTGCGCACCCTGCTGGACGCCGCCACCGACGTGATGACCGCCGCGCTCGCCGCGGGCGGCACCTCCTTCGACGCGCTGTACGTCAATGTGAACGGCAACTCCGGGTACTTCGAGCGCTCGCTGGACGCCTACGGCCGGGTCGACGAGCCGTGCCGCCGCTGCGGTGCGCCGATGGTGCGGGAGAAGTTCATGAACCGGTCGTCCTTCTCCTGCCCGCGCTGCCAGCCGAAGCCGCGTGCCCGCGCCGGAAAGCGCGTTACCGTGTGAGCACCGGCGCCTGAGAGGGAAGGACGCATGCGCAAGCTCACCTACTACGTGGCCTCGACCATCGACGGCTTCATCGCGACCGAGGACGGCTCGGTCGACTTCTTCCCGGTCGGCGGCGACCACGGCCCCTACATCAACAGCCACTACCCCGAGACGCTGCCGACCAAGGTCCGCGAGGCGCTCGGCGTCGACAAGCCGAACCAGACCTTCGACACCGTCGTGATGGGCAGGCGCACGCACGACTTCGGCGTGCGCACCGGTACCGCCAGCCCGTACTCGCACCTGCGGCAGTACGTCGTCTCCGGCACGCTGCCGGAGAACCCGGACCCGGACGTCGAGCTCATCGCGGGCGACCCGGTCGCGGCCGTGCGGGCGCTCAAGCGCGAGGACGGCCTCGGTATCTGGCTGTGCGGCGGCGGCGAGCTGGCGCAGGCGCTGCTGCCCGAGATCGACCAGGTGTTCCTCAAGCTGTACCCGATCGTGCTCGGCGCGGGCCGCCCGCTCTTCGGCGCCGGTTCGCGGCTGCCGGAGCCCGCCTGCTTCCGGGTGGTCACCAGCCGGGTCTTCGCCGACGGGGTCGCCTTCCTCAAATACGCCGCATTGCGCCCGTGACCGCGCCCGGCCCGGTCGAGGCGCTGCGCGAGATCGGCTTCTGGCTGGAGCGCTCGCGCGCCGAGACGCACCGGGTCAAGGCGTACCGGCGTGCCGCCGACGTGGTCGGCGGGTTGCCCGGGGACGAGTTCGCCGAGCGCGCGGCGGCGGACTCGTGGCGCGAGCTGGCCGGGATCGGCCCCAAGACGGCGGCGGTGATCGCCGAGGCGCAGGCGGGGGAGGTGCCGCGGTACCTCGCCGAGCTGCGGCAGGCGGCCGCGCCGATCGGTCCGGCGGGGGCCGCGCTGCGGCAGCGGCTCCGCGGTGACCTGCACACCCACTCGGAGTGGTCCGACGGCGGCAGCCCGATCGCCGAGATGATGGCGGTGGCCGCCGCGCTCGGGCACGAGTACTGCGCGCTCACCGACCACTCGCCGCGCCTCACCGTCGCCAACGGGCTCTCCGCCGAGCGCCTGCGCCGCCAGCTCGACGTGGTCGCCGAGCTGAACGCGGAGATCGCGCCCTTCCGGGTGCTCACCGGGATCGAGGTCGACATCCTGGCAGGCGGCGAGCTGGACCAGGAGCCCGAGCTGCTCGCCGAGCTCGACGTGGTGGTGGCCAGCGTGCACTCCCGGCTCAGGGAGGACAGCGCCGCCATGACCGAGCGGATGGTCTACGCCGTCGCCAACCCGCATGTCGACGTGCTCGGGCACTGCACCGGGCGGCTGGTCGAAGGCAACCGCGGCACCCGGCCGGAGTCGCAGTTCGACGCCGAGGTGGTCTTCGAGGCGTGCCGCGCCTACGGCACCGCGGTGGAGATCAACAGCCGCCCGGAGCGGCGCGACCCGCCCGCCCGGCTGCTCCGGCTCGCCGTCGAGATGGAGTGCCTGTTCTCGATCGACACCGATGCGCACGCCCCCGGCCAGCTGGACTGGCTCGGCTACGGCTGCGAGCGCGCGCTGGCGAACGGGGTCCCGCCGGAGCGGGTGGTCAACACCTGGCCGCTGGCCGAGCTGCTGGCCTGGACCACCGGGCGCTGAACCCGAGGGGAACACTCGGCGAACTGTCCCGCCCCGGGTGTCGGTCCCCGGCCCCGCCGTCGAAACTGTGCTCACGGCAACCGAATACGGGGGGAGCGCGGGAGCGTGGACGGGTTTCCGATCGAGATCGTCCTCGCGCTGATCGGTATCGCGGTGCCGATCAGCGCGTTCCTCTGGGAATTCGTCGTGGTCGGCAGGCGCAGGCTCGGCTACCGGGTGCAGATGGACACCCCGGTCACCGGCGAGATCGAATCGGTGTTCCCCGGCGTGCTAACCCGCCTGCGGCCCGAATCACCGGACGGCGCCACCGATCTGAAGGACCTCTCGGTGGTGCTCGTCCGGATCGAGAACTCCGGCGCCACCACCATCGACACCAGTGACTACCAGACCCTCGAGAACGGCAGGGCCGGGCTGCACGTGCACTTCCCGCAGCGCCGGGTGATCGGCATGGCGGTGACCGAGCTGAGCCACCCCGGCCTCGCCGAGTGCCTCGACGCCCGCTCGGGGATCGCGCATCGCTGGGACGCGAGCGCGGGCCGCGGGGTGGTCGACCTGCCCAAGGTGCCGCTGAACCGCGGCGACCACTACAAGGTGCTCGTCATCCTGCGGCGCCAGGGCCGGTCCGGCGCGGATCCGGAGCCCGAGCTGCGCGGCGGGATCAAGGGCGGGCGGCTGCTGGAGACGCGCAGCCGGACCGGGACATCGCGCGGGATGTTCCTGCTGGTCGGGTTCCTGGTGCTGGTGGTGGCGGCGCAGCTGGTGGTCGGGGTGGTCCGCGGGGACCGGCCGCCGCGCGGCTGTGTCGCCGGTGACCTCACCGTGGTCGGGTCGTCCGCGCTGCGGCCGGTGATCCAGGACGCCGCGGAGCGGTACCGCACCGAATGCCGCGACCTCCGCTTCGATTTCGCCTTCGAGGGCACCGAGCGCGGGTTGGACCGGCTGACCAGGGCGGCCTCCACCGACGGCACGCTGATCGCCATCGGCGACAACCCGATCGGCGCCAACTACCCGAAGCTGGACCGCCGCTCGCTGGCGGTGGCGGTGTTCACCGTCGTCACCCACCCCGAGCTCGACCTGCCCTCGCTCACCACCGCGCAGCTGCGCGACATCTACGCCGGGCGGGTGACCGACTGGGCCGAGCTCGGCGGCCCGCCGCTGCCGGTGGTGCTGGTGGAGCGGGCGCCCGGCTCGGGGACGCGCGCGGTGTTCGAGCAGCGGGTGCTCGGCGGGTCGCAGCCCGCGGTGCCGCACACCAGCTGCCTCGCCATCCAGGGCCGCGAACTCTCCGGCCCCACCCGCTGCACCGCCGAGGTCACCGGCGACCTGCTGCAGACCGTGCGGAACACCAGGGGCGCCATCGGGTACAGCGAGTTCGGCGAGGCGACGAGGGCCGGGCTGCGCACCCCCGCGCTGAACGGCGTCGCCCCCGACCGGCAGGCCGCGCTCGCCGGGCGCTACGAGCTGTGGGGCATCGAGTTCGCCTACAGCTACGGCGCCGCCCCGCCCGGCTCCCCGGCCGCCGCGTTCCTGCGCTACCTCACCGACGAGGCAGGCAGCGACGTCCTGCGCGCGCACGGCACCGAACCCTGCCGCGACCTGCCGAACCCCGCGCGCTGCGGCGACAGCGGCTGAATGTCGGTGCCACCCGCGATGATGGAGCGGTGCCCGACCTCTCGCTGCGCGCCCTGAACCGCACCCTGCTCACCCGCCAGCACCTGATCGAACCCGCCCCGCTCACCCCGGCGGCGCTGATCGCGGAGCTGGTCGCCGTGCAGGGGCAGGAGCCGAACTGGCCGTACCTCGGGCTCTGGAATCGGCTGCGGCGGTTCGACCGCGCCGATCTGGCAGCCGCGCTGATCGCGGGCGAGGTGGTGCGCTCGACCACGCTGCGCCGCACCGTGCACCTGACCACCGCCGCCGACTTCCGCTGGCTCCGCCCCACCCTGCACGAGCTGGTCGCGGGCGCGGTGCGCTCGGCGTACTACCGCGACGAGCTCGACGGCATCGACCATGCCGCGCTCGCGGCCGCGGGCCGGGAGCTGCTCGGCGACCGGCTGCTCACCCGCAGGGAGCTGGGAACCGCGCTGGCGGAGCGGTTTCCGGGGCGGCACGTGCGCAGGCTGGCCGAGGCGGTCGAGGTCATGGTGCCGCTGGTACACGGCCCGGAGTGCGGCGAGTGGGGGCGCTGGCGCAACCGCTACGTCACGGTCGGGCTGGCGGAGGCGCGGCTCGGCCCGCTCGCCCCCGCGCCGGAGCCGGCGACGCTGGTGCGGCGCTACCTGGCCGCCTTCGGCCCGGCGACCGTCGCCGACGCGCAGGCGTGGTCCGGCGCGACCCGGCTGGCCCCGGTCTTCGCGGCGCTGCGCCCGGAGCTGCGGGTGCTGCGCGACCCGGACGGCCGCGAACTCTTCGACTTGCCGGACGCGGTGCTCGCCGACCCGGAGACCCCGGTGCCGGTGCGCTTCCTGCCCGCCTTCGACAACGCCGTGCTCGGCTACAAGGACCGGCGCCGCATCGTGAGCGAGACCGACCGGCGGCGCACCGCGGCCGAGGCGTCGGCGGGCGTGCCGGTGTACCTGGTGGACGGTTTCGTGCACGGCCGGTGGTCGCTGGCAGGGAGCACGCTGCGCGTCGAGCCCTGGTACCCGATCGGTAACTCGGATGATGCTGCGATCCGCGAAGAGGCCGAGCGAACGCTTAAATTCCTGATTCCTGACGGGGAAGGGGCAATTTCCATCGTGCGCTGAGGATTCGCCGACGCGCCGTCGACTCTCGGTTTCGAGGTTTCGAGCGCCGAAAGTGGGCTATGTTGTCGGCGGCCCCCCTGGGAACTTCTCCTGGCGTTCCGCACCCCTCCCAGGCCGACCTGCCCCATGGACGGCGGTGCTGCTCGGTCTTCACCTCCGCCGCGGCGGCCATCTTTCTGCGCCCGGTACACCGGTGTGCCGGGTGGATGTGCTCCAAGGTTGTTCCCCTGGAAGGAGGGTCATGAGCGCAGGGCTGTCAGCGCCGATCCCGGCGCAGCTCGATACCGCGGATCTGCTGTCGCTCGGTCGTCGTCCCGATCGGTTCCGGATCGCCATGGTGGTGCCCCCGTACTTCGACGTGCCGCCCAAGGCGTACGGCGGGGTCGAGGCGGTCGTCGCCGACCTGGTGGATTCGCTCGTCGGCCGGGGCCACGAGGTGACCCTGCTCGGTGCGGGTGAGCCCGGAACCAAGGCGAACTTCCTGCCGCTGTGGGACCGCGCGGTCCCGGAGCGGCTCGGCGAGCCGTTCCCCGAGGTGGTGCACGCACTGCGGGTGCGCCGCGCGATCGAGCGGCTCGCCGGGACCGACGGGGTCGACCTGGTGCACGACCACACCTTCGCGGGCCCGCTCAACGCCCCCGCCTACGAGGGGCTCGGGCTGCCCACCGTCGTCACCGTGCACGGCCCGGTGCAGGACGACAGCTACCGCTACTACCGCGAGATGGGCGACGAGGTGGCGCTGGTCGCGATCAGCGACCGGCAGCGCGCGCTCGCCCCCGACCTGAACTGGGTCGGGCGGGTGCACAACGCCCTGCACGTGGACGAATGGCCGTTCCGCGCCGAGAAGAAGGAGTACGCGCTCTTCCTCGGCCGCTACACCGAGGACAAAGCGCCACATCTGGCGGTTCAAGCGGCCCACGAAGCGGGTATCCCCCTGGTACTCGCGGGCAAGTGCAGCGAACCGGCGGAGCAGAACTACTTCGAGGAGAAGGTCCGCCCGCTGCTCGGCGAGCAGGACCACGTCTTCGGGATGGCCGATGCCACCGCCAAGCGCAGGCTGCTCTCCGAGGCGAGCTGCCTGTTGTTCCCGGTGCGGTGGGAGGAGCCGTTCGGCATGGTGATGATCGAGGCGATGGTCTGCGGTACCCCGGTGGTGGCGCTGCGCGGCGGCGCGGTGCCCGAGGTCGTGGTGGACGGGGTGACCGGGCGGATCTGCGACGACCCCGCCGAGCTGCCCGCCGCCATCGCCGAGGTGCGCGGCTACGACCCGGCGGCCTGCCGGGCGCACGTGGCGGCCAACTTCGGCGCCGAGACGCTCGGCCGCGGCTACGAGGACGTCTACCGGAAGCTGCTGCGCGAGCGCGCCGTTCGTTTCGCCGGCTCGACCGCGCTGACCTTCGCGACGAGCGGCCGGGCATGACGGCCGACGCGCCCGCCCCGCTCAACGCAGGCGAACCCACCGGTCTCGGTGGCTGCGGGGCCTCGGTGACCCTGGTGGAGGGCGGCACCTTCTGCCTGTCCAACCGGCTCGGCGATATCGCGCCGGGGTTGCCGCACGGCCTGTTCTACCGGGACGCGCGCGTCATCTCCCGCTGGGAGCTGCTGGTGGACGGCAAACCCGCCGATTCGCTCTCCGTGCTGAGCCCGGAGGCGTTCGCGGCCAGGTTCGTGCTGCGCCGTCCACCGCAGGCCGGGATCGCCGACAGCACCCTGCTCGTGGTCAGGGAGCGGCTGGTGGCCGAGGGCATGCACGAGACCGTCACGCTGGAGAACATGGGCCGCGAACCGACCGCGGTCACGCTGGAGCTGCACGTCGACGCGGACTTCGTCGACCTGTTCGCGGTCAAGGAGGGCCGGGCCGGGCATACCAGGGCCGAGGTCACCGTCACCGACGGCGAGCTGCTGCTGCACGACCGGGCCGAGCGGATGCGCGGGCTCTCGGTGTCGTCGACGGTGGAGCCGGTGGTGCTGCCGGGCACCCTGGTGTGGCGGGTGGTGGTCCCGCCCGGCGAGCTCTGGCAGACCGAGATCATCGCCCAGCCCACCGTCGGCAACCAGCGCGTCCAGTCGGAGAACTACGGAATCAGCGCGCCGGGCCGCAAGATCGAGGCCTGGCGCGACTCCGCCACCGACGTGCGCGCCGACGACCCGGTGCTCGCCCAGGTGCTGCGCCGCACCGAGAGCGATCTCGGCGCGCTGCAGATCCACGACGAGCACGGCGACGGCCGCCCGTTCGTCGCCGCGGGCGCGCCCTGGTTCATGACGCTCTTCGGCCGGGACAGCCTGCTGACCGCGTGGATGGCGCTGCCGCTGGAGGTCGACCTCGCGGTCGGCACCCTGCAGCAGCTCGCCGAGTTGCAGGGCCGCCGGGTGGATCCGCTCACCGAGGAGGAGCCGGGGCGGATCATGCACGAGATGCGCCGCGGCCCGGCCAGCGGCCAGGTGCTCGGCGGCAACATCTACTACGGCACCGCCGACGCCACCCCGCTCTTCGTCATGCTGCTGAACGAGGCGCACCGCTGGGGCGCCGACCGGGAGGCGGTGGAGGCGCTGCTGCCCGCCGCCGACGCCGCGCTGCGCTGGCTGCGCGATTACGGCGATCGGGACGGCGACGGCTTCGTCGAGTACCGTCGCGCCACCGACCGCGGCCTGATCAACCAGGGCTGGAAGGACAGCTTCGACGGCATCAACGACGCGAGCGGGCACCTGCCGGAGGCGCCGCTGGCGCTCTGCGAGGTGCAGGGCTACACCTACGCCGCGGTGCTGGCCCGCGCCGAACTCGCCGAGGCCTTCGACGAGGTGCGGGTGGCGGCCAAGCTGCGCGACAAGGCGGCCGAGATGAAGCAGAACTTCGCGGAGAAGTTCTGGCTGCCCGAGCGCGGCTGGTACGCCGTCGCGCTGGACCGGGACAAGCGCCGGGTCACCGCGCTGACCAGCAATGTCGCGCACTGTCTCTGGGCGGGCATCGCGACCGACGAGCACGCCGAGCAGATCGTGCGGCGGCTCGGCGGCCCGGAGATGGACAGCGGCTTCGGGCTGCGCACGCTCGGCTCCGATATGGGCGCCTACAACCCGATGAGCTACCACAACGGCTCGATCTGGCCACACGACACCGCGCTCGCGGTGGCCGGGCTGCTGCGCTACGAGCACGTGCCCGGTGCGGTCGAGCTGGCGACCCGGCTGGCGAGCGGGCTGCTCGACGCGGCCGCCGCCTTCGGTGGCCGGCTTCCCGAATTGTTCTGCGGCTTCCCGCGTTCCCGCTTCGCGGCGCCGGTTCCCTACCCGACCTCGTGTTCGCCGCAGGCGTGGGCGAGTGCGGCCCCGATGCTGCTGGTGCGCTCCTTCCTCGGGCTGGAGCCCAATGTGCCGGAGCGCACGCTCGGCGTGCGGCCGCGGCTGCCCGCCTCCTGGGGGACGGTGACGCTCTCCGCGCTGCGGCTCGGCGGCGTCACCGTCGACGTGCAGGCCAAGGGCGACGAGGTCGCCGAGGTCCGGCTGCCGGACGAGTGGAAGCTGATCGCGGAGTGAACTCCCCCCGATAACCGAACACCGAGAGGCGCGACCATGCAGACCTCGCTGGACACCAGGGACCTGTGGAGCTCGCAGCACAGCGACTGTGCCGCCGAGCCCACCGTCCCGCTCGACACCGACCGGGCCCGCTTCATCTGCAGCATGCACGCGGGCCACGGCCCCGAGTGCCGCCAGTACCTGGCGGCGGCCGCGTTCTGCTACGGCGCCGGATAGCGCTGGTCCAGTTCCAGATTCAGCTCCAGCACGTGCACCGTCGGCTCGCCGAGGAAGCCGAGCACGCGGCCGTCGGTGTGCGCGTCGACCAGGGCGCGCACCCGCTCCTCCGGCACGCCGCGGGCCGCGGCCACCCGGCGCAGCTGCAGCGCGGCGTATTCCGGGGAGATGTGCGGGTCCAGCCCGCTGCCGCTCGCGGTGACGGCGTCGGCGGGCACCGCCGGGGCGGCGCTCGCCGGTCCGCGCACCGGGACCAGCCGGGCCGCGGACCAATCCTCCTGCTCCGCAGCACATTCCACGGGAACGCCGCGGTAGCCGTCCAGGAAGGGGCGGGCCGGGCACGGCTGGTTCACGCTCACCACCCGCACCGGCGTGGTCACCGTGCCGTCGGCGCCGCGCGGGCCGAAGACGGCGAGCACCGCCCCGACGCCGTCGGCGGTGCAGAACGGGCGGGAGCCGTCGACCCCCTCGCGGTCGCCGACCTCTCTGCTCCGCGCGCAGACCTGGGTCAGCAGGCTCGGCGCGGCGGCGGTGTCGACGATGTCCTCCGGGCCGCGGTTGCTCGCGCCGCTGGCGAGGGTGTCGTACCCGTCGCCGGCCGCGGAGGGGCGGCTCTGGAAGTACGCGGGCAGCGCGGAACCGTCCGCGGCGGTGAAGGACTGGCCGAGCAGCCGGGAGCCCGCCACCGTGCCGTCGACGGTGAGCACCGACCCGTCGGCGCGCTCGTGCAGCCCGGGCAGCTGCCCGACCGCGGTCACCGCGAGCGGGTAGGCGAGCCCGGTGACGACGGTGAGCGCGGCGAGCGCGCGCACCGCGGCCAGGTGCTGCCGGATCCAGGTGGTCGTACGCATGTCAGGACATCCCGGGGAGAAGGTGGACGAACAGGTCGATGAGCTTGATGCCGAGGAACGGCACCGCGATACCGCCGAGGCCGTAGATCGCGAGGTTGCGCCCGAGCAGCCCGGAGGCGCCGCTCGGCCGGTACCGCACCCCGCGCAGCGCCAGCGGGATCAGCGCGACGATCACCACCGCGTTGAAGATCATCGCCGAGAGGATCGCCGACTGCGGGCTGGCCAGCCGCATGACGTTCAGCGCGGCCAGGCCGGGGAAGAGCGGGACGAACAGCGCCGGGATGATCGCGAAGTACTTGGCGATGTCGTTCGCGATGGAGAAGGTGGTGAGCGCGCCGCGGGTGATGAGCAGCTGCTTGCCGATCTCCACGATCTCGATCAGCTTGGTCGGGTCGGAGTCGAGGTCGACCATGTTGCCCGCCTCCTTGGCCGCGGAGGTGCCGGTGTTCATGGCGACCCCGACGTCGGCCTGGGCGAGCGCGGGGGCGTCGTTGGTGCCGTCGCCGGTCATGGCGACCAGCCGCCCGCCCTCCTGCTCCTTCCTGATCAGCGCGAGCTTGTCCTCCGGGGTGGCCTCGGCGAGGAAGTCGTCCACCCCGGCCTGCGCGGCGATGGCGGCGGCGGTGGCCGGGTTGTCGCCGGTGATCATCACGGTGCGGATGCCCATCCGGCGCATCTGGTCGAAGCGCTCGCGCATGCCGTCCTTGACCACGTCGACCAGGGCGAGCACGCCGAGCACCCGCGCGGTGCCGGCGCGCACCTCGCCGACGACCAGCGGGGTGCCGCCCGCGCCCGCGATCCGCTCGACCCGCGCGCCGATCTCGTCCGGCACCGAACCGCCCGCCGCGCGAACCCACTCCACGACCGCGGCGGCGGCGCCCTTGCGCAGCCGGTGGCCGTCGGCGAGGTCGACGCCGGACATCCTGGTCTGCGCGGTGAACGGCACCCAGGTGGCGCCTGCCAGCTCGCCGGTGGTGCGCGCGCGGCGGCCGTGCGCCTCCTTCGCGTGCACCACGATCGAGCGCCCCTCTGGGGTCTCGTCGGCGAGGCTGGCGAGCTGCGCCGCGTCGGCCAGCTCGGCCGCGGTGACGCCGGGGGCGGGCAGGAACTCCGAGGCCCGGCGGTTGCCGAGCGTGATGGTGCCGGTCTTGTCCAGCAGCAGCGTGTTCACGTCGCCCGCCGCCTCCACCGCGCGGCCGGACATGGCAAGCACATTGCGCTGCACCAGCCGGTCCATCCCGGCGATGCCGATGGCCGAGAGCAGCGCGCCGATCGTGGTCGGGATGAGGCAGACCAGCAGCGCTACCAGCACGATGCCGGAGATGCCTTCGGCGGTGAGCGCGAGGGTGTCGGCCACCCCGGTGTCGTTGCCGCGCGCGTAGATCGCCATCGGCTGCAGCGTCACCACCGCGCAGAGGAAGACCACGGTGAGCGCGGCGAGCAGGATGTTCAGCGCGATCTCGTTCGGCGTCCGCTGCCGCTTCGCCCCCTCGACCAGGGCGATCATCGTGTCGATGAAGCCGGCGCCCGGCTCCTGGGTGATCTCGACGACGATCCGGTCCGAGAGCACCGTCGTGCCGCCGGTGACGGCCGAGCGATCGCCGCCGGATTCCCGGATCACCGGCGCGGATTCGCCGGTGATCGCCGATTCGTCGACCGAGGCGATGCCGTCGACCACGTCGCCGTCGGCGGGCACCACCTCGCCCGCCTCGATGACGACCCGATCGCCGCGGCGCAGCTCGGGGGCCGGCACCCGCTGCTCGGCGCCGTCCGCGCCGAGCCTGCGGGCGACGGTGTCGGTGCGGGCCCTGCGCAGCGAGTCCGCCTGCGCGCGGCCGCGTCCCTCGGCGACCGCCTCGGCCAGGTTGGCGAAGAGCACGGTGAGCCAGAGCCAGGCCACGACCGCCCAGGCGAAGAAGCTCGGGTCGGCCACCGCGAGCACGGTGGACCAGGCCGCGCCGACCTCGACGATGAGCATGACCGGGTTGTGCCAGAGCGTGCGCGGGTCCAGTTTGCGCAGCGCCTGCGGCAGGCAGGTGAGCAGCATGGCCGGGTCGAGCACGCCCGCGCGCACAGCGCCGGGGCGGCGCGGCTCCGGGGCGGGGGTGGCCGGGGCGGGGGAGGAGAGCGTGGAGGTCATGAACCGATTCCTTCGGCGAGCGGGCCGAGCGCGAGGGCGGGCAGGAAGGTGAGCGCGACCAGGACCACGGTCACGCCGGCGACCATGCCGATGAACTGGGTGCGGTGGGTGGGCAGCGTGCCCGCCGACTCCGGGGTCCGGCCCTGCGCGGCGAGCGACCCCGCCAGCGCGAGGACCAGCACGATCGGCAGGAACCGGCCGAACAGCATGGCGAGCCCGAGCGCGGTGTTGAACCACTCGGTGTTGCCGGAGAGACCGCCGAAGGCCGAGCCGTTGTTGGCGGCGGCCGAGGTGAAGGCGTAGAGCACCTCGGAGAGGCCGTGCGGCCCGGTGGCGAGCATGCTCGCCCGCTGGCCGGGCAGCGCCACCGCGAGCGCGGTGCCGATCAGCACCACCAGCGGCGTCACCAGGATGTAGGCGGCGGCCAGCTTGATCTCCCGCGGGGTGATCTTCTTGCCCAGGTACTCCGGGGTGCGGCCGACCATGAGCCCGGCGACGAACACGGTGATCACCGCGAGCACGAGGATCCCGTACAGCCCGGAGCCGACGCCGCCCGGCGCCACCTCGCCGAGCTGCATGTGGATCATCGTCATCATGCCGCCGAGGCTGGTGTACGAATCGTGGAACGAGTTCACCGCGCCGGTCGAGGTGAGCGTGGTGTTCGCTGCGAAGACCGCCGAGTCCACTACCCCGAAGCGCTGCTCCACGCCCTCGGTGGCGGCGCCGATCGCGGTCGGCACGGTGCCGTCCGCGCGCAGCTGGAAGAACACCGTGAGCGCGATGCCGGAGAGCGCGAGCACGGCCTGCACCGCGAGGACGGCGTAGCCCTGCTTCGGGCTGCCGACCATCCGGCCGAAGGTGCGCGGCAGCGAGAACGAGATCACCAGCAGCAGGAAGATCTCCACCCAGTCGGTCCAGGCGGACGGGTTCTCGAACGGGTGCGCGGAGTTGGCGTTGAAGAAGCCGCCGCCGTTGGTGCCGAGCTCCTTGATCGCCTCCTGGCTCGCCACCGGCCCGCCCGGAATCGGCTGCGCCGCACCGGTGAGCGTCTGCGCGACCTGGTCGTGCAGCTGGAAGTTCTGCACCACGCCGCCGATCAGCAGCAGCACCGCGCCGGCGAAGGCCAGTGGCAGCAGGATGCGCACGGTGCCGCGCACCAGATCCACCCAGAAGTTGCCGAGCGCACCGGTGCGGGTGCGGGCGAAGCCGCGCACCAGCGCGACCGCGACCGCCATGCCGACCGCGGCGGAGACGAAGTTCTGCACCGCCAGCCCGGCCATCTGCACCAGGTGCCCCTGGGTGCTCTCGCCCGCGTAGTTCTGCCAGTTGGTGTTGGTCACGAAGCTGACCGCGGTGTTCCAGGCCAGGGCGGGGGTCAGCTCGGTGCCCTGATCGTTCAGGTGCAGCGGCAGCACCCGCTGCACCAGCTGGAAGGCGAAGAGCGCGAGCACGCCCACCGCCGAGAAGGCGAGCACGCTGCGGGCGTAGACCGGCCAGCTCTGCTCGACCTCGGGGCGCACCCCGATCACCCGGTAGATCAGCCGCTCGGCGCGCGAGTGCTTCGTCCCCGAGTAGACCCGGTACATGTAGTCGCCGAGCGGCACGTGCACCAGCGCGAGCGCCGCCACCAGCGAGCCGACCAGCAGCACCGCCCTGACCGTGTCGTTCACCTAGAACCTCTCGGGGAAGAGCAGGGCGGCCAGCGCGAGCAGCGCGACCGGCACCGCGAGCGCCAGGCCGGCGATATTCGCGATCACAGCCGCTCCACCCCGCGCTGGACCAGGCCCAACAGGGCGAACACGGCCACGGTGAGCACCGTGAACACGACGACGGACATCGGGTCGAACCTCCTCGAGCTGCTCCGCGGTGGAGCACGCTCGTTCGAGTGAACGACCTCCGCTCGGCATTTCCGCCGCTCCTTACGGCTTCTTGGCGGGGTGGCGGCCCGCCTTGACGGTTTGTTGACGCGGAGCGCTCGCCGGTCTCGACGCGCGACGTGAACGTTCCTGCGGTACAACGCGATACGAAAGCGTCAGGAAAGGCGGCGCCGCCGTCAACGAACCGTAAAGACGCCCGCGCGCGGCGCTCCGCGCGAGCAGAGTGATCGAGAATTCGGAGGAACGATGAAGGTGGTGGTGACCGCGGTGGCCGGTTTCCTGTGCGGCATGGCCGCGACCTACGCGGCGGCATGGTGGCGGCACGACCGCGGGCGGTGAACCGCGGCGAACTGCGGATCTACCTCGGCGCGGCGCCCGGCGTCGGCAAGACCTACGCCATGCTCGCCGAGGCGCACCGCCGCCGGGAACGCGGCCGCGACGTCGTCGCCGCGGTCGTCGAGACGCACGGCCGGGCGCAGACGGCCGCGCTGCTCGACGGGATCGAGCGCATCCCGCCGCGCCGGGTGCCGTACCGCGGCACCGTGCTGGACGAGCTCGACGTGGACGCGGTGCTGCGCCGCGCGCCCGGCATCGCGCTGGTGGACGAGCTCGCGCACACCAACGCGCCCGGTAGCCGCAACCGCAAGCGCTGGCAGGACGTGGACGAGCTGCTCGAGGCAGGGATCGACGTGGTGTCGACGGTCAACGTGCAGCACCTGGAGAGCCTGAACGACGTGGTCGAGCAGATCACCGGGATCGAGCAGCGGGAGACGGTGCCGGACGCGGTGGTGCGCGGGGCGGGGCAGGTGGAGCTGGTCGACATCACCCCGGAGGCGCTGCGGCGCAGGCTCGCGCACGGCAACGTCTACGCCGCCGACCGGGCCGATGCCGCGCTGCGCAACTACTTCCGGCCGGGCAACCTCACCGCGCTGCGCGAGCTCGCGCTGCTCTGGCTCGCCGACCAGGTGGACGCCGCGCTCGCGAAGTACCGCTCCGAGCACCGGATCACCGCGACCTGGGAGGCGCGCGAGCGGGTGGTGGTCGCGGTGACCGGCGGCCCGGAGTCGGAGACGATCGTGCGCCGCGCGGCCCGGATCGCCGGGAGGGCCGGCGCCGAGCTGGCGGTGCTGCACGTGGTGCGCGGCGACGGCCTCGCCGGGGTCTCGGCCGCGCGGCTGGCCCGGCTGCGCGAGCTGGCCGGCGCGCTGGACGCCTCGCTGCACACCGTCACCGGCGAGGACGTCCCGGCCGCGCTGCTCGGCTTCGCCCGCGAGGTCAACGCCACCCAGGTGGTGCTCGGCACCTCGCGCCGCTCGCGCTGGGCGCGGCTGCTCGACGAGGGGATCGGCGCCGCCGTCGTCCGGCGGTCGGGCAAGATCGACATTCACATGGTGACCCACGAGGAGACCCACCGCCCGCTGCGGCGCGCGGCGCTGCGCCCGCGGCGCCCGGCCGCCGCATGGCCCGCCGCGGTGCTGGTGCCGCTGCTGGTCTGCGCGCTCTGCGCCTGGCTGCTGGACGGGGTGCTCGACCTGCCCGGGCTCTCCTCGGTCTTCGTGGTCGGGGTGGTTGCCGTCTCGCTCTTCGGCGGGGTGCTGCCCGCGACGGTCTCGGCGCTGCTCTCCGGGCTGCTGCTGAACTGGTTCTTCGCCGCCCCGCGCTACAGCCTCACGGTCGCCGAGCCGGACAACTTCGTCGCGGTGGTGGTGCTGCTCGTGGTCGCGGTGGCGGTGGCCGCGCTGGTCGACATCGCCGCGGCGCGGGCCGAACAGGCGCGCCGGGCCTCGCGCCAGGCCGAGCTGCTCACCCAGTTCGCCGGCGCGGTGCTGCACGGCGCCGACCTGCCCCGGCTGCTGGAGCAGCTCAGGGAGACCTACGCGCAGCGCTGGGCCGCCGTGCTGGACGGCGAGGCCGTCGTCGCCGCGGTCGGGGCCGATCCGCCCGCGCGGCCCGCCGCGGCCGACACGGTGGTCGAGTCCGGGGACGGGCAGCTGGTGCTCGCGCTCGCCGGGCGGCCGCTCGCCGCCGCCGACCGGCCGGTACTCGCCGCCGTCGCCAACCAGGCGGCCGGGCTGGTGCGCCAGGCCAGGCTCACCGAGGAGGCCGGGGCCGCGGCGGCGCTGCGCGAGGCCGACCGGCTGCGCCGCGCGCTGCTCTCCGCCGTCGGGCACGACCTGCGCACCCCGCTGGCCGGCGCCAAGGCCGCCGTCTCCAGCCTGCGCAGCGAGGACGTCGAGTTCTCCCCGGAGGACACCGAGGAGCTGCTGGAGACCGTCGAGGAGTCGGTGGACCAGCTCACCGCGCTGGTGGACAACCTGCTCGACTCCTCCCGGCTCGCCGCGGGCGTGATCGCGCCCCGGGTGCTCACCGTGTACCTGGACGAAGCGGTGCACCGCGCGCTCGTCGGCATCGGCATGGGCACCCGCGGGCTGCGCCGGGCATCGATGGAACGGGTCGAGGTCGAGGTCGGCGAGATCGCGGTCGCCGCCGACCCGGGGCTGCTGGAGCGGGTGCTGGCCAACCTGGTGGACAACGCGCTGCGGCACGCCCCGCGCGACGCCCCGGTGCGGGTCAGCGCGCAGCGCGACGGCGACCGGGTGACCGTCGCGGTGGCCGACACCGGCCCCGGCATCCCGCGCGGCGCCGAGGAGCAGGTGTTCGAGCCCTTCCAGCGGCGCGGCGACCGGGACAACACCACCGGCGTCGGGCTCGGGCTCTCCGTGGTGCGCGGCTTCGCCGAGGCCATGGGCGGTACCGTGCACGCCGAGACCACCCCGGGCGGCGGGCTGACCATGCTCGTCGACCTGCCCGCAGCCGAGGAGCCAGCATGACCGATCCGGCCCCGCCGCCGACGGTGCTCGCCGTCGGCCCGCCCGGCGCGGCACGGGAGCGCGCATGAGTGATCCGGTCCCCGCGGCGACGACCGTGCTCGTCGTCGACGACGAGCCGCACATCGTGCGCGCACTGCGGATCAACCTCTCGGTGCGCGGCTACGACGTGGTCACCGCGGGCACCGGCGCCGCCGCGCTGCGCGCCGCCGCGGACCGGCACCCGGACGTGGTGATCCTCGACCTCGGGCTGCCGGACATGGACGGCACCGAGGTGCTCGCCGGGCTGCGCGGCTGGAGCACGGCGCCGGTGATCGTGCTCTCCGCCCGCACCGACTCCGCCGACAAGGTGGAGGCGCTGGACGCGGGCGCCGACGACTACGTCACCAAGCCGTTCGGCATGGACGAGCTGCTCGCCCGGCTGCGCGCCGCGGTGCGGCGGGCGGGCGCCGACACCGGCGGCGAGCCGGTGGTGATCACCGACTCGTTCACCGTCGACCTCGCCGCCAAGCGGGTCACCAGGCACGGCGAACCGGTGCACCTCACCCCGACCGAGTGGGGGATGCTCGAGATGCTGGTGCGGCATCGGGGCAAGCTGGTCGGCCGCAAAGAGCTGCTGCGCGAGGTGTGGGGCCCCTCCTACGCCACCGAAACCCACTACCTGCGCGTCTATCTCGCGCAGCTGCGGCGCAAGCTGGAGGACGACCCGGCGCACCCGAGGCACCTGCTCACCGAGGCGGGCATGGGGTACCGGTTCCAGGAGTGAGCGGAATGCCGCCGCCCCGCGCGGTGTTGCCCGGCACGACCGTCCCGGCGAATGGCAGGATCGTGACCATGTCCGAGCAGAACACGTCGGCGCTCCGGGTGGAGCGCACCGGCACCCGCGCCTACACCGGCCGCAACGAGCGGGACGCGGTGGTGCGCATCGCCTCCGCGGGCACCCCGGAGGCCTTCACCCCCGGCGAGCTGCTGAAGATCGCGGTCGCGGCGTGCTCCGGGCTGAGCGCCGACTTCTCGCTCTCCCGCAAGCTCGGCGAGCACTTCGACGCCACCATCCGGGTCTCCGGCGACCCGGACCGGGAGAACGAGGTCTACCCGGAGATCGACGAGGTCTTCGAGCTCGACCTCAGCGAGCTCTCCGAGGTCGAGCGGGAGCGGCTGCTGGTGAGCGTGCAGCGTGCCGTCGACAAGGTGTGCACCGTCGGCCGGACGCTCAAGTCCGGGAGCAAGGTGACGCTCTCCTTCGACGTGGAGCTGTAGTGGCCGAGGCCGAGCGGCTCTCCGCCTGGGTGCACGGGCAGGTGCAGGGCGTCGGATTCCGCTGGTGGACCCGGTCGCGCGCGCTGGAACTCGGGCTCGCCGGGCACGCCACCAACACCGCCGACGGGCGGGTGCACGTGGTCGCCGAGGGGCCGCGGCAGGCCGCCGAGCGATTGCTCACCCTGCTCCGCTCGCCCGATACGCCTGGCCGGGTCAGTCTTGTTGTGGAAAGCTGGGAGCCCGCGCGGGGCGATCTGTCCGGATTCGAGGAGCGGTAGGGCGTGAGCAGAGACGAACACCGTCCGGGAGCGGAATCGAACGACGGCGGCAGGCCGCAGTGGGAAGAGGGGACCGCCGCGCCCAGCGGGCCGGTCTACGAGGAGGGTTCGGCGGCGAACGTCCCCGCGCCCGGCGCGGGATCCGGTTCGCCGACCGGCGCTTCCGGTCCGCAGCCGCCCGCGGACGAGCCGGGTACGCGTCCTGCGCCCGGCGCGGATCAGTCCGGTACGCAGCCGTTCCCGGCGGCGGGGCAACCTGGCACGCAACCGTTTCCGGCGGCGGGGCAACCTGGCACGCAGCCGTTCCCCGCGGCGGATCAGCCCGGTACGCAGCCGTTTCCGGCGGCGGAGCAGCATGCCCCGCCCCCCTTTCCGTGGCCGGGTGCCCAGCCGCAGGCGGGCGGTTTCCAACCGCCTCCCGGCTCGCTGCCCGGCGCGGGCGCGCCACCTCCCGGAGGCACTCCGCCCGGGAGCGGGAAGCGCGCGGGGCGCGTTCAGCAGCAGCGGGCGGGGGTGACGCAGCCCCGCCCGCCGACGGTGGCCGAGTCCCGCGCCAGGGACAAGACGCGCAAGCAGGCCCGCGACGCCGAGCGCGCCGCCGCCGAGGCCGCCGCGGCGAAGAAGCGCTCCCGCAACCGGGTGCTCATCGGCGGCGCCGCCGTGGTCGGCGTCGCCGCGCTGGTCGGCGGCGGCTACCTCGCCTACCTGGCGCTCTCCGCCCCGGACGCGGTGACCGCGTCCTGCGTGGCCACCGACCAGAACGGCAACGAGGTCGTCGTCGAGGACACCTACTGCGGCACCGGCCGCCCCGGTTTCGTCGGCGACACCGCGGGCGTCGTCCTGCTGGCGGGCTGGCCGCAGTACCGCTACTACTACGGCGGCTCCACCGCCATCGGCGGCAAGCCGACCGGCGGAACGACGGTGAAGCCGAAGAACACCGAGATCAAGACCAAGACCGGAACCACGGTCCAGCGCGGCGGCCTCGGCAGCAAGATCGGCGGAGGTTCCTAGCGGTGCGACGGGTCCGCGTGGAACCACGGAGGGGCTGGCAGCAGATCGTCGAGGAGCAGGGGCTGGTCTACGGAACCCCCGGCCGCGACGCGCAGGGCAAGCCACGGCCGTACTGGGACGAATCGGTCTACTACGAGTTCGACATGCCGGAGATCCTCGCCCTGGAGGCGGATGTCGAACTGCTGCACAGCATGTGCCTGAAGGCGGTCGAGCAGGTCGTGCTGACCGAGCGGTACCGCGACTTCGGGCTGCCGGAGTGGAGCTGGCAGCCGATCGCGGAATCCTGGCGCCGCGCCGACCCGCACGTCTACGGCCGCTTCGACCTGCGCTACGACGCCCGCCGCCCGGCCAAGCTGCTGGAGTACAACGCCGACACCCCCACCTCGCTGCTGGAGGCGGCGATCCTGCAGTGGCACTGGCTCACCGCGCTGTACCCGGACCACGACCAGTGGAACTCGCTGCACGAGAAGCTGGTCGAGCGCTGGGGCGAGCTGCGCGACCTGCTGCCCAGCGACCAGCTGCACTTCAGCTGGTCCGGCGCCGAGCCGACCGGCGAGGACGGCGTCACCACCGCCTACATCCAGGAGACCGCCGCCGAGGCGGGCTTCGACACCATCGGGCTGCCGATCGAGGAGGTCGGCGTCGACACCGAGCTGGAGCGCTTCGTCGACCTGGCCGAGGACCCGATCCGGGCGATCTTCAAGCTCTACCCGTGGGAGTGGGTGCTCGACGACGACTTCGGCAAGCGGGTCGTCGCGAGCCTGCCGCAGACCATGTGGATCGAGCCGCTGTGGAAGACGCTGCTCAGCAACAAGGCCATCCTCGCGGTGCTCTGGGAGATGTACCCCGGCCACCCGAACCTGCTGCCCGCCTACCTCGATCAGCCGAACGAGCTCACCGAGTACATCCGCAAGCCGAAGCTCGGCCGCGAGGGCGCGAACATGACCATCGTCGGCGCCGGGATGGAGACCGCGACCGGCGGCATGTACGGCGAGGAGGGCTTCGTCTACCAGCTGCTCGACCCGCTGCCGCAGTTCGACGACATGCGGCCGGTGCTCGGCGCCTGGATCGTCGGCGACAGCTCGGCCGGGCTCGGCATCCGCGAGACCGCAGGCATGATCACCGACGACGGCTCCGCCTTCGTTCCGCACCGCATCCCCACCGACGACTGATCAACCCCTCGGAAGGACCACGATGACCGCCGCTGTCGCCCTCGAATCGGGCTACTGGAGTTCGCTCGGCGAAGGGGTGGGCGCGATCCTGCTCTACGCCCTCGTTGGCCTGGTGCTCATGCTCGTCGGCTTCTACGCCATCGACCTCACCACCCCCGGGCACCTGCGCCAGCTGGTGCTCGAGGGCAAGCCGAACGCCATCGTCGTGACGGCGGCGGGCATGCTGAGCATGGCGTTCATCGTGGTGCTCGCGATCTTCGCGGCGTCCGGCAAGCTGCTGGAGGGGCTCATCGCCTCGCTGATCTTCGGGCTGGTGGGGATCATCGCGCAGGTGGTCTCGGTGCGGGTGATCGAGAAGGCGCTCGGCATCGATATCGGCGCGGCGCTGCACTCCGAGGCGTACACCCCGGCGGTGCTGGTCGTCGCCGCCGCGCACTTCGCGCTCGGGCTCGTGGTGGCGTTCGCGATCCTCTGAGTCCTTGACATTCCACTGTGGAAGAACCATTATGGTGTTATTCCACAGTGGAGGGTGATGCCGAGTCCCCTCCCCGCCGAGAGGACTCGAGCATGGACATCGCCACCGGTACCCGCGCCTCCGATGCCGAGCGGGACGCGGTGGTGACGCTGCTCGGCAGGCATCTCGCGGACGGGCGGCTGGATCTGGGCGAGTACGACGAGCGGGTCGCCCGGGTCTACGCCACCCGGTTCCGCGACGACCTCGCCCCGGTACTCGCCGACCTGCCGCGGCTCGCCGATTCCGCTGCCGCGCAGCCGAAGCCGCGCGGGCGCGGGGTGCGGGGGCTGCCGCTCTGGCAGCAGATCGAGTTCGCGAGCTGGGCCGGGGTGAGCCTGCTCGTCCTGGTGATCTGGGCGGCGATCTCGCTCGGAGTCGGCGAGTTCACCTACTTCTGGCCGGTCTGGGTGATCGGGCCGTGGGGTGCGGTGCTCGCGTTCCGCGTGGTCACCGGGTTCGAGGGGCGGGGCTGCCGCTCCGGGGCCGGGGCGCGGGCGCTCGGCTGATCACTCGTCCGCGCGCCTGCGCGGGTTCGAGAGGCGGGGCGGGGGTGGTTCCCGGTAGGTGCGGTCGGTCGGGCCGTCGGCCGTCTCCCACCAGCTGTCCGGGTCCTCGCGCTGCTGCCTGCCGACCCCGCGGCGCCGGATCGGCCCGCTGTACTGCTGGTCCTCCACCGGAACCGGCTGTCGTCCGCGCGCAGGCTGCGGGTGATCGGGCCGGGGTGCGGCCCCGCTCGAGCGCCGCGCACCCGCGGCTTCGCCGTCCTGTGCCGAACGCGCGGCCGCGGCGCTCTGGCCGGCCCGACCGGCGCGTCCGCTTCCCCGCCGCTCGGTGGCACGTTCCGGGACGGCGGGTTGCCCCCGACCCGAACGTTCGGTGTCGCGCCGAGCCCGCGCCGCATCCCAGCGATCCGCCGCGGACGGCGCACCGCGATCAGGCTTTCCCCGCTGCTCGCCGCGCGACCGGTCCGATCCGGCTGCGGCGTCGCGCCGATGCCGCTCGGACACCGCACCGGCGGAGCCGTCCGTCGCGCGCCCGGGACGTGGCGAGGACGCGCCCTTGGCGGAGCCGTCCTTCGTGCGCCCCGGACGCGGCGAGGACGCGCTCTCGGCGGACTTGTGCCGGGCCTCGTCCGACGGACGCTCCGGCTTGCGCGCTCCGGCCGCCCGCCGCTCGGCACCCTTCCGCACCGGCCCGGCGAGCGGTGTGCCGACGATCGGCAGCGTGCGCGTGGTCTGCGTCGGATCCACTCCCCACTCGTGCCGCTCCCCGCGCACCCCGTGCCCGTGCAACCACGCCCCCGGGTCGGCCCGCGCGACCGGGTCGAGTACCACCGCCGCCTCGCCGAGCAGGTCGAGGAGCTCGAGTTCGGCCAGCTCGAGCGGGTCCTCACCGGGGAAGCAGGCGGTGTGGAGCACAGTGCGCACCGCGTCGATCGAGTCCGCGGGGAAGGTCCAGACCCAGCCGGAAGGCGCGTCCTCGGGGTCGTCCGAATCCTCCGGCTCCTCGTCGTGCCCGACGAAGACCAGCGCACCGTCGCCGCCGACCCGCGCGACCACCCGCCACCGCCCGTCGTCCATGGTCACCGTGCGCCGCGCGGCCCGGACCGCCCGGATCTCGAACCAGGCGGCGGCGAACCCGACCACCGCGGCCAGCCCGGCGAGCACCAGGTACTCCGGCACGTCCCCGAGCGTCGAACTGCGGCTCACCTCGCACCCCCAGAGGAACACCAGGCAGGCGACGATCAGCGCGCCGACCCGCAGCAACCGGAACGCGGTGCCGTGGCGGGACGACAGCGCAGGCACGGGTCGATGCTCCTGACGGGAGAAGGCGGGATCAGGTGGATCGTAGGCGCGATCCCCGCCCCGCGGCAGCCCCGCGAGCACCGCTGTGACGTCGGCTAATGCCGGGCACACCGGTGTTGTGGTGAACCGGTGGCCCCGGCACGCAGCGATGCCTGCGACCGAGGTCACCGGCGGCGGATACGATGGCTGCTCGCCGCGCCCCCTCGCTGTCGTCGGAGCAAACCCGCCTCATCCACGGAAAGGTCCCGGCCGTGCACCTGAAGAGCTTGACGTTGAAGGGCTTCAAATCCTTCGCGTCCGCGACGACGCTGCGCTTCGAGCCGGGCATCACCTGCGTGGTCGGCCCGAACGGCTCCGGCAAGTCGAACGTGGTGGACGCGCTGACCTGGGTGATGGGCGAGCAGGGCGCCAAGGCGCTGCGCGGCGGCAAGATGCAGGACGTGATCTTCGCAGGCACCCAGGGCCGGGCCGCGCTCGGCCGCGCCGAGGTCACGCTGACCATCGACAACTCCGACGGCGCGCTGCCGATCGACTACGCCGAGGTCTCGATCACCAGGCGGATGTTCCGGGACGGCGCGGGCGAGTACGAGATCAACGGCTCCACCTGCCGGCTGATGGACGTCCAGGAACTGCTCAGCGACTCCGGCATCGGCCGGGAGATGCACGTCATCGTCGGCCAGGGGCAGCTCGCCGCCATCCTCGAATCGCGGCCGGAGGACCGCCGCTCCTTCGTGGAGGAGGCCGCGGGCGTGCTCAAGCACCGCAAGCGCAAGGAGAAGGCGGTCCGCAAGCTCGAGGCGATGCAGGCCAACCTGGCCCGCCTCACCGACCTCACCTCCGAGCTGCGCCGCCAGCTCAAGCCGCTCGGCAGGCAGGCCGAGGTGGCCCGCCGCGCCGCCACCGTGCAGGCCGACCTGCGCGACGCCCGGCTCCGGCTCGCCGCCGACGACCTCGTGACCAGGCGCGGCGAGCTCGCGGGCAGGCAGAGCAAGGAGGCCTACGCCCGCGAGCAGCAGATCACCGTGCAGGCCGAGCTGGGCGCCGCGGGCGCCGCGCTGGCCGGGCAGGAGCACCAGCTCGCCGAGCTGACCCCGAGCTCCGAGGCGGCCGCGCAGACCTGGTTCCAGCTCTCCGCGCTTGCCGAGCGGGTCAACGCCACCATCCGGATCGCGGGCGACCGGGCCAGGCACCTGGACACCGCCACCCAGGCGGGTACCGGCCGCGACCCGGAGCAGCTGGAGGCCGAGGCCGACCGGGTGGCGGCCGAGGAGGCCGAGCTGCGCGAGACCGTCGAGATGACGATGGAGACGCTGGAGGCCGCGCGCGACGCGCTGGCCGAGCGCGAGCAGGCCGCCAAGGCCGCCGAGCAGGCGCACCTCGCCGCGGTGCGCGCCATCGCCGACCGCCGCGAGGGGCTGGCCCGGCTCGCCGGACAGGTCGAGACGCTGCGGCACAAGACGCAGTCCGCGGACACCGAGATCACCCGGATCTCCGGCGCGATCACCGAGGCGGGCAGGCGCGCCGACACCGCCCGCGCCGAGTTCGACGACGTCCAGGCCGAGCTCGCCGAGCTGGACGCGGGCGAGGCCGGGCTGGACGCCCAGCACGAGCACGCCGTCGCGGCGCTGGAGCTGGCCGATGCCCGCGTGGCCGAGCTGCGGCAGGACGATCGCGACGCCACCAAGCGGGTGGCCTCGCTGAGCGCCCGCATCGAGGCGCTCGGCATGAACCTGACCCGCAAGGACGGCACCGCCTGGCTCGCCGAGCACAGCCCGGCCGGGCTGCTCGGGCCGCTCTCCGGGGTGCTGCGGGTGCGGCCCGGCTTCGAGGCCGCGGTGGCCGCGGTGCTCGGCCCGCTCGCCGACGCCACTGCCGCCCGCTCCGAGACCGCCGCCTACGACGCGCTGCGCGCCATCAAGGGGGCCGACGGCGGCCGGGTCGGGCTGGTGTTCCACACCGGGGGGCGGGCGGTCGCCCCCGCCGCGCTGCCCGCAGGCGCCACCGCGCTCTCCGCCGTGGTCGAGTACCCGGACGAGCTGGCCCCCGCGGTGCTCGCGCTGACCGCGACGGTCGCCGTCGTCGACGACCTCGCCGCCGCCACCGCGCTCCTCGGCACCCGCCCCGAGCTGCGCATCGTCACCAGGGACGGCGACCTGGCAGGCACCGGCTGGGTGCTCGGCGGCTCCGAGCGCGCGCCGAGCAGGCTGGAGATCCAGGCCGAGATCGACGCCGCCGCCGCCGAACTCACCGCGGCCCAGCGCCGCGCCGCCGAGCTGGAGGCCGCGCTCGCGGGCGCGCTCGACGAGCAGACCGACCGCAGGCAGGCGGTCGACCACACCCTGCTCGCGCTGCACGAATCGGACCAGGCGCTGGTCGCGGTGTACGAGCGGCTGGCCAGGCTCGGCGAGACCACCCGCACCGCCGAGAAGGAGAGCGCCCGCCTCTACGACCAGCGCGCCGCCGCCGAGACCGGCCGCGAGCAGAGCCTGGCGACCCTCGCCGAGCTGGAGGACCGGCTGCGCAACGCCGAACTCGAGCAGGCCAGGATCGACGCCGACGGCTACGGTGCGGCGGGCACCGAGGCCGCAGGTCGGGAGCGCGAGGAGGCCGCTGCCGAGCTCGCCGAGGCGAGGACCATGGAGGTGGAGGCGCGGCTCGCCGTGCGCACCGCCGAGGAGCGCGCGCAGTCGGTGCACGGCAAGGCGGATTCGCTGCGCCGCGCGGCGCGGGCCGAGCGGGAGGCGCGGGCGCGGGCCGAGCGCGCGCAGGCCGCCAGGCGCAAGGCCGCCGCGGTGGCCGCCGCCGTCGCGGAGTCCGGCGCGCAGGTCGCGGGCGAGCTGGAGCGGGTGGTGGCGCGGGCCGCCGCCAGGCGCGACGAGCTGGTGCGCCGCCGCACCGAGGTCGCCGCCGAGGTGGAGCGGGTCAAGGAGCGGGTGCGGGCGCTCACCGCGCAGCTCACCCAGCTCACCGACGCGGTGCACCGGGACGAGGTCGCCAAGGCCGAGGCCGCGCTGCGGATCGAGCAGGTCGAGTCGACCATCGCCGAGCAGTTCGGGATCGCGCTGGACGACCTCGTCGCCGAGTACGGCCCCGACGTCCCGCTGCCCCCGTCCGAGCTGGAGCTGCACGAGTACGAGCAGGCGCGGGAGCGCGGCGAGGCGGTGACCCCGCCGCAGCCCATGCCCTACGACCGCGCCTCCCAGGAGCGCAGGGCGCGCCGGGCGGAGAAGGACCTCGGCACGCTCGGCAAGGTGAACCCGCTCGCGCTGGAGGAGTTCGCCGCGCTGGAGGAGCGCTACAACTTCCTCGCCACCCAACTCGAGGACGTCAAGAACGCCAGGCAGGACCTGCTCGACGTGGTCGCCGAGGTGGACGCGCGGATCCTGCAGGTCTTCGCCGAGGCGTACGCCGACGTGGAGCGCGAGTTCGTCGGGGTCTTCGCGCGGCTCTTCCCCGGCGGCGAGGGGCGGCTGGTGCTCACCGATCCCTCGAACATGCTCACCACCGGGATCGAGGTGGAGGCGCGGCCGCCGGGCAAGAAGGTCAAGCGGCTCTCGCTGCTCTCCGGCGGCGAGAAGTCGCTGACCGCGGTGGCGCTGCTGGTCGCCATCTTCCGGGCGCGGCCGTCGCCGTTCTACGTCATGGACGAGGTCGAGGCGGCGCTCGACGACACCAACCTGCGCCGCCTCATCGGCCTCTTCGAGCAGCTGCGGGAGAAGAGTCAGCTGATCGTCATCACGCACCAGAAGCCGACCATGGAGATCGCCGACGCGCTCTACGGCGTCAGCATGCGCGGGGACGGCATCACCCAGGTGATCTCGCAGCGGTTGCGCGGCGAGAACCTGGCCCCCGCTCCCGCGGGGTAGGAGAGGCGTCCGCCCCGCGGGGTAGGAGAGGGGTCCGCCTCCGCGAGGGAGAAGAGGCGTCCGCCTCCGCTGGGGGTAGGAGAGGCGTCTGCCTCCTCCATGGGGCGCACCGCCGCCGCGGGGTGTATGCGCCCGCGCCGGTGCCTACAGGGTGGATGGCGCCGCCGTGGTGTCCGCGCCGAGAGCGCTGATGGCGGCAGCGCCGCCGGTGCTGAGCCAGGTCCGCAGGTCGCGGAGGCCGGGGTGCAGGGTGCGCAGCGCTGGGAGGTCGGCGCGCCAGCCGCCGGTGCGGCGGACGGCGCGCCAGGCGTCGCCGATCATCGGGGCGATGGCGTCCGCCTCGGCTTCGGAGAGTTCGTGATATCGCACCGCGTCCCCGGTGGCGGCGGAGATCGCGTCGGCCGCGGCGCGCGGCGTCGGCGCGTCACCCGCGAGCTGCAGCGCCTGCCCGTCGAAGCGCGCCGGGTCGGTGAGCGCGAGCACCGCGAAGTCGGCGATATCGGCGAGCGCGATCATGGACAGCGGCTCGTCGGCCGGGAAGATGTGCCGGTTCACGCCGTCCACGATCCCGTCGACCACGAACGCGCGCAGCAGGTAGTTCTCCATGAAGCGCACCGGCCGCAGCAGCGTGTACCGCAGCCCGGACTCCGCCACCGCCTCCTCGATCGCGGTCTTGCCGTCGAGATCGCGGGAATCGTGCCCCGGCGTCCGGGCGACCCCGCTGAACACGATCTGCTCGACCCCGCCCCTGCGCGCCGCGTCGACCACCGCGCGCCCGCGCTCGGCCTCCCGAGCGGAGTCCCAGCCGCCCGCGCCGAAAACCGAAGGCGGGATCAGGAATACCGCCCGTGCCCCGGCCACCGCGGCCGCCAGGCTCGGCGGATCGTCGAGATCGCCCGTGACCAGCGCCGCGCCCGCGGCGGCCAGCGCGACGGCGGCGGGCGCGGCGGGATCGCGCACCAGCGCCCGCACCGGAACCCCGGCGGCGAGCAGCCCGCGCGCGGTCGCGCCGCCCTGCTGCCCGGTGGCGCCGACGACGAGCACGGAATCGGAGTGTTCAGCCATGACGGCCCTTCTCTGCGGGGGCGCCGAACGCCCCGGAATCGGGTCGGTCGACCCGTTTCCGAGGTTAGAATTCGGGCCGAACCCCGCCCAGCCCCCGGAACGAAAGGCCGTGACGAAAGTGGCCGCCGAACGCACAAGGGCCGATGCCAGGCGCAACCGCGCCCTGGTCCTCGCGGCCGCCCGCCGCGCCTTCGCCGAGCGCGGCACCGGCGTCTCGCTGACCGAGATCGCCCGCGCCGCCGGCGTCGGTGCGGGGACCGTCTACCGGCACTTCCCGGCCAAGTCGGACCTGGTCGAGGCCGTCGTGCACCAGCGCATCGACCACCTCGCCGCGGTCGCGGCCAAACACGCAACCGCCGCCGACCCGGGCGCCGCCTTCTTCGCGGTCTGCCGGGAGCTGGTGCTCACCACCCCGCGGGCGCAGGAGCTCTGCGAGCAGGTGCAGTCCGACGACGGCTGGCCGAAGGCGCTGGTGCACAGCGCGGGCGCCCGCTTCCAGCGCGAGTTCGGCGACCTGCTGGCCGCGGCGCAGCGGCAGGGCGCGGTCCGCGCCGACCTGGACGCCGCCGACGCGCTCGCCGTCGTCACCGGCGCCATCGCGGTGCAGCGGATGCAACGGGAGCCCGGGATATCCCGGCCCGCCCGCGTGATCCTCGACGCGCTGTACGCCACCGAGACGAAACCGGGTGACGAAACCGGGCCGAGCGCAGCGCCGGAATCCGCCTGCCCGGTCTGCGCGCAGCCGGTCCACCGGCCCGCGACCGGGCGCCCGGCGCGGTACTGCTCGCCCGCGTGCAGGCAGCGGGCGCACCGCCGCAGGCGCGCGGCAGGCCCTCCGGAACGGTGACCGAGTACGGCGTTCCGGGGGAGAGCGGGCGGCACCGGCGGTCTCGAGCTAGAGCAGGTCGCTGACGTCGTCCGGGACGTCGACCGCGTACTTCCGCAGGATCTCCATGGAGATCACCTCGAGCGCGTTCTCGTGGGTGGCGGCCAGCACCACCGGCGCGGCCACCCCGTCCTCGTGCGCGTGCAGCCAGCGCACCGCGACGACGCACCAGCGGTCGCCCGGCTGCAGGCCGGGGAAGTTGTTCTCCGGGCGCGGGGTGCTCAGGTCGTTGCCGATGGAGGCCTGGTGTTCCAGGAACTCCGCGGTCGCGACGGTGCACACGGTGTGGCTGCCGAGATCCTCCGGCCCGGTGCTGCAGCAGCCGTCACGGTAGAAGCCGGTGAGAGGATCGGTGCCGCACTCTTCCAGCGGCCCCCCAAGCACGTTTCGATCGGTCACGCCGCCGATCCTATTGGCCTCTGCCGAGAAGTTCCGCAGGACAAGAAATCTCGATGGCCGGTCTGCGGGCTCGCGGGCACCCTGACCAGCGGCTCAGCCGGGCTCTGCAAGGATGTCCGGTGTGAGTGCCGAAGCCTGGATTCTGATCGCCGTGATCGCCGCCGTCGTGCTGGTGGTGTTGGTCGCGGGCTACGTCCTGTCCAAGCGCCGCCGGGTGTCGCTGACCGCGCCGGCGGAGGAGAAGGAGCTGACCGACCGCTCCGGCGGTTATACCGCCGCTGGCGGGTTCAGCTTCAGCAGGGGCGGTGCCGCCACCGCGGAACCGGAGCCGGTGCTGCGCGACCGCACCGACACCGAGGGGCAGCCGCACGTCGGCGACGACGCCGCCGTCCCGCGCGACGCGCACCGGCGCGGGATCACCGAGGTCCGGCTCCCGGACGCGGACGTGGAGCCGTCCGAAACGGTCACCCACCCCGGCGATCCCACCGCTACCGCACCGACCGAAACGGACATCCCCGACGCGGGCCAGGCCGCCCCCGCCGACACCACAGCCGATACTGCCGCGGCCCCGTCCGAAGACACCCCGCCCGCCGCGGGCACCACTCCGGACGGCACGGCCACTGCCCCGGCCGCGCCGGGCGCCGGCCCGACGGCCCCGTCGACCGCCGACACCGCACCGTCCACTCCGGTGCCGGGCACGGCCCCCGCCGCGGGCACCTCCGCCGCCGAGGACATAGCCCCGACCTCCGGTCGCCTGATCCGCCTCCGCGGCCGCCTGTCCCGCTCCCAGAACGCCATGGGCAAGAGCCTCCTCGGCCTGCTCGGCGGCGGCGACCTGGACGAGGACTCCTGGGAGGAGATCGAGGACACCCTCGTCCTCGCCGACCTCGGCACCGCGAGCACCGCGGTGATCGTGCGGCGGCTGCGCGAGGAGCTGGCGGCGCGCAGTGTGCGCAGCGCCGACGAGGCCCGCGCGGTGCTGCGCACCGTCCTGGTCGAGGCGCTGCGCCCGGAGCTGGACCGCGCGGTGCACGCGCTCCCGCACGACGACCACCCGTCGATCCTGCTCGTGGTCGGCGTGAACGGCACCGGCAAGACGACCACCACCGGCAAGCTGGCCCGGGTCCTGGTCGCGGACGGCCGCCGGGTGCTGCTCGGCGCGGCCGACACCTTCCGCGCCGCCGCCGCCGACCAGCTGCAGACCTGGGGCGAGCGGGTCGGCGCCGACACCGTGCGCGGCCGCGAGGGCGCGGACCCGGCCTCGGTGGCCTTCGACGCCGTGACCGTCGGCATCGAGCGCGGCGTCGACGCCGTCCTGGTGGACACCGCGGGCAGGCTGCACACCAAGACCGGGCTGATGGACGAGCTCGGCAAGGTCAAGCGGGTGGTGGAGAAGAAGGCCGCCGTCGACGAGGTGCTGCTGGTGCTCGATGCCACCGTCGGCCAGAACGGCCTGGCGCAGGCGCGGGTCTTCGCCGAGGTCGTCGAGATCACCGGCGTCGTGCTCACCAAGCTGGACGGCACCGCGAAGGGCGGCATCGTCTTCCAGGTGCAGCACGAGCTCGGCGTCCCGGTGAAGCTGGTCGGCCTCGGCGAGGGCGCGGACGACCTCGCCCCGTTCGAGCCGGGCGCCTTCGTCGACGCGCTGCTCGGCTGAGGAAATCACCCCGTGGGCGATCCCACAGCGGCCGGAATGGCCGCTGTGGGCCGGACGAAACGTGGCCGCAACACAACCGGCGTACCCGTTCACGTAGGTGAAACACAGTGGATCGCCGGATGAAACACCAGGTGAGGATTCTTCTTCCCAGGTCCTGATGCCGAAGTCGGCCGGGCCCGAGATGAGGAGGACATCAAGGTGGATTTTCCCACGATAGGCGCGCCGGACGCCGGTGACACCGCATGGATGCTGGCTGCCGCAGCGTTCGTCTTGCTGATGACGCCAGGACTCGCGTTCTTCTACGGCGGCATGGTCCGCGCCAAGAACGTGCTGAACATGATCATGATGAGCATCAGCGCCATGGGGCTCATCACGATCCTCTGGGCGCTGTACGGCTTCTCCGTCGCCTTCGGCGAGGACAAGGGAAACCTGATCGGCGACCCGACCCAGTACTTCGGACTGGCCAAGGTCTTCGGCGGTGAGTACCTCGCCTCCACCGACCCGGAGGCGCCCGCGGGTATCCCGCTGTTCGGCACCATCCCGCTCTCGGTGTTCGTCGCCTTCCAGCTGATGTTCGCGATCATCACCGTCGCCCTCATCTCGGGTGCGGTTGCCGACCGCATCAAGTTCGGGTCCTGGCTGGTCTTCGCAGGCATCTGGGCCACCGTCGTCTACTTCCCGGTGGCGCACTGGGTCTTCGCGTTCGACGGCTACACCGGCGAGCAGGGCGGCTGGATCGCCAACAACCTCAAGGCCATCGACTTCGCCGGCGGCACCGCGGTGCACATCAACGCCGGTGCGGCCGGCCTCGTGCTCGCGATCGTCCTCGGCAAGCGCAGGGGCTGGCCCAAGACCCCGTTCCGCCCGCACAACCTGCCGTTCGTCATGCTCGGCGCCGGGCTGCTGTGGTTCGGCTGGTACGGCTTCAACGCCGGCTCCGCGCTCGGCGCCAACGGCATCGCCGGCGCCACCTTCCTGACCACCACCATCGCCACCGCCGCCGCCATGCTCGCCTGGCTCCTGGTGGAGAAGATCCGCGACGGCAAGCCCACCTCGCTGGGCGCCGCCTCGGGCATCGTGGCCGGTCTGGTCGCCATCACCCCGTCCTGTTCCTCGGTGAACACCGTCGGTGCGCTGGTGATCGGCGTCGTGGCGGGTGTGCTCTGCGCCCTCGCCGTCGGGCTGAAGTTCCGCTTCGGCTTCGACGATTCGCTCGACGTGGTCGGCGTGCACCTCGTCGGTGGCCTGGTCGGCACCCTGCTCGTCGGGCTGGTCGCCGCGCCGGAAGCACCGGCGGCGGTCTCCGGGCTGTTCTACGGTGGTGGTCTGGAGCAGCTGAAGCTGCAGGCCGTCGGCGCCTTCGCGGTGCTGGCCTACTCGGTGGTCGCGACCGCGATCATCGCCTTCGCCATCAAGTTCACCATCGGCCTCCGGGTGTCCGAGGAGGACGAGGCGCTCGGCGCGGACGAGTCCGAGCACGCGGAAAGCGCATACGATTTCGCTGCTGTGGGTGGCACGGCACGTACCACCGTCAAGGAGGCATGACGCATGAAACTGATCACCGCCATCGTCAAACCGTTCACCCTCGAGGACGTGAAGGGCGCACTCGAGCAGGCCGGGATCCTCGGCATGACCGTGAGCGAAGTGCAGGGCTACGGCAGGCAGAAGGGTCACACCGAGGTCTACCGCGGCGCCGAGTACTCGGTGGACTTCGTGCCGAAGGTGCGCGTCGAGGTGGTCGTCGACGACACCTCGGTGGACAAGGTCGTCGAGGTGATCGTCGAGGCCGCGCGCACCGGCAAGATCGGTGACGGCAAGGTCTGGGTGACCCCGGTCGAGACCGTGGTGCGGGTGCGCACCGGCGAACGCGGCAGCGACGCACTGTAGTACCCCGGGGCCGGTGGACGGACCGGCCCCGGATCCAGCACGAGAGAGCGGCGGCCCCGCTCCGGCCGGAGCACCGGCCGGAGCGGGGTCGCGCGCGTGGAACGGGCGGTGACTATGGGCAACAATCAGAACAACGGGGCTGCCGATCTGGTCCGGGCACGGGCACAGCTGCTCGAGGGGGGCCATCCGCGCAATCCGCGGCTGGACGCGGAATCACTGCGGTCGGCGCTGGTCGACCTGTTCGAACTCTGGCTCACCGGCAAGGGCGCCGAACTTGGCATCGGGCCGGACAGCGGGCTGGCGCTGGTCGCCGTCGGCGGGCTCGGGCGGCGCGAGATGCTGCCCTACTCGGACCTCGACCTGGTGCTGCTGCACGACGACGTGGACCCGGCCCGGGTGGCCGAGGTGGCCGACCAGCTCTGGTACCCGCTCTGGGACGCACACATCAAGCTGGACCACAGCGTGCGCACGGTGCCGCAGGCGCTGCGGGTCGCCGCCGACGACATCCCGGCCGCGCTCGGCATGCTGGAGGCCAGGCACATCGTCGGCGACGCCGACCTGAGCAATCTGCTGATCGGCGGGGTGCGCAGGGAGTGGCGCACCAGCATCAGAACCCGCTTCGACGACCTGATCGCGCAGACCCGCACGCGCTGGCAGCGCAGCGGCGAGATCGCGCACCGGGCCGAGCCCGACCTGAAGAACGGCCGCGGCGGGCTGCGCGACATCCAGCTGCTCGACGCGCTCGCCATCGCCCAGCTCACCGACGCCATGCCCGGCCTCGGCCCCGACGTGCCCGGCGGCGGGCTGAAGCACGCGCACCGCAGAATGCTCGACGTGCGCACCGAGCTGCACCGGGTGGCCGGCCGCGCCCGCGACCAGCTGCGCGCGCAGGACGCCGACGAGATCGGTGCCGCGCTGCGCATCGGCGACCGCTTCGACCTGGCCAGGACGCTCAGCGATTCGGCGCGGACGGTGAGCTACTCGGTCGACGTCGGGCTGCGCACCGCGGCCAACGCGCTGCCCCGCCGCGGCCTGGCCCGGCTGCGCCGGATGCCGGTGCGCCGCCCGATCGACGAGGGCGTCGTCGAGCACGCGGGCGAGGTGGTGCTCGCCCGCGACGCTAGGCCGCAGCGCGACCCTGGGCTGATCCTGCGGGTGGCGGCGTCCTCGGCCGTCACCGGGCTGCCGATGTCGGCCACCACGCTGAATCGGCTTTCCGAGGACGCGCCGGAGCTGCGCGAGCCCTGGCCGAAGGACGCGCTGAACGACCTGCTCGTGCTGCTCGGCGCGGGCCGCAACGCCATCGGCGTGATCGAGGCGCTCGACCGCACCGGGCTCTGGGGCAGGCTGCTGCCGGAGTGGGGCGCGGTGCGCGACCTGCCGCCGCGGGACGCCATCCACACCTGGACCGTGGACCGGCACCTCATGGAGACCGTCGCCTACGCGGGCGCGGGCAGCACCAGGGTGGCCAGGCCGGACCTGCTCGCGCTCGGCGCGCTGCTGCACGACATCGGCAAGGGCCGCGCGGGCGACCACAGCGTCGTCGGCGCCGAGCTGGCCACGCACATCGGGCGCAGGCTCGGGCTCTGGCCGTCGGATGTGCGCACGCTCAGCGCCATCGTCCGGCACCACCTGCTGCTGCCGGACACGGCGACCCGCAGGGACCTGGCCGACCCGGCCACCGTCGAGCACGTGGTGACGGCGCTGGACGGCGACGTCCAGCTGCTGGAGCTGCTGCACACCCTGGCCGAGGCGGACTCGCTGGCCACCGGCCCCGGTGTCTGGGGCGACTGGAAGGCCTCGCTGATCGGTGACCTGGTGCGGCGCTGCCGGACCGTCATGCGCGGCGACGAACTGCCCGCCCCGGAGCCGATCGCGCCGGAGCTGCTGGCCAAGGCCGCGGCGGGCGGGGTACACGTGGAGCTGCAACCGGGCGACGGCAAGCACACCTACACCGTCACGGTGATCGCCCCGGATTCTCCCGGGCTGCTCTCGGACGCCGCCGGGGTGCTCGCGCTGCACTCGCTGCGGGTGCTCTCGGCCGCGCTCGGGGTGGAGGGGGCCTCGGCCGTCGACACCTTCGTGGTGACCCCGCGCTTCGGCGGCCCGCCGGACGCCGGGTTGCTGCGCCAGGAACTCATCCGGGCCATCGCGGGCGACCTCGACCCGGGCGCGGTGCTGGCCAAGCGGGAGCGCGACGCCGACGGGCCTGGCCCCGGCCCGTACGCGCAGGCGCAGCCACGGGTGCTCTGGTCGGAGGCGTCGGAGGGCCGGGTGATCCTGGAGCTGCGCGCCGAGGATCGGCTCGGGCTGCTCACCCGGCTGGCGGCGGTCCTCGCGGAGGCCGCGGCCTCGGTGCGCTGGGCCAAGGTGGTGACCCTCGGGTCGGCGGTCGTCGACACCTTCTGCCTCGATCTCGGCGCCGGGGACACGCCGGAGCGCAGGGCGGCGCTGGAGCGGAGCGTGCTGGAGGTGGTGCCGCAGCCCGCCCCGAAGAAGCCGGAGGAGGCGGGGGATTCGGCTGTCGGCTGATCGTCCGACGCGATTCGCCTTCCGCATCGAATGTGACGCAGATTACTATCGGCTGACCGGAAACGTCGATGAGAGGTGGGTCCGTTGGCGCTGGAGGTGGTTTCCGCGTCGCTGATGACCAGCGACGAGACCAGGCACATCGCTCGCTGCGTCGGCAACGGGAGCTGGGTGGTGTCCTGGCTGCCCGGCCGCACCCTCAGCGCACCGCAGGCCGTCACCGCCATGACCATCGCCTCGGCGGTGGCGACCGGCGGCGCCGACGGCGCGGGCGAACTCGACGCGGCCGCGGCCGAACTCGGCCTCACCGGCCGCGAGGCGGTGTTCCTCGTCGCCGTGGAGAACCACGACTACGGCACGCAGCGGCCCCGCCCGCGGCCGCGGCGCTGAGGCGGCGGCGGTCGACTTCCCGACCGCCGCGTGCCGCGCCGCGTCAGCCGATTACCCTGGACGGGAAATGTCGTCCCCCCGAGTCCAGGAGCGCGATCGGTGTTCGAATCACTGTCCGACCGGCTGACAGGTGCCCTCAAGGATCTGCGCGGCAAGGGGCGGCTGTCACCGGCCGACATCGACGCCACCGCGCGCGAGATCCGGCTGGCGCTGCTGGAGGCCGACGTCGCGCTTCCGGTGGTGCGCGGTTTCATCGCCCGGATCAAGGAGCGCGCCAACGGCGCCGAGGTGTCGGGGGCGCTGAACCCGGCGCAGCAGGTCGTCAAGATCGTCAACGAGGAGCTCGTCGGCATTCTCGGCGGCGAGACCCGCAGGCTCGCGCTGGCCAAGAACCCGCCCACCGTGATCATGCTGGCCGGCCTGCAGGGCGCCGGTAAGACCACGCTCGCGGGCAAGCTCGCGAAATGGCTGCGCGGCCAGGGCCATCAGCCGCTGCTCGTCGCCTGCGATCTGCAGCGCCCCGGCGCGGTCACCCAGCTCCAGGTGGTCGGCGAGCGCGCGGGCGTCCCGGTCTTCGCGCCGCACCCCGGCACCGGCCTCGGCGGGGAGAACCAGCTCGGCGTCTCCGCCGCCGACCCGGTGCAGGTCGCCGAGTCCGGCATCGCGGAGGCGCGGGCCAAGCAGTACGACGTGGTCATCGTCGACACCGCAGGCCGGCTCGGCATCGACGCCGAACTGATGCAGCAGGCCGCAGGCATCCGCGATGCCGTGCAGCCGGACGAGGTGCTCTTCGTCCTCGACGCCATGATCGGCCAGGACGCGGTGAACACCGCCGAGGCGTTCCGCGACGGCGTCGGCTTCACCGGCGTCGTGCTGACGAAGCTGGACGGCGACGCCCGCGGCGGCGCCGCGCTCTCGGTCCGCAACGTCACCGGCGCGCCGATCATGTTCGCCTCCACCGGCGAGAAACTGGAGGACTTCGACGTCTTCCACCCCGACCGAATGGCCAGCCGCATTCTCGGCATGGGCGACGTGCTCACCCTCATCGAGCAGGCCGAGCAGGTCTACGACCAGCAGCAGGCCGAGGATGCGGCGCGCAAGATCGGTAGCGGCGAGCTCACGCTGGAGGACTTCCTCGAGCAGATGCTCGCCATCCGCAAGATGGGGCCGATCGGCAACCTGCTCGGCATGCTCCCCGGCGCAGGCCAGATGAAGGACGCGCTCGCCGCCGTCGACGACAAGCAGCTGGACCGGGTGCAGGCCATCATCCGCGGCATGACCCCGGCCGAGCGCGCCGAACCGAAGATCATCAACGCCTCGCGCAGGCTGCGCATCGCGAACGGCTCCGGCGTCCAGGTCTCCGACGTGAACCAGCTGGTCGACCGGTTCTTCGAGGCCAGGAAAATGATGGCGGCCATGGGCAGGCAGATGGGCATGCCCGGCGCCAACCGGCGGAACAACCGCAAGGGCAAGAAGGGGAAGAAGGGCGGCCGCGGGCCGACCCCGCCCAAGGTGCGCGGCGGGTTCCCCGGCATGCCCGGCCTTCCGCCCGGCATGCCCGACATCTCCAACATGCCCGCCGGCCTGGACCAGCTGCCGCCCGGGCTGGAGGGTTTCGACCTCTCGAAGCTGAAGTTCCCCAAGCAGTAGCGGCTCTCCCGTCCGGGGCGAAGGAGGTCGGCGGTGCATCTGCGCGGCGTGGTGCTGCCCGAGGCCGAGGTGCGCGACATCTGGGTGCACGAGGGCCTGGTCACCTATGAGCCCGTGCCCGGTGCCGAGACCTTCGCGCGCGACGGCTGGATCGTGCCGGGGCTGGTGGACGCGCACTGCCACGTCGGCATCCGGTACGGCGGCGGCCACGAGGACCGGGACGGCGCGATCGAGCAGGCCGTCACCGAGCGGGAGGCGGGAGCGCTGCTGCTGCGCGACGCCGGTTCGCCGATCGACACCCGGTTCGTCGACGAGCACGAGGAGCTGCCGCGGATCATCAGGGCGGGCAGGCACATCGCCCGGCCCAAGCGCTACATCCGCGAGCTCGGCATCGAGCTGGACGACGAGCGCGACCTGCCGGAGATCGTCGCCGAGCAGGCCAGGTTCGGCGACGGCTGGGTGAAGATCGTCGGCGACTGGATCGACCGCTCGGTCGGCGATCTGCGCCCGCTGTGGAGCGACGCGGTGCTGCGGGAGGCGATCGACGCCGCGCACGCCAACGGCGCCAGGGTCACCGCGCACGTGTTCGGCGAGGACGCGCTGCCCGGGCTGATCACCGCCGGGATCGACTGCCTGGAGCACGGCACCGGCCTCACCGACGACACCGTCGCGCTGATGGTCGAGCACGGCACCGCGCTGGTGCCCACGCTGGTCAATATCGACACCTTCCCCGGGATCGCCGACGGCGCGGGCAGGTTTCCGGTCTACGCCGCGCACATGCGCGACCTGCACCGCCGGGTGCGCGACACCGTCGGCCGCGCACACGAGGCCGGGGTGCCGATCTACGCGGGCACCGACGCGGGCGGCTCGATCCGGCACGGCCGGATCGCCGACGAGATCGGCGCGCTCGCCGGTGCCGGGCTCTCCGCGCACGACGCGCTCGGCGCCGCCTCCTGGGACGCCCGCCGCTGGCTCGGCCGCCCGGTGCTCGAGGAGGGCGCCCCCGCCGACTTCGTGCTCTACGACCGGGACCCGCGCACCGACCCCGCTGCGCTGACCGCACCGCGCGCGGTGGTCCTGCGCGGCAGGCCCTACCCGCGCCGTGACCCGGTGACCGCGCACCGCTGAATTCCGCGCCGCCGCTTCGTCGCTATCGGTGGAAGCACCACCGATCGGAAGGAAAGCCGTGCGCGAACTCGTCGTGACCCAGAACATCACCGTCGACGGAGTGATCGAAGCCGCCGACTGGTTCTCCGGGGCAGATGCCGACCCGGCGGCCACCGCCGACCTCAACGCCGCGCTGCTGGAGCAGGCCGCCGCCTCGGACGCGGTGCTCTTCGGCAGGCAGACCTTCGAGGACATGCGGAGCTACTGGCCCGCCCGGACCGGCGACACCACCGGCGTCACCGAACACCTGAACACCGTCACCAAATACGTGGTCTCCCGGACCCTCACCGAGCCGGGCTGGACGAACTCGGAGATCCTGCGCGGTCCGCTCACCGAGGAGATCGCCGGGATCAAGGCCAGGCCGGGCCGCGACATCGTGCTCACCGGCAGCATCCGGCTCTGCCACGCGCTGATCGCCGCCGACCTGGTGGACGAGTACCGGCTCTTCGTCTATCCGGTGGTGGTCGGTACCGGCGCCCGGCTCTTCGCGGACGCCACCGGGGTGCCGCCGCTGCGGCTCGCCGAGTCGCGGGCCTTCCGCTCCGGCGTGGTGCTGCTGCGCTACCGGCGGGGCTGACCGAGCCGATTTCGGGCGGGCCGCACCCGTCTGGCACAATGATCCACCGTCCTTCTGGACGCGTGTCAGCCCGTCTCCGGTTCCGTACCGCGCGGCGGTCACACACTTCGAGCGCGAAACCGGACCCGCAGACCGTGCGGGGTCGCTGAATCGCGCAGTGACCATTCGGCCGCCCCCGCGGCGGCCACCACCGAAAGGCAGAATTCACAGCCATGGCTGTTCGCATCAGACTCACCCGCCTGGGCAAGATCCGCAACCCGCAGTACCGCGTGGTCGTCGCCGACGCCCGCACCCGCCGCGACGGCCGGGCCATCGAGTCGATCGGCACGTACCACCCGAAGGAAGAGCCCTCGCTGATCCAGATCGACGCGGAGCGCGTGGCGTACTGGCTCGGCGTCGGCGCCCAGCCGACCGAGCAGGTGCAGCGGCTGCTGGAGATCACCGGCGACTGGCAGAAGTTCAAGGGCCTGCCGGGCACCGAGGGCACCCTGAAGGTCAAGGCCGCGAAGCCGAGCAAGCTCGACCTCTTCAACGCCGCGCTGGCCGCCGCCGACGGCGAGTCTTCCGGCGAGGCCACCACGCCGAAGAAGAAGGCCAAGAAGGCCGACGACGCTGCGGCCGAGTCGACCGAAGCCGCCGAGTAATGAGCGTCGTTGTCGCCGATGCCGTCGAGCACCTGGTGCGCGGCATCGTCGCCAATCCCGACGACGTCCGGGTCGAGCTGATCACCGGCAGGCGCGGCCGCACCGTCGAGGTGCACGTCCACCCGGACGACCTGGGCAAGGTCATCGGCCGCGGCGGCCGCACCGCCACCGCGCTGCGCACCCTGGTCGCCGGCATCGGCGGCCGCGGCATCCGGGTCGACGTGGTCGACACCGACGCCTAGATGGAACTCGTCGTCGGACGGGTCGCCAAGTCGCACGGTGTGCGCGGCGAACTCGTCGTGGAGATCCGCACCGACGATCCGGACTCCCGGTTCGCGCCGGGCACCGTCCTGCTCGGACGGCCGCCACGGGCGCGCACCGGTGGTACGGAGTTCACCGTGGAGTCGGCCCGCGAACACTCGGGCCGGCTGCTCGTGCGGCTGCGCGAGGTGGACGGTCGCGACGCGGCGGACGCCCTGCGCGGCACGCTGTTCCTGGTGGACAGCGCCGATCTGCCGCCAGGCGATGACCCGGACGAGTTCTACGACCACGAACTCGAGGGGCTCGCGGTGCGGCTCACCGACGGCACCGCCGTCGGCACCGTCACCGAGGTGCTGCACTCCGCCGCGGGCGAGCTGCTCTCGGTGCGCGCCGAGGACGGCAGGGAGCTGCTGATCCCCTTCGTCACCGCCATCGTGCCGACCGTCTCGGTGGCCGAAGGTGTCGTGGTGATCGACCCGCCCGAGGGGTTGCTCGATCCGGAATGAGGCCGTCGTGAAACTGGATGTGCTGACGATCTTCCCGGAGTACCTGGAGCCGCTGCGCGCCGCGCTGCTCGGCAAGGCCATCGACCGCGGGCTGATCGCCATCGATGTGCACGACCTGCGGCACTGGACGCACGATGTGCACCGGTCGGTGGACGACTCGCCGTACGGCGGCGGTCCCGGCATGGTCATGAAGCCCTCCGTGTGGGGTGTCGCGCTGGACGAGGTCTGCCCCGACGACGCGCTGCTGGTGGTGCCGACCCCGGCGGGCGTGCCGTTCACCCAGGCCACCGCGGAGCGCTGGGCGGCCGAGCGGCACCTGGTGTTCGCCTGCGGCCGGTACGAGGGCATCGACCAGCGGGTCTTCGACGATGCCGCCCGCCGGGTGCGGGTCGAGGAGGTGAGCATCGGGGACTACGTGCTCATCGGCGGCGAGGCCGCCGTCCTGGTCATGGTCGAGGCGGTGGTCCGGCTGCTGCCCGGCGTGCTCGGCAACCAGCAGTCGCACCGTGAGGATTCCTTCTCCGACGGACTGCTCGAGGGCCCCAGCTACACCCGGCCGGTGATCTGGCGCGATCTCGAAGTGCCGCCGATCCTGCTCTCCGGCGACCACGCCAAGATCGCGGCCTGGCGGCACGAGCAGGCGCTGGAGCGCACCCGCGCCCGCCGCCCGGACCTGCTGCCCGGTGACGACGGCGTTCCCGACCCGGCCTGACCGCTCTGCGGGACGGGATCACTCCAACCCGGCCTGACCGCTGGGGGACGGGATCACTCCAATTCGGCCTGACCGCTCTGCCGGACGGAACCACCCCGACTCGGCTCGCCCGTTCAGCCGGACGGAACCACCCCGACTCGGCACGCCCGTTCAGCCGGACGGAATCACCGCGGCCCGGCCGTCCGCGCCGGGAACGAGCACGCCCCACGGCGCGGGCTGTAGCCGCGCGGTCTGCGCGACCGGCATGGTGAGCAGCGGTTCCTCGCCGCGCGATGTCGGCTTCGCCCCCGCGACGTGGGTGCGCTCGCCGGTGCCTACGTCATAGGCGAGCAGTGACCCGTCGTCGCGCCCGCCGCTGCGCGGCCGCAGCGTCGCCAGCAGCACGCCGTCCGGCGACCCGACGCTCAGCAGGATCTCCTCGTCGGCGGCGAGCGGCGCCGTCCAGCGCACCCCGCCGTCCGGCTCGACGAACCGCATCTCGGTGTTCTTCGCCAGGGTGGTGCTGTCCATGATCAGCGCGGTGCCGCCGGGACGGGCGAAGCGGTAGCGGGACTGCTCGCCGACCGGCTGACGGCCGAGCTCGTCGCCGCTGCGCAGGGCGAGGAACACCCGCTCGCCGCCGGACTTCACGGTCATGTCGGCCGAATCGACCACGAAGGTATCGGTGCCGGTGAGCGTCCGGTGCCACAGCTCGGCCCCGGTCAGGCGGTCGAACGCGGCCACGGCGAGGTCGAGGTCGGCACCGTCCGGGGCGAAGCGGGTGGGGCAGCGCAGCAGCGCGACCTCCCGCGTCAGCAGGACGGAGAGGTTGTCCTCGGTGAACGGCGCCGCGCAGCCCCACTGCGCCGGATCGGCGGTCCAGCGCGGCCGGTTCGTCGCCGGATCGCGGAGCACGACGCTGCCGTCCTCGACGCCGCTCTCCCACCACCCGTCGGCGGCGGTGCTCCACAGCTCCGCGCCGGTCTCGGCGGAGTAGGCCACGTAGCCGGGGGAGTCCTGCCAGCGCACCAGCAGCACGTCGTGGAACAGCACCGGTGTGGTGCGCCGCGGATCCGGCGCACTCCCGGCTCGCTGAATCGCCCACCGCTGCTCGCCGTCCGGGCTCCAGCCGAGAATCGTGTCGCCGCGCACGGTGTAGATGCCGGACTCGGTCACCCCCGCGTCATCGAAGGCGCCGAGCTCGACCGGGTGGATCCCGGACAGCTCCAGCGCGCCCGGCGGCCGGGACGCCGCCGGCCCCCCGCACGCCGCCAACACCAGGACCAGCCCGAACGCCGCCAGCGCCCGTACCGCTCGATTCCACCCCATGCCGAACTCCCCCCGAAGTAGTTGTCGGCGACGATCTTTGCACGGGGCACCGACAGGGTCCTACGGCAGCAGCCGAGCCCGTCTGGCCCTGGCAACCGCCTCGACCCTGGTGTGCGCGTCGAGCCTGCTCATGGCGCTGCGCAGGTAGCTCTTCACCGTCTCCGGGCCGAGCGAGAGCCGCGCCGCCACCTCCTGGTTGGTGCAGCCGAGCGCGACCTGCGCGAGCACGTCGAGCTCGCGGCGGGAGAGCCGGGGCGCATCGGCGGCGGGCGCCCCCGCGAGCACACGGGTGATCCGGCCGCCGACGGTGTCGAGACGGGCGCGCAGCGCGGGGTCGGGAACGGTGGCCGCGATCTCCCTGAGCTCGGCGTGGATGTCGCGCAGCTCCTCGCTCTCCGCGCCCGCGGGCGCCGGTTCGGCGAGCCGGAGCAGCCGCAGCCGCCGGTCCACCTCGTCGCGCACGGTGATCTCGCGGGCCAGCTGCCCGGCCGCGCCGATCAGCAGCTCGGCGGTGCGGCCGCCGAGCGGGGAGCCGCCGCGGTTCGCGGCATACAGCACCGCGCGGGATTGCCGGTCGACCAGCACCGGCACCGCGAGCACCGAGCGGATGCCCTCGCCGAGCACCGGCCGGTCGTAGTCGTGCGTGATGGACGAGGCGCTGCGGTAGTCGGCCACCGAGGCGGGGGAGCCGCTCGCCATCACCTGCCCGCCGAGGCCGGACCTGCGCAGCACCGTGAGCCCGCGCAGCGCGTTCGTGGTGGTGCCGACGAACTCGGAGAGCAGCAGCGCGTCCCGTGCGATCTCGCCGCCGAACGCCACCGGCACCCCGGCTTCCCGCGCCACCAGCCGCAGTGCCGCGCGCAGTGCGTCGCCGTCGCGCGGGCGGAGCAGGTGCTCGCCGGGCACGCGATCGGGGCTCATGTCGGGTCACCCCTTTTCGGGGGTAGTGCGGAACGTGACGTGTCCCACATTCTAGGCGGACTCCGGTGCTGGGCCGGAGCCGCACGAGGGAGGACCACATGGCGACCGAGACGACGGTGCTCGACAGCGACCCGGACCAGCGGGTACGCACGCTGCTGGAGACCTACGACAGCCCGGCCGCCACCGCGGCGGTGCTGCTCTGCGACCGGCACCCGGCCGACCGGGTCGCGGTTACCGTGGTCGAGTCCGACCTGAGCCACACCGACCTCACCTACGGCGAACTGCGCGAGCGCTCCGAGCGGTTCGCCGCCGCGCTCGGCGAGCTGGGCGTCGGCCCCGGCGACCGGGTGGCCACGCTCATGGCGAAGTCGGCCGACCTGGTGGTGGCGCTGCTCGGCATCTGGCGGCGCGGGGCGGTGCACGTGCCGCTGTTCACCGCCTTCGCCCCGCCCGCCATCGCCTTCCGGCTCACGGCCGCCGATGCCTGCTGGGTCATCGCCGACGCCGACCAGGCCGCGAAGCTGCTCCCCGGCGACGACATCCCGGCCGTCGCGCCGTGGGGGGTGATCGTCGCGGGTGGCGAGCAACCGGGCGCGCTGCGCTTCGAGGAGCTGCTCGCCGGGCACTCGGCCGCCGACCCGCTGGCCGCCGCGGTGACCGTCGGCGGCGACGGCGCGCTGGTCCAGCTCTTCACCAGCGGCACCACCGGGACCCCGAAGGGCGTGCCGATCCCGCTGCGCGCACTGGCCTCGTTCCACGCGTACCAGGAGTTCGCGCTCGACGTCCGGCCGGACGACGTCTTCTGGAACGGCGCCGACCCGGGCTGGGCGTACGGGCTGTACTACGCGATCCTGGCCCCGCTGGCGTCCGGGATCCGCACCCTGCTGCTGCACGCGCCGTTCTCGCCCGCGCTCACCTGGCAGGTGCTGGAGCGCTTCGGTGTCACCAATTTCGCCGCCGCGCCCACCGTCTACCGGGCGCTGCGCGCCGAGCCCGCGCCGGAGGGCGGCACGCTGCGCCGCGCCTCGTCGGCGGGCGAGCCGCTCACCCCTGAGGTGGTGGAGTGGTCGGCCGCGGCGCTCGGCGTCCAGGTCCGCGACCACTACGGCCAGACCGAGCACGGCATGGTCATCGGCAACGCCTGGCACGAGGCGCTGGACGCGACCGTCCCGCCCGGCTCGATGGGCAGGCAGCTGCCCGGCTGGCACTGCGCGGTGCTCGCCGACGACGCCGACGCCGAGGCGCCGACCGGCGAGCTCGGCCGGGTCGCCATCGATACCGGGAACAGCCCGCTGCTCTGGTTCACCGGCTACCTGGACGCCCCCGAGCGCACCGCGCAGCGCTTCACCGCCGACGGCCGCTGGTACCTCACCGGCGACGTGGGCTCGCAGGACGCCGACGGTTTCTTCCGCTTCTCGGCCAGGGACGACGATGTGATCATCATGGCCGGCTACCGGATCGGCCCGTTCGAGGTGGAGAGCGTGCTGCTGCTGCATCCGGGGGTCGCCGAGGCCGCGGTGGTCGGGATGCCGGACGAGCTGCGCGGCGAGGTGCTGGAGGCCTTCGTCGTACTTGGCAGGGAGGCGACCGGCGACGACGAGCTCGCCGCCGAGCTGCGGCAGCTGGTGAAGCAGAAGTTCGCCGCGCACGCCTACCCGCGCCGGGTGCACTTCGTGGACACGCTGCCCAAGACCCCCAGCGGCAAGGTGCAGCGCTACCTGCTCCGCCGGGGCGGCGCCCGGTGAGCGCCCCCGCCTACGACAGCGGCCGCGCCGACACCCCGCTGCTCGGCGACACCGTCGGCGGCAACCTCGATCGCGTCGCCGCCGCGCACCCGGAGCGCGAAGCCCTGGTCGACCGCCCCACCGGTCGCCGCTGGAGCTACCGGGAACTGGTCGCGGCGGTCGACGCCATCGGCACCGGGCTGCTCGAGCACGGCGTCCGCACCGGCGACCGGGTCGGGATCTGGGCGCCGAACTGCGCGGAGTGGTTCCTTGTGCAGTACGCCACCGCGAAGATCGGCGCGATCCTGGTCACCATCAACCCGGCCTACCGCACCTCCGAGCTGGAGTTCGTGCTCCGCCAGGCCGGGGTGCGGACGCTGGTCACCGCCGAGTCCTTCAAGACCTCGGACTACGTCGCGATGGTCGGCGAGGTGCGCGCCGCGGTCCCGGAACTGGAATCGGTGCTGGTCCTTGGCTCGCCGGAGTGGGAAGCGCTGGCTGCCACCGAAGCGGACGCCGCCCGGCTCGCCGCCGTCGCCGCGGAGCTCTCCGCCGACGACCCGATCAATATCCAGTACACCTCGGGGACGACGGGATTCCCCAAGGGCGCCACGCTCAGCCACCACAACATCCTGAACAACGGCTGGTTCGTCGGTGAGCTGTGCGGCTACACCGAGCACGACCGGATCTGCGTCCCGGTGCCCTTCTACCACTGCTTCGGCATGGTGATGGGCAATCTGGCGAGCACGACGCACGGCGCCGCCGTCGTCATCCCGGCGCCCGCCTTCGACCCGGAGGCGAGCCTGGCCGCGGTCGCCGCCGAGCGCTGCACCTCGCTCTACGGCGTGCCGACCATGTTCATCGCCATGCTCGCCGTGCTCGACGCCGGCGCCGAGCACGACCTGGCCACGCTGCGCACCGGCATCATGGCGGGCTCGCCCTGCCCGGTCGAGGTGATGAAGCGGGTCATCGACCGGATGAACATGGCGGAGGTCGCCATCTGCTACGGCATGACCGAGACCTCGCCGGTCTCCACCCAGACCCGCCGCGACGACAGCCTGGAGCGGCGCACCGAGACCGTCGGCCGGGTCGGGCCGCACCTGGAGGTCAAGATCGTCGACCCGGCGACCGGGCGGACGCTGCCGCGCGGTGAGCCCGGCGAGCTCTGCACCCGCGGCTACTCGGTGATGCTCGGGTACTGGGGCGAACCGGCCAAGACCGCGGCGGCCGTCGACGCCGCGCGCTGGATGCACACCGGCGACATCGCCGTCATGGACGGCGCCGGCTACCTCGCGGTGACCGGCCGGATCAAGGACATGGTGATCCGCGGCGGCGAGAACATCTACCCGCGCGAGATCGAGGAGTTCCTCTACGCGCACCCGGACGTGCTGGACGCGCAGGTGATCGGGGTGCCGGACGCCACCTACGGCGAGGAGCTGATGGCGTGGCTCCGGCTGCGCCCCGGCGCGGCCCCGCTGGACGCCGCGCGGTTGCGCGAGTTCTGCACCGGCAAGCTGGCGCACTACAAGATCCCGCGCTACGTGCACCTGGTCGAGGAGTTCCCGATGACCGTCACCGGGAAGGTCCGCAAGGCCGAAATGCGGGAGCTGGCAGGGGAACTGCTCGGCCGCAAGGACGCCTGACCCGCGGCGTCGGTGGTCGCCGGTAGGGTGGCGCCTCGTGACGACAGTGCCCGAGAGTTCCGCTCCGCCCAGCACCGGTGTGCCCAGCGTCGACCGCCGAATCGCCGAGGAACTCGGCGTCCGGGAGAGTCAGGTGCGCGCCACCGTCGAGCTGCTCGACGGCGGCGCCACCGTCCCCTTCGTCGCCAGGTACCGCAAGGAGGTCACCGAGGGGCTGGACGACGCGCAGCTGCGCACGCTGGAGGAGCGGCTGCACTACCTGCGTGAGCTGGACGAGCGCCGCGCCGCCGTCGTGGAATCCATTCGTGGCCAGGGCAAACTCGACGACGAGCTGCACCGGCAGCTGCTCCTCGCCGACACCAAGGCCAGGCTGGAGGACATCTACCTCCCGTACAAGCCGAAGCGGCGCACCAAGGCGCAGATCGCGCGCGAGGCCGGGCACGAGCCGGTCGCCGACGCCCTGATCGGCGATCCGGCCACCGACCCGGCCGGCTACACCGCCGAGCAGCTGGACGGCGCCCGCGCCATCCTGGTCGAGCGCTTCGCCGAGGATGCCGACCTGGTCGGCGAGCTGCGCGAGCTCATGTGGAAGCGCGGCCGGGTCAGCGCGGCCGTTCGCCCGGGCAAAGAGGAGGCGGGCGCCAAGTTCGCCGACTACTTCGAGTTCGCCGAGGCCTTCGAATCGCTGCCGTCGCACCGCATTCTCGCGCTGCTCCGCGGCGAGAAGGAGGAGATCCTCGCGCTGAAGCTGGAGCCGGATACCGAGGAGCCGCAGCCCGGCGAGCGCACCGTCTACGAGGGCCGGATCGCCACCCGCTTCGATATCGCCGACCGCGGCCGCGCCGCCGACGGCTGGCTGCTCGACACCGTGCGCTGGGCCTGGCGCACCAAACTCCAGGTGAGCCTCGGCATCGACACCAGGATGCGGCTGCGGCAGGCCGCCGAGAAGGACGCGGTCGACATCTTCGCCGCCAACCTGCGCGACCTGCTGCTCGCCGCCCCCGCGGGCACCCGCACCACCATGGGGCTGGATCCGGGGTACCGCACCGGGGTCAAGGTGGCCGTGGTCGACGCGACCGGCAAGGCCGTCGCCACCGAGGTCGTCTACCCGCACAAGCCGCAGGGGCAGACCGAGAAGTCGCTGGCCGTGCTGGCCGCGCTGGTCGCCCGGTTCGGTGTCGAGCTGATCGCGATCGGCAACGGCACGGCCTCCCGCGAGACCGACGCGCTCGCCGTCGAGCTGATCTCCCGGATCCCGGAGAACAAGCCGACCAAGATCGTGGTCTCCGAGGCGGGCGCCTCGGTCTACTCCGCCTCGGCCTACGCCTCGCAGGAGCTGCCGGACATGGACGTCTCGCTGCGCGGGGCCGTCTCCATCGCGCGCAGGCTGCAGGATCCGCTGGCCGAGCTGGTGAAGATCGATCCGAAGTCGATCGGGGTCGGGCAGTACCAGCACGACATCTCCGAGACGCTGCTGGCCCGCTCGCTCGGCGTCGTGGTCGAGGACGCGGTGAACGCGGTCGGCGTCGACGTGAACACCGCGTCGGTGCCGCTGCTCGCCCGGGTCTCCGGCATCAGCGGAACGGTCGCCGAGAGCATCGTCGCGCACCGCGACCAGAACGGCCCGTTCCACAGCCGCACCGCGCTCAAGGAGGTGCCCCGGCTCGGCCCGAAGGCGTTCGAGCAGTGCGCGGGCTTCCTCCGCATCCGCGGCGGCGCCGACCCGCTCGACACCTCCGCTGTGCACCCGGAGGCGTACCCGGTGGTCCGCCGCATCCTGGACTCGACCGGCAGCGGCATCGCCGAGGTCATCGGCAACCCGGCCGTGCTGCGCGCGCTGAAGCCGGTCGACTTCACCGACGAGCGCTTCGGCGTCCCGACGGTCACCGACATCATCGCCGAGCTGGAGAAGCCGGGCCGCGACCCGCGCCCGGAGTTCAAGACCGCCGAGTTCGCCGCCGGCGTGGAGAAGGTCGCCGACCTGGAACCGGGCATGGTGCTGGAGGGCGTGGTCACCAATGTCGCCGCTTTCGGCGCCTTCGTCGACGTCGGGGTGCATCAGGACGGCCTGGTGCACGTCTCGGCCATGTCGCGCAGCTTCGTCGACGATCCGCGCAGCGTGGTGAAGTCCGGCGATGTGGTGAAGGTCAAGGTGCTCGAGGTCGACGTGGCCAGGCAGCGCATCGGGCTCTCGCTCCGGCTGGACGACGAGCCGGGCAAACCGGCCGGGCGCGAGGAGCGCGGCGGTCAGCGCGATCGCAACCGGGGCGGCGGCGGCAAACCCAGGCAGAATGGACAGGGAAAGCCGCAGGGCGACGGGCGCGGCCAGGGCAAACAGGGCGGCCAGCAGCAGCAGCGCCGCCCCGCTCCGGCGAACGGCGCCATGGCCGACGCCCTGCGCCGAGCGGGGCTCGGCAAGTAGACCGAGAGGGAGCGCGGTGTTGCGGCGGTGGCTCGACCAGGACGTGATCGCGCAGGGCCGGTTGCCGCTGCTGTGCTTCCTGCTCGGCTTCATCGTCGGGTTCGTGATCATCCGGGTCAGCGTCCGGATGATCCGGGCCAAGGTGCGCTGGTGGCCGGGGAACATCAGGGCGGGCGACACCCACATCCACCACATGGTGTTCGGCGTGGTGCTGGTGCTGGCCTCCGGGATCGGCATGGTGGCCACCACCGAGACCTCGAGCCGCTCCACCGCGGCCCTGCTCGCCGCCGCCTTCGGGGTGGGCGCGGCGCTGGTGCTGGACGAGTTCGCGCTGATCTTCTACCTGCGCGACGTGTACTGGGAGAAGCAGGGGCGCACCTCGGTGGACGCGGTGTTCGTCGCGATCGCCGTCACCGGGCTGCTGCTGCTCGGCTTCCACCCGCTGTGGCTGCTGGAGATCAACGACTTCCGCGCCGATCCCGGCATCGCCGTCCGGGTGGTCGTCGCGGTCTTCGCGCTGGTGAACCTGGTGCTCGCGGCGATCGTGATCGCCAAGGGCAAGATCTGGACCGGGCTCTTCGGCATGTTCTTCCTGCCGCTGCTCGTGGTCGGGGCGCTGCGGCTGAGCAGGCCGGGCGCGCCGTGGGCGCGCTGGCGCTACGCGGACCGGCGGCGCAGGCTGATGGCCCGCGCCGTCGTGCGCGAGCGGCGCTACCGGCGCCCGGTCATCCGGGCCAAGATCTTCGTGCAGGACCTGGTGGCCGGGAAGCCCGACGTCGACCACGTGCGCACCGCGGCCGAGGAGGAGCTGGCCCGCAAGGTGGTGCCCGCGCCCGCCGCGCAGCACCGGCACCTCCAGCCGAGCGAGCCCGCGGGGAAGAGCTGATCGGCCCCGATTTCAGCGCGGACCAGCTCGTCTGGCACACTGTTCGGGTTGCCCCGGGCCGTTTCCCGGCTCCGGCATCCCTTGTACCGAGCACGAACCGGCCGAGCACGCCAGTGCCGCCAGGGTCCTCTGTTCCACCATGAACCGTTAAGGACGAAAATGAACACCCTTGACTTCGTCGACGAGAAGTCGCTGCGCAGCGACGTCCCGGCCTTCCGCCCGGGCGATACGCTGAACGTGCACGTGAAGGTCATCGAGGGCTCCAAGGAGCGCATCCAGGTCTTCAAGGGCGTCGTGATCCGCCGTCAGGGCGGCGGCATCCGGGAGACCTTCACCGTGCGCAAGGTGTCGTTCGGTGTCGGCGTGGAGCGCACCTTCCCGGTGCACAGCCCCAACATCGACCACCTCGACGTGGTCACCCGCGGCGATGTCCGCCGGGCCAAGCTGTACTACCTGCGCGACCTGCGCGGCAAGGCCGCCAAGATCAAGGAGAAGCGCTGAGCTTCCCCGCCGGGGCGCGCTCGCGCGCTCCGCGCTGAAATCTCCTTCGGCCCGGCACCCGATTCGTTCGCGGTGCCGGGCCGAAGTGTGTGCGGCCGGCTCGCGGGCGACGGCTACTCTGTTCGGCGTGGCAGACGAAAGCGGGTCGGTGGGCGTGTCCGGAGCGGGCGAGGGCAGGTCGGGGGCGGGTGGCCGGGCGTCGCGGCGCAAGCAACAGCAGCGCAAGCAGCGGCCGTTCTGGCAGGAGCTGCCGGTCCTGATCGTCATCGCGGCCGTGATCGCCGCGCTCATGGTCTCCTTCGTGGGGCGCCCGTACGTCATCCCGTCGCAGTCGATGGATCCAACGCTGGCCATCGGCGACCGCATCTACGTGCAGAAGATCAGCTACTTCACCTCCGATCCGGAGCCGGGCGACGTCGTCGTCTTCGTCGGCCCGCCGAGCTGGAACACCAGCTACCGGTCGATCCGCTCGGACAACGCGGTTGTGCGCGGCGTGCAGAACTTCTTCTCCTGGTTCGGGCTGGTCCCGCCGGACGAGAACGACCTGGTGAAGCGGGTGATCGCGGTCGGCGGCCAGACCGTGCAGTGCTGCGACGCGCAGGGCAGGGTCACCGTGGACGGCAAGCCGCTGGCCGAGCCGTACGTCAAGGACGACTTCCCGTGGCGCCAGGGCCAGGCCAACGCCGTCTACCCGGCCGGCCGGGTGTTCGGGCCGGTCACCGTGCCGGAGGGGCACCTGTGGGTGATGGGCGACAACCGCAACGAGTCGGCGGATTCGCGCGCGCACGTCGGCGACGAGCTGCAGGGCACGGTGCCGGTCGACAATGTGCGCGGCAAGACCGTCTTCAAGATCTGGCCGCCCGGCCGGATGGGGCCGGTGCGCGCGGAGGATCCGCAGGCGGAGTGAGCCGGCCGGCCGAAATGTCGGTGGCCGCAGCATAATCGACATGGTGCAGAGTTCAGTGATCCGATCCGGGAAGTGGCCGCCGCGCGTCGTCATGCGTCCGGCAGGCGGGCTGCGCACGCTGGAGGCCGCGCTGATCCGCAGCGGCCTCGGCCCGGTGGCCGGCGTCGACGAGGCGGGACGCGGCCCCTGCGCGGGCCCGCTCGTGGTCGCCGCCTGCCTGCTCCCGCCGAAGGCCTACGACCGGCTGGCCGGCCTCGACGACTCCAAGAAGCTCACCGAGGCCGCCCGCGACGAGCTGTACCCGGTGATCACCCGGCTCGCGCTGAGCTGGACGGTGGTCACCGTGCCCGCCTGGGAGGTGGACGCCATCGGCATCCACGTCGCCAATATCGAGGGCATGCGCCGGGCCGTCGCCGGGCTGGCGCACACCCCGGGGTACGTGCTCACCGACGGGTTCCGGGTGCCTGGCATCACGGTGCCCTCGCTGCCGGTGATCGGCGGCGACGCGGCCGCCGCCTGCATCGCCGCCGCCAGCATCCTGGCCAAGGTCACCCGCGATCGGATCATGACCGGGCTGGACGGCCGCTTCCCCGGCTACGGCTTCGCCGCGCACAAGGGCTACAACACCCCCGAGCACCTCGAGGCGCTACGGCGCCTCGGGCCGTGCAGCGAACACCGGCGGAGCTGGAAGAACGTGCGCGAACTCGGCGAAGCGCCGCCCCCGGTGGCCGCGGAGGGCCTCCGGATGGCTGCCGCGCCCGCGCATGCGCGATGATTACCCCCGACGACGCACTGCGGCGAGAAGGAGGACGTCCCACCCGATGAGTGCCGAGGACCTCGAGAAGTACGAAACCGAGATGGAGCTCTCGCTGTACCGCGAGTACAAGGACATCGTCGGTCAGTTCTCGTACGTGGTGGAGACGGAGCGGCGCTTCTACCTGGCCAATTCGGTCGAGCTACGGCCGCAGAACGCCGATGGCGAGGTGTACTTCGAGGTGCGGATGAGCGACGCCTGGGTCTGGGACATGTACCGTCCCGCGCGCTTCGTCAAACACGTCCGCGTGATCACGTTCAAGGACGTGAACATCGAGGAGCTGGAGAAACCCGACCTGCGGCTGCCCGAGTAGCGCGCGGTTGTCCACAGGGGCGCGCTGATCCACAGGGAATCTGTTTCCCCAGGTCGGCGCGGCGGGAAGGGGCGGCGGTCACGTCAGGCTTGCCGGCGTGACCAACGAAACTCTGGCAGGTGACAGTCCGCTCTCCCCGCACTCGCTCGCGGCCATCGCGGCCGCGGTGCCGCGCCCGGCCAACGGCGCGGATCGCCGCACCCTCGGCGCGTACGGCGAGGAACTCGCCGCCCGCTACCTGGAAACCGCGGGCATGGAGATCGTCGCCCGCAACTGGCGCTGCCGCTACGGCGAGCTCGACCTCATCGTCCGCACGCCGGAGCTCACCGCCTTCGTCGAGGTGAAGACCCGCACCGGGCTCGGCTTCGGCGTCCCCGCCGAGGCGGTCACCTTCGCCAAGCGGCAGCGCATCCGGCGGCTGGCCCTGCTCTGGCTGGCCGAGCAGGAGCGGCCGTGGCGGCGGCTCCGCTTCGACGTGGTTTCGGTGCTGCTGCAGCGCGGCCACCAGCCCGTCGTCGACCACCTGCAGTCGGTGTTCTGATGGCACTCGGACGCGCGCACTCCGTCGCCGTCGCCGGGGTCGACGGGCAGCTGGTCGAGGTGGAGGCCGATATCGGCCAGGGGCTGCCCTCGGTGCACCTGGTCGGGCTGCCCGACGCGGCGCTGCAGGAATCCCGCGACCGCATCCGCGCCGCGGTCGTCAACTCCGGCGAGAAGTGGCCGGACGGCCGCGTCATCCTGGCGCTCTCCCCGGCCACCCTGCCCAAGCTCGGCAGCGTCTACGACTTGGCGCTCGCCATCGCGGTGCTGCACGCGGGCGGCAGCATCCCCGGCGACCGGCTCGCGAAAACCGTGCTGCTCGGCGAGCTCGCCCTGGACGGCCGGGTGCGCCCCGTGCGCGGCATCCTGCCCGCCGTGCTCGCGGCCCGGATGGCCGGGGTACCGACGGTGGTGGTGCCCCAGCCCGCCCTCGGCGAAGCCGGGCTCGTCGACGGCATCGAGGTCCTCGGCGCCCCCGACCTGCGCACCCTGCTCGCCTGGCTGCGCGGCGACGGCGTGCTCGCCGAACCCGACGGCACCCGCCCCGGCCAGGTGTTCGCCGGCGGCGATCTGGGCGAGGTGACCGGCCAGCAGGAGGCGAGGCACGCCCTCGAGGTGGCCGCGGCGGGCGGGCACCACCTGCTGCTCACCGGGCCGCCCGGCATCGGCAAGACCATGCTGGCCCAGCGCCTCCCGAGCCTGCTGCCCCCGCTCACCGACTCCGAGGCGCTCGAGGTCACCGCCATCCACTCGCTGGCGGGCGACCTCGCCGGCGATCGGCCGCTGCTCACCACCCCGCCGTTCGTCGCACCGCACCACTCGACCTCCGTGACCGCCATGATCGGCGGCGGCTCCGGCATGGCGCGCCCCGGCGCGGTCTCGCGGGCACATCGCGGGGTGCTCTTCCTCGACGAGTGCGCCGAGGTCAGCGGACGGGTGCTGGAGTCGCTGCGGCTCCCGCTCGAGGAGGGCGAGATCAGGGTGGCCCGGCGCGACGGCGTCGCGCGCTACCCCGCCCGGTTCCAGCTGGTCCTCGCCGCCAACCCGTGCCCGTGCGCCCCGGCGCGGGATGTCGACTGCCGGTGCACGCCCGCCGCGCGCAGGCGCTACCTCGGCAAACTCTCCGGCCCGCTGATCGACCGCATCGACCTCTGGGTCCGGATGAACGGCGAGCAGAGCGCCCCCTTCGGCGCCGGGCCCGCGGAGTCCAGCGCGGAGGTCAGGGCACGGGTCGTCGAGGCCCGCGAGCGCGCGGCCGCGCGCTGGCGCGCCGACGGGTGGTCGACCAACGCCGAGGTGCCCGGCCACGTGCTGCGCCGCCGTTCGGCGCTGCCCGCCGAGACGCTGGCCCCGGTGCAGCGGGCGATGCGAGTGGGCCGGGTCTCGGCGCGCGGCGCCGACCGCGCGCTCCGGGTCGCGTGGACGCTGTGCGATCTGCGCCGCAGCGACAGGCCCACCGAGCACGACGTCCTCGCCGCGCTGCGCTTCCGGCAGTGGGGCACGGCGTGAGTACCCCCGAGGAGCGGATGCTCGCCTGGGTCTACCTCTCCCGGGTCGTCCTCGGCCCGTGCGCCCCGCTCGCCGCGCTCATCGACGCCGTCGGCGTCATCGAGGCGGCGCGGGCCGTGCGGGAACGCGACCTGCCCGACGCGCTGCGCGGCCCGACCGAGGCCCGCCGGGCTACCGACCGGGTCGCTGACGACCTCGCCGCGATCGTCCGGCTCGGCGGTCGCGTGGTGACGCCCGACGACCCCGAATGGCCCGCCTGGCGCATGCTCGGACTCACCCGGCTGGTCGACGACCCCGACGGCTCGGCGCCGCTCGCGCTGTGGGTGCGCGGCGCGGCGTCGCTGACCGCGTGCACCGAGCGGGCCGTCGCCGTGGTCGGCACCCGCTGCGCCAGCGGCTACGGCGCGCACGCCACCAGCGAGCTGGCCGGCGATCTCGCGGCGCGCGGCTGGACCGTCGTCTCCGGCGCGGCCTACGGCATCGACGCGATCGCGCACCGCGCCGCGCTCGCCGTCGGCGGCACCACCGTCGCCGTCCTCGGCTGCGGCATCGACCGTCCCTACCCGCTGCAGCACGACCGCCTGCTCGCCGAGATCGCGGAGACCGGGCTGGTCGTCAGCGAATACCCGCCGGGCATCACCGCCCACCGCCACCACTTCCTCGCCCGCAACCGCCTGATCGCCGGTCTCGCCGACGCCGTCCTCGTCACCGAGGCGGGAGTCCGCAGCGGTGCCCGCAACACGGTGAAGTGGGGTCGCCGCCTCGGCAGGCCGACCCTCGCCGTCCCCGGGCCGATCACCTCGGCCCTCTCGGTCGGCTGTCACCGCATGATCCGCGAAGGGGAAGCCGTCCTCGTCACCGATGTGGAGGAGGTGATGAGCGAAGCCGGCCCCCTGCGCCTCGACGATGTCGGGTCGCAGGGCTCCGGCCGGCGCCGAACGCAGCGCAACTGAGTGGCCCGCAGTCTCGTCGGGGGGTCCGCGGGACACCGCACCCGCTCCCCGCCGCGCACCCGCGAGCAGTGGCGGTTGCGCGGCGGGGACAGTGTGGTCTTCGGCGCCACCCGCCTGCGCCACCCGCACGCGCGGCACGCCTGCGCCCCCCGCACGCGCGGCACGCCTGCGCCCCCCGCACGCGCGGCACGCCTGCGCCGCACGCCCGCGCCGCACGCACGCGCCACACGCGCGGCACGCCGGCGCCCATTCCCGCCGTGCGCCCGCGAGTAGTGGGGGTCGTGCGGCTGGGCGGCGCGGGTTCTTGCGGACGCGCGAGTGACACGCCACGGTAGGGGGATGGAGGCTCTGCCCGACGATCTGTGCGCGCTGTTGGCCGAGTACGAGCGGCACCTTTCGCTGGGGCGCAATCGCTCCGCGCACACCGTGCGGGCGTACGTGGGGGACGCGCGGTCGCTGCTCGCGCACCTGGTGGCTCGGGCCGCGGATTCCGCCGTGCGGGAGCTGGATCTGGCGCTGCTCAGATCCTGGCTCGCGGAGCAGTCGTCGTCGGGGGTCGCGCGAACCACGATGGCGCGCCGAGCATCATCGGCCCGGACGTTCACCGCGTGGCTCACAGCCACGGGACGGCTCACCGCCGACCCGGGACTGCGGCTCGCCTCCCCGAAGCGGCCGCGCACCCTGCCCGCGGTGCTGAACACCGAGCACGCCGCCGCCGCGATGGACGCCGCCGAATCGGGGGCGGCGCAACGCGATCCGATGGCGCTGCGCGATCGGCTGATCGTGGAGCTGCTCTACGCCACCGGCATCCGGGTCGGCGAACTGTGCGGGCTCGACATCGACGACCTCGACCGCGAACGCCGCGTGCTCCGTGTGCTCGGCAAGGGGAACAAGGAGCGGTCCGCCCCCTTCGGCAAGCCCGCCGACGCCGCGCTGGACGACTGGCTGCGCTTCGGGCGCCCCGCCCTCGCGGTCCCGTCCTCCGGGCGGGCACTGCTGCTGGGGCGGCGCGGAAAGCGGCTGGACCAGCGGCAGGCTCGGACCGTTGTGCACGAGGTGGTCTCCGCCATCCCCGGCGCACCGGACGTCGCACCGCACGGACTGCGACACTCCGCCGCGACCCATCTGCTCGAAGGAGGCGCGGATCTGCGGGTGGTGCAGGAGTTGCTCGGCCACACCAGCCTGGCGACCACGCAGCTCTACACCCACGTGTCGATCGAGCGGCTGCGCAAGGTGCACGATCAGGCGCATCCGCGGGCATGAGCGCGTTCCACGCACCGCGGCAAGATTGCGCGATAGCGTCCGGGCGTCCGGGCGTCCGGGCGTCCGGGCGTCCGGGCGATGAAGGGAGTGCGGTGGACGAGGTCGAGAACGAGCCGGGACCGGGAGTCGACTACCGGTTCACCCTCGCCAACGAGCGCACGTTCCTGGCCTGGATCCGCACTTCGCTCGGCCTACTCGCGGGCGGCGTCGCCGTGCACACCCTGGTCCAGCCGTTCCTGGTGACCGGATTCCGGCGAGCGATCGCGGTCAGTTGCGTCGCGCTCGCCGTCGTGCTGGCAGTGGGCGCGCTGCTGCGCTGGCGCCGGGTCACGCGGGCGATGCACGCAGGCCGGGCACTGCCGGAGACGGTGATGGTGCCGATCCTGGCGTTCGGCATCGCCTTCATCTCCCTCATCGCCGCCATCGCGGTGCTGGTCGAATGAACGACGCCGCGGGCGAGGGCGATACCGGGCTGGCGATCGAGCGCACGGTACTGGCGTGGCGGCGAACAGCGATCGGCGCGGCCGCCCTCGCGCTCCTGCTCGCGAATGCGGCCCTGCACCGGGGCTGGGCGCCGGCGGCGGTCGTGCCCTGCGCGGCGGCGGTCGCCATGGGCGTACTGGCGGTCGCCGGATTCCGCCGGGGTCGAGACCTCCGGCGCGGCCGGTTCGGCGGGGCCGCTCGATCGATCGCGCTCGCGACCGGTGTGGTCGCCGTGGTCGGCTGCCTGGCTGTGCTGATCACACTGATCGCTCCGGCTCGATAGTCCGGCTGCGCTGTTTCCCGGCGGTGTGGCTCTGCGGCACCTCGGTCGGGCGGAGCGCACGGCGTGCGCGGCGAGGGTTAGTGGCTGCGGCCCTACTTCCACCCGACCGGGGTGCGCCGAAGCGTCGCCAGGTAGGCCGCGGCCGCGGTGCGCTGGGCGAGGCGGCCGACGGGGCCGGCGAGGCGGGTGTACCAGGCGGCGGGGCGGGAGAAGGCGGTGACGATGCCGTAGACGGTGTCGGTGGGGCGGTCGTATTCGACGGCGAAGAGTTCTTCGCCGGATTCCGGGTGGCCGGGGAGGGTGCCGTAGGCGAAGCCGCGGCGGTCGCCCTCGTCGAGGACGTAGACGACGCGGCAGGGGGCGGGGATGCCGAGGGGGCCGACGCCGAGGCGGACGATGACGAGGCTGCCCGGCTGCGCGGCGGGGGTGTCGGCGCTGCGGAAGATGCCGAGGCCGCGCTGCATGCGGTAGGCGAGCACGGCGTCGCCGAGGCGGCGGAACTCGTCCTCGCCCTTGGCGATGGCGCGGCGCACCTCGAGGTGGTCGTAGCCGGCGGGGAGCGGGCCACGGGTGGCGCCGACATCGGGGTAGGTGAAGGGAGAGTCGGGCATGGGGCGATCATGCCCGCCCGCCGCGGGTGCGGGAAGGGTTCACGGCGCTACCAGGGGTTTCAGCCGCAGGGGGGCGAGGCGGAGGAGTCCGAGTGGGTCGACGTACTGCGGCCGGTTGCGGATCGTCGGGTCGCGGCGGGCGCCCCAGTGCAGGCAGACGGGAACTGGGCAGCCCTCGTGGCCGGTGGTGAGGGTGCCGATGGGGGAGCCGCGGGTGATCCTGGCGCCGGCGGCGACGTCGGCCTCGACCGGCTCGTAGGTGGTGCGGAGGCCACCTTCGTGCCGGAGCGAGACCACCGGTTTGCCCGCCACGGTGCCAGCGAAGACCACGATGCCGTCGCCGGGGGCAAGCACCGGGCCGCCCGGCACCCCGCCGAGGTCGACGCCGCGGTGACCGGGCAGCCAGTCGTGCGCCGGGTTGTCGAAACGGCGCAGGACCACGGGCCGCGGCCGTAGTGGCCAGTCGAAGCGTGGCTCGGTGGTGAGCGTGCCCGGCCTCCCGGCGGCAGCGGCATCGGCACGCGCGGCAGCGCTCGGAACGGCACCGGCAGGTGCGGTGGGTGGAGATGTGCCGGGCGGCGCGGCACCGGCGACGGGTGCTGCCGCGAGGGCTACGACCACGGAGAACAGCAGGGTTCGGGCGGTGGAGGAAGGCATGGAACCGAGCCTGCCGAAACCGCCCGACCCCCGCGAGACCCCACCGCGCGACTGTGGACAACCCGCTACCTGGGGATAAACCACCGGGGGCGATTTCTTCCCGGACGTTCCCCGACGTAGACTGGCCGAGCGGTCCGTGCATCGCACCGACCGACTTCGCGCGCCATCGTGCCCGTCGCCTCGGCGCTGTTCGAACAGAGCTTCCTCTTCGCAGGTTGATCGCTCGCCTCGATCGGTGTCCGTCGAAGACGGGGAATCGTCGGCTGGTCCCGCCCTCACCGGCGGGCCGGCGATTCGATGACGCCAGGGCAGCGGGTCACCGACCCGTTGCGGCAACCGGCAACGAAAGTGAGATACGAGGGCTATGGCTGTCGTAACCATGAAGCAGCTGCTCGACAGCGGCGCACACTTCGGACACCAGACCCGGCGCTGGAATCCGAAGATGAAGCGGTTCATCTTCACCGACCGCAACGGCATCTACATCATCGACCTGCAGCAGACGCTGACCTACATCGACAAGGCGTACGAGTTCGTCAAGGAGACGGTCGCCCACGGCGGCACCGTGCTCTTCGTCGGTACCAAGAAGCAGGCGCAGGAATCGATCGCGGCCGAGGCCACCCGCGTGGGCATGCCCTACGTGAACCAGCGCTGGCTCGGCGGCATGCTGACCAACTTCTCCACCGTGCACAAGCGTCTGCAGCGCCTCAAGGAGCTCGAGGCGATGGAGCAGACCGGTGGCTTCGAGGGTCGCACCAAGAAGGAAATCCTCATGCTCACGCGTGAGATGAACAAGCTGGACCGGACCCTCGGTGGTATCCGCGACATGGCGAAGGTGCCGTCGGCCATCTGGGTCGTCGACACCAACAAGGAGCACATCGCCGTCGGCGAGGCGCGCAAGCTGAACATCCCGGTCATCGCGATCCTGGATACCAACTGCGATCCCGACCTGGTCGATTACCCGATCCCGGGCAACGACGACGCGATCCGCTCCGCCGCGCTGCTGACCAAGGTCGTCGCCTCCGCGGTCGCGGAGGGTGTGCAGGCGCGGGCCGGTGGCTCCGCGAGTGACGACAAGCCCGAGGCGGGCGCGGGCGAGCCGCTGGCCGAGTGGGAGCAGGAGCTGCTCGCGCAGGCCGCCCCCGCCGCCGAGGCGGAGGCTGCTCCGGCGGAGGCCGCTCCGGCCGAGGCCGTGGCGGAGGCCCCCGCCGAGGCACCGGTCGAGACTCCGGCCGAGGCTCCCGCCGAGGCCTGATCGACCGGTTCGTTACCTGCTGTTCCAGCGGTGGTCACGGCGCACTGCCACCGTGACCACCGCTGACCGGTATTCACACCCTTTCTCGAAGGAGGCTCGCCACCGATGGCGAACTACACCGCTGCCGACGTGAAGCGGCTCCGCGAGCTCACCGGCTCCGGAATGATGGACTGCAAGAACGCCCTGGTCGAGACCGAGGGCGATTTCGACAAGGCCGTCGAGCTGCTCCGGATCAAGGGCGCCAAGGACGTGGGCAAGCGTGCCGAGCGCACCACCGCCGAGGGCCTGGTCGCCGCCAAGGGCGGCGTCCTGATCGAGATCAACTCGGAGACCGACTTCGTCGCGAAGAACGCCGAGTTCCAGGCGCTGGCCGACAAGATCGTCTCCGCGGCCGCCGCGGCCAAGCCCGCCGACCTGGAGGCGCTGAAGGCGGTGGACCTGGGCGACGGCGAGACCGCCGACAGTGCGCTGCAGGCGCTCGCCGCCAAGATCGGCGAGAAGCTGGAGCTGCGCCGGGTCGTCGCGCTGGACGGCCCGGTCGCCACCTACCTGCACAAGCGGGCCTCGGATCTGCCGCCCGCCGTCGGCGTGCTGATCGAGTACAAGGGCGAGGGCGACACCGCCGCCGAGGCCGCGCGCGCCGCCGCCATGCAGGTGGCCGCGCTCAAGGCCAAGTACGTGACCCGCGACGAGGTCCCGGCCGATCTGGTGGAGAACGAGCGCCGCATCGCCGAGCAGACCGCGCGCGAGGAGGGCAAGCCGGAGGCGGCGCTGCCCAAGATCACCGAGGGCCGCGTGAACGGCTTCTTCAAGGACGTGGTGCTGCTCGAGCAGGCCTCCGTCACCGATTCGAAGAAGACCGTCAAGGCGCTGCTGGACGACGCCGGCGTCACCGTGACCCGGTTCGCCCGGTTCGAGGTCGGCGCCAACTGACCCCGCCGCACCAGGCACCCGAAGGCCCCCCGGTGTTCACCGGGGGGCCTTCGGCGTCCCGCGCGGGGCATGAGGCAGGATAGGGGCATCCGTGTGTCGCCCTCCCCGCTCGAGCGGGTACGTCGGCGCGCCCGGAGCGCCCGCAGCCAGTACGTTCCGGCCCGCCGGAACCAGCTCCAAAGGAGATCAGCACCGATGACGGACCCCGGGATCGCTCGCCGAGGCTACGACCGGGTGCTGCTCAAATTGGGCGGCGAGATGTTCGGCGGCGGCCGGGTCGGGCTCGACCCGGACGTGGTGCTGACCGTCGCGGAGCAGATCGCGGAGGTCGTCGCCACCGGCGTGCAGGTCGCCGTGGTGATCGGCGGCGGCAACTTCTTCCGCGGCGCCGAGCTCGAGGAGCGCGGCATGGAGCGCGCCCGCTCGGACTACATGGGCATGCTCGGCACCGTGATGAACAGCCTTGCGCTGCAGGACTTCCTGCAGAAGCAGGGGGTGGACACCCGGGTGCAGACCGCGATCACCATGGGGCAGGTCGCCGAGCCCTACCTGCCGCTGCGCGCCAAGCGGCACCTGGAGAAGGGCCGGGTGGTGATCTTCGGCGCCGGGATGGGCATGCCGTACTTCTCCACCGACACGACGGCGGCGCAGCGCGCGCTGGAGATCGGCGCCGACGTGGTGCTCATGGCGAAGGCGGTGGACGGGGTCTTCAGCGCCGATCCGCGGCTGGATGCCGACGCCGTGCTGTACACCGAGATCACGCACCGGGAAGTCATCGAGCGCGGGCTCAAGGTCGCCGACGCGACGGCCTTCAGCCTGTGTATGGACAACCAGATGCCGATGCTGGTGTTCAATCTTCTGATCGAGGGCAATATCGCCCGGGCCGTTGCCGGTGAGAAGATCGGCACATTGGTCAGGTCCTGAGACCGCGACCCCGCGCGGCACTCGCCCGCGGAACCGGAATGACGATGCTGTGGAGGAAACGGTCGTGATTGAAGAAGCGCTCTTCGACGCCGAGGAGAAGATGGAGAAGGCCGTCTCGGTGGCGAAGGACGATCTCGGCAGCATCCGCACCGGGCGTGCCAACCCCGGCATGTTCAACCGGATCGTCGTCGACTACTACGGCAGCCTGACGCCGATCACCCAGATGTCGAGCATCACGGTGCCGGAGCCGCGCATGGTCGTGATCAAGCCCTACGAGAAGGGTCAGATGGGTCCGATCGAGACCGCCATCCGCAACTCCGATCTCGGTGTCAACCCCACCAACAACGGGGACATCATCCGCATCTCCATCCCGCAGCTGACCGAGGAGCGCCGCCGCGAGCTGGCGAAGCAGGCCAGGGGCAAGGGGGAGGACGCGAAGGTCGCCATCCGCAATGTCCGGCGCAAGGCGATGGACGAACTCGGCCGCATCCAGAAGGATGGCGAGGCGGGCGAGGACGAGGTGGGCCGGGCCGAGAAGGAACTGGACAAGGCCACCGCCAGGTACGTGGCCCAGGTCGATGATCTGGTCAAGCACAAGGAAGCCGAACTGCTCGAGGTCTGAGATCCGATCGCGGGTCCGCCACGGGGTCGGGGAACGAACGGGAACGATGAGTTGAGCGACGGGACGATCGTGGTCGAGAAAGCCGCTGCGGCCGAGGAGCCGACGCCGCCGGGCACAGAACCTCCGCCTGCCGGGGCGGTCTTCGCGCCGACCCCGGCTGCCGCGCCGCCGGAGCCCGCTCCGGCGGCGGCGCGCAGCTCGCGGGCGGGCCGGAACCTACCGGCGGCGCTCGGCGTCGGGCTCGGGCTCGGGCTCTCGCTGATCGCCATTCTGCTCTTCGTCCCGAAGGTCTTCATCCTGGTCGCGGGCACCGCGATCGGCATCGCGACCTGGGAGGTGGCGAAGCGGCTGCGCGAGGCCGACGTCCTGGTGCCGCGCGTCCCGCTCATCGTGGGCGGGCAGGCGGTGTTCTGGCTCGGCTGGCCGTTCGGCGCGAACGGGGTCGCGGGCGCCTTCGCCGGCACGGTGCTGGTCTGCATGGTGTGGCGGCTGTTCGATCACGGCCTGAGCGTCGCCCCGCGAAACTTCCTGCGGGACACGGCGATCACCGTCTTCACGCTCTCCTGGATCCCGCTGCTCGCCTCGTTCTCGGTGCTGCTGCTGCTGGAGCCGGACGGCAACCTGCGGGTGCTCACCTTCATGATCCTGGTGGTGTGCTCGGATGTCGGCGGCTACGTCGCGGGCGTGCTGTTCGGGCGGCACCCGATGGTGCCGTCGATCAGCCCGAAGAAGTCCTGGGAGGGGTTCGGCGGCTCGCTGCTCTTCTCGGTGATCGGCGGCCTGCTCACGGTGACGCTGCTGCTGGAGGCCAACTCCATGATCGGCGTCGTGCTCGGCGTCGGGCTGGTCACCGTCGCCACCATCGGCGACCTGATCGAATCGCAGATCAAGCGGGAACTCGGGATCAAGGACATGGGCACGCTGCTGCCCGGGCACGGCGGCATCATGGACCGGCTGGACTCCATGCTGCCGTCGGCGTTCGTCGCCTGGCTGGTGCTCTCCGCGCTGCTGTAGCGGGTCAGCGCGGGTGCTTCGCCAAGCGGCGCAGCTGCAGGATGCGGAGCCCGCCGACCAGCGACATCAGCAGCGCCCCGATGATCACGCTGAGCAGCACGGTGACGCCGAGCGGCAGGGTGAAGTCCCAGAAGAAGAGGCTCACCGGCACCTGGTCCAGGTTCTGCAGGATGAAGATCAGCAGCACGATGAGGATGACGGCGCCCGCGACGAGGCCGCTCCAGGCGTAGCCGGTCTTCGAGGAGACCGAGACCTTCTTGCGCTGCACCGGCGCGGAGACTTCACGAGGTTGCGTGCCCGTGGCGTCGCCGAGCGGATCGGCGGTCGCCTCGGACAGCGGATTCGGCTCGGGTGCCGGCGTAGTGGTCATGGCGCATGGATACCCGCTACCAGCGCGATTACGCGCGGATGGGACACTGGCAGAACTATGGTCGCCTCCCTTCCGCTCGTTTTCGATGCCCCGCGCCGCGGGATGCCGCGCACGCATCTCGCCGATCTCGACGCGGAGGGCAGGCGCGCCGCCGTGGCCGAACTCGGGCTGCCCAAGTTTCGGGCCGACCAGATCGCCAGGCAGTACTACGCCCGGCTGCAGGCCGACCCGAGCCAGATGACCGACCTGCCGGCCCCGATGCGCGAGCGGGTCGCCGAAGCGCTCTTCCCGCCGCTGCTGAGCGTGGTCAAACACGTCGCCTGCGACGACGGCAGCACCCGCAAGACGCTCTGGCGCGCGGGCGACGGCACGCTGGTGGAGAGCGTGCTCATGCGCTACCCCGACCGCAACACGCTCTGCATCTCCAGCCAGGCAGGCTGCGGCATGGCCTGCCCCTTCTGCGCCACCGGCCAGGGCGGGCTGGACCGCAACCTCTCCACCGCCGAGATCGTCGACCAGGTGCGCGCCGCCGCGGCCGCGCTGCGCGACGGCGACGTGGCGGGCGGCCAGGGGCGGCTCTCCAACATCGTCTTCATGGGGATGGGCGAGCCGCTGGCCAACTACAAGCGGGTGGTCGCCGCGGTCCGCCGGATCACCGCGCCCGCGCCGGACGGGTTCGGCATCTCGCAGCGCAATGTCGTCGTCTCCACGGTCGGGCTGGCCCCCGCCATCCGCAAGCTGGCCGACGAGGGGCTCTCGGTGACGCTGGCCGTCTCGCTGCACACCCCCGACGACGAGCTGCGCGACACCCTGGTTCCGGTGAACAACCGCTGGCCGGTCGCGGAGGTGCTGGAGGCCGCGCGCTACTACGCCGACACCACCGGCCGCCGGATCTCGATCGAGTACGCGCTCATCCGGGACGTGAACGACCAGCCGTGGCGCGCGGACCTGCTCGGCAAGAAGCTGCACAGGGCGCTCGGCTCGCGCGTGCACGTCAACCTGATCCCGCTCAACCCGACCCCGGGCAGCGAGTGGGACGCCAGCCCGAAGCCGGTGGAGCGGGAGTTCGTGCGCCGGGTGAACGAGCAGGGCGTGCCGTGCACGGTGCGCGACACCCGCGGCCAGGAGATCGCGGCCGCCTGCGGGCAGCTGGCCGCGGAGAACTAGTAGTTCTTCTGCGGGCGGTTGCTCGCCGCCCGCTTGCGCTCGCGCTCCTCGTCGATCCTGGTGGCCTCGGCCTCGACGGTGCGCAGGTTCTCGCGCTCGCGCAGCAGCCACGCGGGCGGGTCGGCGAGCAGCGCCTCGATCTCGGTGGCGGTGAGGTGGTCGGAGACCTCGGCGCGGGCCAGCCCGCTGTTGCTGACGCCGAGCTTGCGGGCGACGACGTCGCGCGGGAACGGGCCGGTGCGGCGCAGCTCGCGCAGCCACTCCGGCGGATCCTCGCGCAGCGCGGTCAGCTCCTCGCGGGTGATCGGGTGCGTGCGGAACTCCTCCGGCGCGGCGGGCAGGTAGATGCCCAGCTTGGCGGCGGCCGTGAGCGGTTTCATGGTCTGCGGGTTCGGCACGCCGAGCATCCTATCCGCCGGGGCGGTGCACTACTGTCACCCGGGTGAGCAGCCCCGATTCGATCGACCCCGAGCGGCTGCGGCAGTTCGTCGCGGTCGCCGACGAACTGCACTTCGCGCGCGCCGCGCGGGCGCTCGGCATCGCCAGGCAGCGGCTCAGCCGCACGGTGATCGAGCTGGAGCAGGAGCTGGGGGAGCGGCTCTTCGTGCCGGGTGCGCAGCCGACCGAGCTGACCGCGGCGGGGGCGGCGCTCCGGGAACAGGCGCGGGCGGTGCTCGCGCATACCGCGCAGCCGGTCGCCGAGCCCGAGGCCGCGGCGCTGCGGGTCGGGTTCGCGCCCGGGGTGACGGTGTCGAAGTGGGAGCGGATCTGGGCCGAGCGGTTCCCCGAGGTCCCGCTGACCACGGTGCCGCTGGCGCAGGCCGAGCAGGAGCGGGCGCTGCGTGCGGGGGAGGTCGACATGTGTTTCGTCCGGCTGCCGGTGGATCGGGACGGGCTGAGCGTGATTTCGCTGTACCGGGAGCTGGCGGTCGCCGTGGTGCCGAAAGAGCATCCGGTGGCGGCGTACGACGAGATCGCCGAGGCGGATCTGGCCGGTTGGCAGCGGCACGACGGGGACGATATCGACGGCGCGGCGGGAATCCTGGAGTTGGTGGCCGCCGGGGTCGGCGTCGCGGTGCTGCCGCACTCCATCGCGCGGCTGCACGCCAGGCGCGACCTGGTCTACCGGACCGTCACCGACCTGCCCGGCACCGAGGTGGCGCTGGCCTGGCCGAGCGCGGCGACCACCGAGCCGGTCGAGGAGTTCGTCGGTGTGGTGCGCGGCCGGACCGCGCGCAGCACCCGCTCGCCATCGGCCCGCGCCGAGCCGGCGAAGACAGCCCGCACGCCGTCGGCCCGGGCCGAGCCCGCGAAGTCGAATCGCGCGCAGCCGAAGAAAGCCGCGGCCAAGCGCGGCGCCCCGCGCGCATCCGCGCCGAAGCAGGGCCGCCGCCGCACCCGCTGAGCGCGGCGCTCCAGCCGGGAACTACCTGGGCCGACGCCGGAGGATCGCGTCGTAGACGAACAGGCCCGCGATGGAGAGCGCGAAACCGACCAGGAAGATGTCCTCGACCCTGCCGTTGTGGTTTCCGATGATCATGGCGAGCAGGGCGAGCGCGACGAACCAGCCCGCGATGCGGAAGGTCTTCGGCGATTCCCCGCTCCAGCCCCAGGCGGCCGATGGCACGTCGGCGGTGTCGACGCGGTGCACGACCGCGCGCTCGCTGTCGGCGGGTTCGAGTTCCGTGGCGGCCACGATCGCTCCTTCTGGCGGGGATACGGCTACTGCCCGATATCGTGACATACGACCGCATGTCGTAGCCAGCAGGGCTGCCACAATGGGGCGGTGTCCGACATCGTGAGAGTCCTGCTGCTGGGCAGCACCGGATCCATCGGAACCCAGGCGCTGGAGGTGATCGCCGCCAACCCCGACCGGTTCGAGGTGGTCGGGCTCGCCGCCCGCGGCGGGAACCCCGAGCTGCTGGCCGCGCAGATGGCCGCGACCGGGACCCGCAATGTCGCGGTGGCCGATCCGCGCGCGGCGCACGAGCTCGACCTGGAGCTGGCGGGCCCCGCCGCGGCGACCGAGCTGGTCCGCCGCACCGAGGCCGACGTGGTGCTGAACGCGCTGGTCGGCTCGCTCGGCCTGGAGCCGACGCTGGCGACGCTGGAATCCGGCACCCGGCTCGCGCTGGCGAACAAGGAGTCGCTGGTCGCGGGCGGTTCGCTGGTGACCCGCGCGGCCGCGCCCGGGCAGATCGTCCCGGTCGACTCCGAGCACTCGGCGCTCGCCCAGTGCCTGCGCGGCGGCCGCGCCGACGAGGTGGACCGGCTGGTGCTCACCGCCTCCGGCGGGCCGTTCCGCGGCTGGACCACCGAGATGCTGGAGGACGTCAACCCGGCCGAGGCCAAGGCGCACCCGACCTGGGCCATGGGGTTGATGAACACGCTGAACTCGGCCTCGCTGGTGAACAAGGGGCTGGAGCTGATCGAGACGCACCTGCTCTTCGGCATCCCGTACGACCGGATCGACGTCACCGTGCACCCGCAGTCCATCGTGCACTCCATGGTCACCTTCACCGACGGCTCGACGCTCGCGCAGGCCAGCCCGCCGGACATGAAGCTGCCGATCGCGCTCGCGCTCGGCTGGCCGGACCGGATCCCCGGTGCCGCCGCCGCCTGCGACTTCGGCACCGCCGCCACCTGGACCTTCGAGCCGGTGGACGACGCGGTCTTCCCCGCGGTCGAGCTGGCCCGCCGGGCGGGCACGCTCGGCGGCAGTGTCACGGCGGTCTACAACGCCGCCAACGAGGTCGCGGTGCAGGCCTTCCTGGACGGCGCGATCCGCTTCCCGGAGATCGTGCGGATCGTCACCGAGGCGGTCGATGGCGCGGACGAGTGGCGGGCCGAGCCGGGCTCGCTGGCCGAGGTGCTTGCCGCCGACGGGTGGGCGCGCTCCTTCGCCGCCGCCGCGGTGCGCGGGCGATCGGCCTGATCGCCCGGGCTGGTACGGTCCCGCACCGCTACTGTTGACCACAGGCGTCCGGCGCCGGGGGTCGGAATTCGCAGGAGGACTGGAGTTCAGATGGTGTTCGCGTTGGGCTTCGCCCTGTTCGCCCTCGGCATCACGATCTCGGTCGCGCTGCACGAGTGCGGCCACATGTGGGCGGCCCAGGCGACCGGCATGAAGGTGCGGCGCTACTACATCGGCTTCGGCCCGAAGGTCTTCTCCTTCCAGCGCGGCGAGACCGAGTACGGCCTCAAGGCGCTCCCGCTCGGCGGCTTCTGCGACATCGTCGGGATGACCGCGCTGGACGAGGTGCCGCCGGAGGATCTGGACCGGGCCATGTACCGGCAGGCCACCTGGAAGCGCATGGTGGTGATGTTCGGCGGCATCGCGATGAACTTCCTGCTCGGCTTCCTGCTCGTGGTGGTGCTCGCGATCGGCTGGGGGCTGCCGCAGCTGGACCCGGTCGAGACCAAGCTCGGCGCGATGAACTGCGTCGCCACCGCCAACCCGGACGGCACCCTGCAGGAGTGCGCGGGCACCGGCCCGGCACAGCGCGCCGGGCTGCGGCGCGGCGACGTGGTGACCGCGGTGAACGGCGTGGCGGTGAGCACCTGGAAGGACTTCCAGCGCGAGACCCAGAAGCAGACCGGCACCTTCGACTACACGATCGAGCGGGACGGCGCGACGCTCACCGTTCCGGTGACGCCGGAGCGCACCGTGCGCTACGACGACAAGGGCCAGAACCCGCGCGAGGTCAGCGCCGTCGGCGTCGGTTCCTTCGGCGCCGAGCCGCCGCAGAAGTACGGCGTGCTCGGTGCCGTTCCCGCCTCGCTCGCCTTCACCGGCGACATGTTCGTGCGCACCCTGGAATCGCTGGCCCAGATGCCTGCCAAGGTGTCGGCGCTGTGGACCGCGGTGACCGGTGGCGAGCGCGACCCGGAGACCCCGGTCAGCGTGTACGGCGCCAGCCGGATCGGCGGCGAGACCGCCGAGCGCGGGCTCTGGGGCATCTTCATCCTGGTCCTGGCCAGCCTGAACTTCTTCCTCGGCGCCTTCAACCTGCTCCCGCTGCTTCCGCTGGACGGCGGGCACATGGCCGTCGTGCTCTACGAGAAGGCGCGCAACTCGCTGCGCGCCTGGCGCGGGCTGGCCCCCGGCGGCCCGGTCGACTACCTGAAACTGCTGCCGCTCACCTACGCGGCGGTGGTGCTCGGCGGCGCGTACATGGTGCTCACGCTCACCGCCGACATCGTGAACCCGGTCAAGCTGTTCCCCTGATCGCGGCTGTCGGCGGCCTCACACCGGGCACACTCGCGAAGCGCGACTAAGCTCGATGGCGCAACGGCTCGACCACGCACCTGAGGAAGAAGGCAGCCGACAGTGACCACCATCGGATTGGGGATGCCCGCCGCACCGGCGGCCGTCCTCGCACCCCGGCGCAAGACCCGCCAGCTCATGGTCGGCGGTGTGGGCGTCGGCAGCGATCATCCGATCTCGGTGCAGTCCATGACGACCACCAAGACGCACGACATCAACGCGACGCTGCAGCAGATCGCGGAGCTCACCGCCTCCGGCTGCGACATCGTCCGGGTCGCGTGCCCGCGCCAGGAGGACGCCGACGCGCTGGCGACCATCGCGAAGAAGTCGCAGATCCCGGTGATCGCCGATATCCATTTCCAGCCGCGCTACATCTTCGCCGCGATCGATGCCGGGTGCGCCGCGGTCCGGGTGAACCCCGGCAACATCAAGGAGTTCGACGGCCGGGTCGCGGAGGTCGCCAAGGCGGCCGGGGCCGCGGGCATCCCGATCCGGATCGGCGTCAACGCGGGCTCGCTCGACCAGCGGATGCTGGCGAAGTACGGCAAGGCCACGCCGGAGGCGCTGGTGGAGTCGGCGCTCTGGGAAGCCGGGCTCTTCGAGGAGCACGGCTTCGGCGACATCAAGATCTCGGTCAAGCACAACGACCCGGTGATCATGGTGGAGGCGTACCGGCAGCTGGCCGCGCAGAGCGACTACCCGCTGCACCTCGGGGTCACCGAGGCCGGGCCCGCGTTCCAGGGCACCATCAAGTCGGCGGTGGCCTTCGGCGCGCTGCTCAGCGAGGGGATCGGCGACACCATCCGGGTCTCGCTCTCCGCGCCGCCCGCCGAGGAGATCAAGGTCGGCGGGCAGATCCTGCAGTCGCTGAACCTGCGGCCGCGCAAGCTGGAGATCGTCTCCTGCCCGTCCTGCGGGCGGGCCCAGGTCGACGTCTACACCCTCGCCAACGAGGTGAGCGCCGGGCTGGAGGGCATGGAGGTGCCGCTGCGCGTCGCCGTCATGGGCTGCGTCGTGAACGGGCCCGGCGAGGCGCGCGAGGCCGATCTCGGTGTCGCCTCCGGCAACGGCAGGGGCCAGATCTTCGTCAAGGGCGAGGTCATCAAGACCGTCCCCGAGGCGCAGATCGTCGAGACGCTCATCGAAGAGGCCATGCGGATCGCCGAGCAGATGGGCGAAGCCGAATCCGGCGATCCGGTGGTTACCGTCGGGTAGAAGATCAAGGTTCGGTACTTGCTGTACCGCTCCGGCCCGGTTCGTGGCAGGCTTGGCGTTGTGCGGAGTCTGCTGGAGCCGGCGCGTCGGGCGCGGCACCCGGCCGCGCGACAGCTCGCGAACCGGGATCTCGCGCAGGTGCTGCGCGTCCTCGATACCGATCCGGTCGCGTCGTGCATGGTCGCGGCCCGATTGCAGGAGTACGGCCTGGATGCCAGGTACGGCTACGGCGAGCTGTGGAGCCGGGGTGACCCCGACGATTCGCTGTGCTTCTCCGGCGCGAACCTGGTGCCGCTGCGCGGTGACGCCGCCTCGGTGAAGGCCTTCGCCGAGCGCGCGCTGCGCTTCCCGCGCATGTGCTCCTCGGTGGTCGGCCGCCGCGAGCTGGCGCTGCCGCTCTGGGAGGCGCTGGCCGGGCACTGGGGTCCGGAGCGCGAGGTGCGCGGCGTGCAGCCGCTGCTCGCCCTGGCCGGGTACGCCGTGATCACCGCGGACCCGGAGGTGCGCAAGGTGCGCCCGGACGAGCTGGACCGCTACCTCGAGGCCGCCATCGCCATGTTCATCGAGGAGGTCGGCGTCGACCCGAGGGCGGGCGACGGCGGCCGCGGCTACCGCAGGCGGATCGCCGGGCTGATCGAATCCGGCCGGGCCTGGGCCCGATTCGACGACGGCGAGGTCGTCTTCAAGGCCGAGGTCGGCGCGCTCTCCCGGCGCACCGGGCAGATCCAGGGCGTCTGGGTGCACCCGGAGCACCGCGGGAAGGGGCACGGCGCCACCGGCACCGCCGCGGTCGCCAACGCGGTGGTCGCCTCCGGCCGCACCGCCAGCCTCTACGTCAACGACTACAACGGCGCCGCGCGCCGCGCGTACCGGAAGGTCGGCTTCCAGCAGATCGCCACCTTCGCCACCGTTCTGCTGGACTGAGCGGCCGAACTCCCCGGTGCGCCATCGGGGTTTGCCGGTCGATCGCCGGTTACCATCGGGCCGTGTCGATCCGGATGGTCACCACGTTCGCGGCGACGGTCTGCACGGTGCTGGCCGCCGTCGGCTGCTCGGCGGGCCCGCAGGGCCCGATCCCCGCCGCCGACGCCTTCGTCGAGGCCTTCGCCGAACGTCGCACCGACGACGCCGCCGAACTCACCGGCCTCCCCGAGAAGGCCGGGCCCGCACTGGAATCCGCGTGGAAGAACCTCCAGGCCGAGAGCCTGGCGGCGACCACGGGGCAGGCCAGGGTCAGCGGCGACACCGCGACGGTGGAGTACACCTACGAGTGGAAGCTGCCGAAGAACCGGGTCTGGAGCTACACCGGCCAGCTGCAGATGGGCAAGATCGACGGTCGCTGGGCGGTGCGCTGGACCTCCGCCGACATCCACCCCCGGCTCGGCGACACCCAGTCCATGGTGCTGCGCGCCGACCCCGCGCCGAAGGCGAGGGTGAACGAGTCCTCCGGCAGCGACGTGCTGGTGCCGGGCCGGGTCTCCCGGGTCACCTTCGACACCGGCGCCGCCGCCGACCCGGGCAGCACCGCCACCACGCTGGCCCGCGCGCTGCACCGCTTCGACACCGAGCTGACCCCGCCGAAGATCCTCGCCGCCGCCCGCGCCGCGCGCGGCCCGCACACCGTGATCGCGCTGAACGAGGTGGAGGCGGACCAGGTCACGAACGAGCTCATCGGGCTGCCCGGCGTCACGCTCGTCCCGGAGTGGGACATGGTGCCGACCGATCGGAAGTTCGCCCCCGACCTGATGACCCAGGTGCGGCAGACGGTGATCACCGAGGTGGACGGCAGGGCAGGCTGGAGCGTCGTCACGGTGAACGCCAACGGCGCCGACACCGACGTGCTCACCGAGGTGGCCGCGCAGCCCGCGCCGTCTTTCGCGCTGAGCGTCGACCGGTTCGTGCAGAACGCGGCGCAGCGCGCGGTGGACGTGCGCCGCGACGAGCAGACCATGATGGTGGTGATCCGGCCGTCCACCGGCGCGATCCTGGCGGTCGCGCAGAACGAGGCCACCGACCGGGACGGCCCGATGGCGACCATCGGCCAGTACCCGCCCGGTTCGATCTTCAAGACGGTGACCGCGACCGCCGCCATGACCGCCGGCCTCGCCGATCCGGACACCGTGCTGCCCTGCCCGAGCCGGATCACCATCGGCGAGCGCACGATTCCGAACTACGACCTCTTCTCCGTCGGCAGCGTGCCGATGGCCACCGCGTACGAGCGCTCCTGCAACACCTCGTTCGCCAAGCTCGCCAGCGAGCTGCCCGGCGACGCGCTGCACAGCGCCGCCGCCTCGCTCGGGGTCGGCGCGACCTACACCGTCCCCGGGCTGCCGACCTTCTCCGGCTCGGTGCCGCCCGCCGAGGAGTTGGTGCAGCGCACCGAGGACGGCATCGGCCAGGGCCGGGTGGTGGTGAGCCCGTTCGGCATGGCGCTGATGGCTGCCACCGTCGCCACCGGGCGGGCGCCGACACCGTGGTTGATCGGTGGCCGCACCACCGAGGTCGACGGCGAGCGCCCCGACCCGGCACCGGCGGCGATCGACGGGCTGCGCACCATGATGCGCAAGGTGGTGACCGGCGGTACCGCCGAGCGGATCGTCGACCAGGGCGAGGTCTACGGCAAGACCGGCGAGGCCGAGGTGGACGGCGGCTCGCACTCGTGGTTCGTCGGGTACCGCGGCGATCTCGCCTTCGCCACCCTGCTGGTCAAGGGCGGCAGTTCGGACAATGCGGTCGCGGTGACCAGGGACATGTTCACGGCCCTGCCGCCGGACTACTGATCGGCGCGGTGCAGGGTGGCGGCGAGGTGGTGCGTCAGCGGCTCGCCGACGGCGGCCATGCGCACCGAGTAGTCCAGCGCGTCGTCCCGGACGGTGAACGAGCGGCCCATCGCGGTCACCGATTTCGCGGTGCTGCTGAGCCCGATTCCGGTGGTCCGGAGTTCCAGCCGGATCGCGCCGTCTCCGGTGTCGAGCGTGCCCTCGTAGATCTCGGTGATGCCGGTGGGGTGGGCCAGGATCAGCTCCACCCGGTCCGGCGCCGGACAGCGCAGGTAGCCGGTCTCGGCATGCAGCGGGCGGCCGTCGTCGGCGGCCCGCGTGCGCTGCCGGTAGGTGAGGAACGGGCGGCCGATGTGCCCGAACTCCACCTCCTCCAGATAGTCGAAGGAGTCGATGGTCGGGTACTCGCCGTGGCCCTTGCCGCGCCAGACACCGAGTAGCGGGGTCAGTGCGGTGAGGGCGGGGTGCGGGGCTGGGGTGGGGGCTGCCACCGGTCGAGGGTAGCCCCCGCCCGGGCTCACTCCACGGCGGCAGGCCACTCGACTTCCGGTTGCCCGCCGGGCCTACGGCGCGACCGGCTTCGCCTGCCTGCGCAGCGCGAGTTGGTTGACCGCCCACAGCAGGGCGCCGACGCCGAGCAGGATGCCCGCGATGAGGTATTGCTCCGGGTTCCGGTCGGTGAAGGGGGTGACCAGGAAACCGCAGGTGAGCGCGCCGATGATGGGCAGGATGGTCGGGGTGCGGAAGTGCTTGTGCTCGACCGGGTCGCGGCGCAGGACCAGTACCGCGATGTTGACGATGGTGAAGACCGCGAGCAGCAGCAGCGCGGTGGTGCCGCCGAGTTCGGGGACCTGGCCGACGAAGAGGATGAGCGCCAGCCCGAGCACGGTGGTGAAGACGATCGAGATGTGCGGGGTGCGCCTGCGCGGGTGCACCGCCGCGAAGGCGCGCGGTAGCACGTCCTGGCGCGCCATGCCGTAGAGCAGCCTGCTGGCCATGAGCATGTTGATGAGCGCCGAGTTGGCTACGGCGAACATGGTGATGAAGGCGAAGATGCCGGTGGGGAAGCCGGGGGCGCCGATCTCGACCACCTTCAGCAGCGGGGTGTCGCCCGCGCCGAGCTCGCTCGGCTCCACCAGCGCCACCGCGGTGATCGAGACCAGCACGTAGATGAGGCCGGTCAGCAGCAGCCCGCCGAGCAGCACCTTGGGGAAGATCTTGCTCGGCTGCTTGCACTCCTCGGCCATGTTCACCGAGTCCTCGAAGCCGACCATGGCGTAGAAGGCGAGCGTGGTGGCGGCGATGACGCCGCCGAGCGCGGAGCGGTCGCCGGTCTCGAACTCGGTGACCCGGCCGAAGTCGCCGTTGCCGTAGCCGAGCGCCCACAGCCCGACGGCGATCACGATGAGCAGCCCGGTCAGCTCGATGCAGGTGAGCACCACGTTCAGCTTGACGCCCTCGCTCACCCCGCGCAGGTTGATCGCGGCGATCACGAGGATGAAGGAGAGCGCGACCAGCGTGATGCCGATGCCGTCGCCGATGCCGAGGTCGAACGCCTCGGCGAAGTTGGCGGCGAAGGCGCGGGCCGCCGTCGACGCCGAGGTGATGCCGGAGCTCATCACCGCGAAGGCGACCATGAAGGTGACGAAGTGGATGCCGAACGCCTTGTGCGTGTACAGCGCGGCGCCCGCGGCCTGCGGGTACTTGGTGACGAGCTCCAGGTAGCTGAATCCGGTGATCAGCGCGACCAGGAAGGCGACGAGGAACGGCACCCAGACGGCGCCGCCCACCTCGTTGGCGACCTTGCCGGTGAGCGCGTAGATCCCGGTGCCCAGGATGTCGCCCACCACGAACAGGAGCAGCAGCCCCGGACCCATGACGCGTTTCAGCTCGGGTTCGGTGGCGCTGTCGGCGGTCACCTCGGCCATGGCGCACCTCCTTCAGCACTCGGTGGTGCAGAGGGAATTACCCAATCCGCCGCGGTTTCAGTCGCCGATCTCGGCGAGTTCCGCCGCGGCGGCGGCGATCATGGCCGCGGAGTCGCGCGGGCTCAGCGCCATGGCGCGCAGCTGGTCGAAGATGACGCCGAAGCGGCGGATCTCGGTGTGCCCCTCGATCAGTTCGTCGCCCGCCAATCCCTCGACGTAGACCAGCTCGGGATCGGCCGGGTTCGGGAAGTCGAGCAGCGTGAAGGCGCCCGCCATGCCCGGGTGCGCGCCCGCGTCGAAGGGCAGGATCTGCAGGATCACGTTCTTGCGCTTGATCTCCTGCAGCAGCCGCTCCAGCTGGCCGCGCATGGTGACCGGGCCGCCGACCACCCGGCGGATGGCCGCCTCGTCCATCACCACCCAGAGCTCCAGCGGCTCGTCCTTGGTGAGGTTGACCCCCCGGTCCATCCTGGCCTTGGCCCTGCTCTCCATCATGGACGCCTCGAGCTTCGGCATGGAGGTGTCGATGACGGCGTTGGCGTACTCGTAGGTCTGCAGCAGCCCCGGCACCGTCGAGGTCTGGTAGTGCCGCGCCGAGAGCGCCTCGGACTCGAAGTTGATGTAGGCCGCGTAGACCTCGGAGACGCTGCCCTCGTAGGCCCGCGCCATGCCCGGCTTGAGCGCCGTGGTGAGCAGCTCGATCGCTTCCTCGCGCTGCTTGTCGTCGACGTCGTACAGGTCGAGCATCGCCATCAGCGTGCGCCGCTGCGGCCGCGCCTGCGCCGTCTCGATCCGGTACAGCGTGGTGATGTTGATGCCGGTGCGGCTGCTGACCTCTTCCTTGCCGAGCCGCGCGTCCTCCCGCATCTCGAGCAGCATCGCCGCCAGCCGGCGCAGCCCGACGGTGAGCACCGTGCGCTTGCCTGCCATGCCACCCCTTCCGTGCGGGCCCGCGCACGGGACGGATCCGGCGCGGGCAGACCTCAACGGTACCGCTCGGGCGGCGCCGCCGTTCACGGGTCGCGCGACGTGTCGGCGACTTGGCATCCGGCCGATCCAAACCGGGTTCCCGCGCGGTCGCCCGCTCTAGCGTTATATGCCGTGACCAGCAGCGCTATCCTCTCCCGTTCCGCAACAAACGAACCGGCCGGTGGGTTCGGTCCGGTCGTGCCGCTCCCGCCGGGAGCTGTTCGATTGGTCGGCGGGGCGCCCGCCGCCGAGGCCCTGCCTACCAAGGAATTGGCCGATGCCTTCACCACCGCTCTGACCGGTGCCACCGCGCTGCAGTACTCGGTGGCGACCGGCATCGAGCCGCTGCGCGCGTGGATCGCCGACCACGAGGGGACGACCCCCGACCGGGTGCTGGTCACCAACGGCGCGCTGCACGGGCTCAGCCTGCTCTTCGCCGCGCTGCTCGACCCCGGCGACGTCGTCGCGGTGGAGAACCCGACCTTCCCGGTCGCGCTGCGGGTGCTCGCGCAGTACGGGGCGCAGGTCGTCGGGGTGCCGAGTTCGGCGGCCGGGCTCGACCTGGACGCGCTCGAGCAGCGGCTGCGCGACGGGCTGCGGATCAAGCTGCTCTACCTCATCCCGGACTTCCAGAACCCCACCGGCGCGACGCTCGCCGCCGCCGACCGGGCGCGGGCGGTGGCGCTCGCCGAGCGGTACGGCTTCGTGGTGGTCTCCGACAACCCGTACCGCTCGCTGCGGTTCGCCGGGGCGGCGCTGCCGGATCTGCCGCTGGCGAGCGACGCCGTGGTCCGGGTGAACACCTTCTCCAAGACGCTCGGGCCGGGGCTGCGGTCGGGGTGGATCGTCGCGCCGGAGTGGGTGCTCCCGGTGCTCACCCGGCTGCGGGCCAACGTGGACCAGCACAGTTCGCTGCTCACCCAGACGGCGCTGGCCGGTGTGCTCGCCGAACCGGGCTTCTTCGACGGCGTGCTGGCCAACGGCAGGGAGCTGTACCGGGAGCGGTCCGGCGCGCTCACCGCGGCGCTGCGCTCCCGGCTGGGGGAGCGGGCGGCGTTCGACGAGCCCGAGGGCGGGATCTTCCTGTGGGTGCGGGCCACCGAGCCCGGGCTCGACCTCGTCGCGCTGCGCGAGCGGGCCAGGGCGCTCGGGGTCGAGTTCGCGCTCGGGCGCTACTTCGACCCCGAGGGGGCGGGCGGGCACACCGATCGGATCCGGCTCGGCTTCAGCAACGCCACCAGCGCTGATATCGAACTCGGCGTCGAGCGCATCGCCGCGGCCTGGGCGGGCTGAACACCCTCGCCTCGCCGCCGCGCGGGGTGCGGGGCCGGATCGCTCGGCCCCTCCGCGCCGCGCTCAGCCCTCCGCGGCCCTGGCGAAGAGGCGGCGGGCATTGTCGCCGCCGACCAGCGCCCGCGCGGTGGAGTCGAGCTCGGCCGCGTCGAAGAAGGCGGTGACGTCGCGCCGGGTGCCGTCGGTGCGGATCGGCCAGTCGGTGCCGAGCACCACGCGGTCCGCGCCGAGGACGTCGATCTGGTAGCGCAGCGCGGCGGGGTTCAGCCGCAGGGTGTCGATGTGGATGCGGTGCTGCCTGCCTGCCAGGTGGTCGGCGGCGAAGAGCAGGGCGCCGGTGCCGAGCGAGGTGAAGACCAGGTCGAGCTTGGGGAGGTCGTCGGTCACGCCGTGGTGCAGCAGGGTGAGCAGCGCGATCCCGTTGGTGAAGCCGCGGCCGAACGACACGCCCGGTGCGCCGGCGGTGGCTTCCAGCGCGGCGGTGTCGGGGGCGAAGACCGGGTGTACGAAGACCGGGACGCGCAGCTCGGCGGCGGCCTCGAGGGTCGGCCGGGTGACCGGCGCCCCGACCGAGACCCCGTCGCGCGCGGAGTCGATCACGATCCCGGCCAGCCCGAGCCGCCCGACCGCGTCCCTGACCTGCTCGGCGCCGTCGGCGCCGGCGAAGGCGTTCACCGTGCCGAGCCCGCCGAGCAGCGGCGCGTGCGCCGCGACCAGCCCGGCGAGGTGCTCGTTCACCCGGTCGAGCTGCTCGCGCGGCACCTCGCCCGGCCCGAAGAGCAGGTCGACAGGGGCGCCGAGCACCCGGTGCGACACCCCGCCCTCGCGGGTGAATCGCAGCAGCTCCTCGGTGTCGTCGAGCAGGGCGAACGGCCCGCCGGTGCGCGCGTTCGCCGGCGCGATCTCGCGCCACCACGGCGGCCGGAAGTGGGCGTGGAAGTCGAGCAGTTCGGTCATCGGGAAACCTCCTGGGGTGCGTAGCGGCTCGCGGGTCTCGGCAGGCCGAGGCGGGCGCGCAGGGTGCGGTCGGTGTACTCGGAGCGGACCAGGCCGCGGCGCCGCAGCACCGGGAGCACGTGGTCGACGAAGTCGGTGAGATGGTCCGGGTAGCGGGCGAACTGGAGATTGAAGCCGTCCGCGGCGCCCGCATCGGACCACTCCTGGAACGAGTCGGCCAGCTGCTCCGGCGTGCCGACCAGATCGCGGTGGAAGGTGCCGCGTTCCAGCAGCTCCCGGACGGTGAGCGGCCGCTCGGCGAGCAGCGTGCGCAGCGCCCCGGTGAACCCCTCGGAGCCGTAGGTATCGCCGAGCGGCGGCACCAGCTCCGGCGGGAACGGCCGGTCCAGCTCCAGCGACCCGGGATCGAGCCCGAGGAAGGCGGCGAAGCCGCGCACCCGGCTCGCGTCGTCGACCAGGGCGTCCAGCTCGGCCTTGCGCGCCCGCGCCTCGGCCACCGTGCTGCCGATGATCGGGTTGACGCCGGGCAGGATCTTGATGCCGCGCGGGTCGCGGCCGTACCGGGCGGCCCGGCGCCGGATGTCGGCGGCGAACTCCGCCGCCTGCGGGATCAGGTGCTGCGCGGTGAAGACCGCGTCGGCGTAGCGGGCGGCCAGCTCCCGCCCGCCCTCGGAGCCGCCGGCCTGCACGATCGGAATCCGGCCCTGCGGCGGCCGCGGCACCTGGAGTGGCCCGGCGACCTGGAAGTGCGCGCCGCGGTGGTCGATCGGGTGGATGCGCGCGGGGTCGGAGAAACGCCCGGAGACCGGGTCGGCGAGCAGGGCCTCGTCCTCCCAGCTGTCCCAGAGCGCCTGGACGACCTCGATGGACTCGGCGGCGCGGGCGTAGCGCTGTTCCCTGGGCGGCAGCACCCGCTCGCCGGACTCCGGCGGCCCGCCGAAGTTGGCCGCCGCACCCCGATCCCGGGTGGTGACCACGTTCCAGCCGACCCGCCCGCCGCTGACGTGGTCGAGCGAGGCGAAGGTGCGGGCGATGTGGTACGGCTCCTGGAAGGTGGCGCTGGTGCTGGCGATGAAGCCGATGTGCTCGGTGGCGCCCGCCATCACGGTCACCGCGACCGCCGGGTCCAGCGACGACACCGGCATGCCCGCACCGCCGCCCTTGAGCATGACCGCGTCGGAGAGGAACACTGCGTCGAGCAGCCCGCGCTCGGCCTCCCGCGCCACCGCCTTGAAATGCGCCGGATCGATGAGCGCGCGCGGGTTGCCGCCCGGCGAGCGCCAGGCCGCCGGGTGCGCCCCGGCGGTGAGCAGGTTGACGTTGAGCACCAGGTGTTTCGGCACGGCTCAGCCCGCCCTGGCGATATCGGCGGGCGCGACGGCGGCGTAGGCGCTCTCCGGCGGCAGCCCGAGATTGCCGCGCAACGTCGTCGATTCGTACTCGGTGCGGAAGACACCGCGCCGCCGCAGGATCGGCACCACCTGCTCGGTGAAGGCCTCGACCCCGCCGGGGCCCTGGCCGGGCATGATCACGAACCCGTCCGCCCCGCCCTGGCGGAACCACTCGATCAGCCGCTCCGCCACCTGCTCCGGACTGCCGACCGCGCGGCCGTGCCCGGCCGAGCGCTGCTGCAGTTCGAGTAGCTGCCGCAGCGTCCAGCCCTCCTCGACGGCGAGTTCGCGGAACAGCGCGTACCGGCTCTGCCGCCCCTGGATGGCGTGCACCGGGGGCAGCAGCCCGGCCGGGACGGTGTCGTCCAGCCCGAGCCCGGAGAGGTCGGCGCCCGCCAGGTGCCGCTCCAGCCCGATCCGGGACTGCGCGCTGTACCCGGCCTCGAAGAGCTCGGCGTCCAGCGCGCGGGCCTCGGCCTCGGTGCCGCCGATGGTGGTGCTCACCCCCGGCAGCACCAGCAGCCCGGCCGGATCCCGGCCCGCGGCCGCGGTTTTCGCCTTCAGCGAGCGGTAGAAGCGCTGCGCGCCTGCCAGCGTCTGCTGCGCGGTGTAGACGCCCTCGGCGAAGCGGGCCGCGAAATCCTGTCCGTCCGCCGACGACCCGGCCTGGAAGAGCACCGGCCTGCCCTGCGGCGAGCGGGGCAGCGGCAGCGGCCCGGCCACCCGGTAGAACTCGCCGCGGTGGTCGATCGGCCCCTGCTGGCTGCCGTCCCGCCAGGAATCCCAGAGCCGGGTCACCACCGAGACGTGCTCCAGCCCCTGCCGGTACCGGTCGGCGTGCGCGGGCAGCGGGGCATCGCCGAAGTTGTGCTCGCCGATCGCCGAGGTGACCGCGTTCCACCCGGCCCGGCCGCCGCTCAGGTGATCGAGCGATTGCAGCTGCCTGGCCAGGTTGAACGGCGCGGTGAAGGTGGTGGAGACGGTGGGGACCAGCCCGATGTGCTCGGTCTGCGCGGCGAGCGCGGCGAAGAGCGTGATCGGCTCCGGTTTCGCGCCCAGCTCGGCGTCGGAGCCGAGCGCGTCGGCGGCGAAGAGCAGGTCGAAGGTCGCCGCCTCGGCGAGCCGGGCCAGCCGGGCGTAGTGCGCGAGCGGGTTGCCAGGGCCGCGGGTGTCGCCGGGCGGGATCTCGCCGGGGCGGGTGTTGCCCGGCGCGTTGGTGAGCAGCCCGAGGCGGAGTCGGCGGGACATCGGAACCTCCTCAGGCCGCGGCGATCACGGGGTCGTCGAGCTGGTCGCGCGGCACGATGTGCACCGACCCCTCGGCGTGCACCACCGAGACCTCGATGCCGTAGATCTCGGCGATCAGCTCGGCGGTGAACACCTCCGCCGGGGTGCCGACCGCGCGCACCAGCCCGTCCTGCAGGAAGGCGATGCGGTCGCAGTAGCGGGCGGCCTGGCTCAGGTCGTGGATGGCGATCACCCCGGCCACGCCCTCGGTGCGGGTCACCCGGCGGGCCAGCCGCAGCGTCTGCAGCTGGTACTTGATGTCCAGCGCGCTGGTCGGCTCGTCCAGCAGCAGGATCTGCGGCTGCTGGGCCAGCGCCCGCGCGATCAGCACCCGCTGTGCCTGGCCGCCGGAGAGCTCGGTGACCGAGCGGTGCACCAGCTCGGTCAGCCCGAGCAGCTCGATGGCGCGGTCCACCTGCCGCCAGTCCTCGACGCTCGGCCGCGCGCCGAAGTGCGGGGTGCGGCCGAGCACGACGGCCTCGCGCACCTCCAGGTCGAAGGAGACGTCGATGGCCTGCGGCACGTAGGCCACCAGCCGCGCCAGCTCGCGGCGGCTCAGCTTGCCGAGCGCGGTCTTCTCCTCCCAGGTCAGGCTGCCCTCGGTCGGCTCGTGGATCCGGGCGATGTTCTTCAGCACGGTCGACTTGCCCGAGCCGTTCGGCCCGAGCAGCCCGAGCAGCTCGCCGCGCCTCGCCTGCAGCGAGACGCCGTGCAGGATGCGTCTGCGTCCGTAGCCGAAGTGCAGGTCGGTGATGTCGAGGGTCATGTTGTCGCCCTTCGTTTGGCGAGGATCAGATAGAGGAAGACCGGGGCGCCGATGAGCGCGTCCACGATGCCGACCGGCACCACCGCCGGGTCGAGCACGGTGCGCCCCGCGGAGTCGGCGACCACGAGCAGCAGCCCGCCGATGACAGCCGAGAAGGGCAGCAGGAAGCGGTGATTGGAGCCGATGAGCAGCCGCGCGATGTGCGGCGCGACCAGTCCGACGAAGCCGATGATGCCGGTGAAGCTGATGGTCACCGCGGTGAGCGCCACCGCGAGGCCGAGCAGCCAGAGCCGGGTGCGGGTCACCGGGACGCCGAGGCTCTTGGCGGCGTCGTCACCGGCGAAGGCGATGGCATTCAGCGCGCCCGCCCTGCGCTGCACCAGCGGGTAGGTCAGCCCGAAGAGCAGCCCGACGATCACCACCTCGCGCCAGACCGCGCCGTTCACCGAGCCCCACATCCACTGCGCGATCACCGCCAGCGTCTCCTGGTCGGCGGTGAACTGCAGCACCGCGGTGGCGGCGGTGAAGAACTGGGTGACCGCGATGCCGAGCAGGATCAGCGTCGACGGGTCGCTGCTCCTGGTGGCCGCGAGCGCCAGCACGAAGCCGGAGCTCACCACCGCCGCCAGCAGCGCCCCGAGCACGATCCACAGCTCACCCGACGGCCCCGCCGTCTCCCGGCCGAGGAAGACGATGACGTAGGAGGCGCCGAAGGCCGCGGCCGGCGCGATCCCGAGCGTGTACGGGCTGACCAGCGGATTGCGCAGCAACCCCTGGAAGAGCACGCCCGCGACCGCCAGCGCCGCACCCGCCACCAGGCTGAGCAGCACCCGAGGCACCCGGAGCTCCCACACCTGCAACCGGACCCGCGCGGTGGCGGCATCGCCGGGCGGGCTCGCGGTGACCTTGGCCCAGAGCGTCGAGATCGCGTCGTCCAGCCCGATCAGCGCCCCGCCCACCGAGAGCGCCCACACCGACACCAGCGCCGTGAGCACGGCGCCCGCGGTGATCACCGTGCGCCGCCCGGTGTCGGTGCGGGTGAGCGCGCGGTACCGGGCGAGCAGGCCGGGCGCCGGGCGTTCCAGAGTCTCGGTCATGGCTCAGACCCCGTGGTGGTAGTAGTACTCGGTGTCCGGGATGTAGGTGGTGTGCTGGTACTGCTCCACCCAGGCGCGGAAGTACGCCTCCCGGTCGACGCCGCGGAACCGGTCCGGGTACAGCCAGCTCGCCAGATAGAGCGCGCCGACCCACTTGGAGGCCGAGCTGATCAGGTAGTTGTTGGTGACCCAGAGGTTCTTGTCCCGGATGGCGTTCAGCCCGGCGAAGCCGGGCCGGTTCACGATCGACTCCGCGGTGCTGACGAACCGATCCCGGCCCCACGGCTGGTAGAAGCCCTGCGGCAGCCCCTGGACGCCGTTCTTGATGATGAAATCCGGGTTGCGCGAGATGATGTCGGCGGGCTCGACGGTGATCTCGTTCCAGCCCACGCCGCCGTTGATCAGGATGTCGGAGTAGATGTTCCGGCCACCCGCGTAGCGGATCACCCAGTCCCAGCCGCCGGGGATTCCGGCGATGTAGTCGACCGCGCCCTCGAAGTAGACCCGCTTCTTGTCCTGGTCGGCCAGGCCGCTCAGCCGGTCGGCGAGCAGCTTCTCGATGGCCTGCGGGACCTCGCTGCGGTACTTCGCCGCCTGGTCCTCGACGCCGAAGAGCTTGCCGAGCAGCTCGGTGTTGACCGTGGAGTGCCTCGGCTCCCACGCGGTGAAGACCACCACCTGGATGCCGAACGGCTTCAGCTTGCCCTCCGCCTCCTGCCACGGGCTGTTGCTTCCGGTGAGCAGGACGTCGGGCTGGAGTTCCAGGATGCGGTCGTAGTTGAAGCCGCCGGTGGTGCCCGCGATCAGCTTGTTCCTGTCGATGCCGCGGAAGCTGTCCCAGTAGCCGCTCCAGCCGTCGGTGGTGATCTGGCTGGCGGTGGCGCCGATGACCCGGTCCTGCGCGCCGACCGCGCGCACCAGCTCCAGGATGTACTGGTTGCCGCCGAGGCCCGAGAGTGCGCGCTGGACGGGCAGATTCAGCTCGATCACCCGCCCGGTCTCGTCGGTGATGGTGGTGGCGCCCGCGGCGGTCGGCGCCACCGCGGCGTCGTCGGCGCAGGCGGCCAGCGCGCCCGCGCCGGCGACGGTGAGCGCGGAGACCGCGGTGATCCGGCCGAAGGCGCGCCTGCTCAACGGTTTCCGGGCAGGGGAGGGTACGGACATGGGGGCTCCTGAGGAGTCGAAGAGAGACCCGCTGCGGCGCGGGTGCGAAACGGGCGCGCGACGGCGCGCCGGGGCGGTCGCTAGACGGACCGCCGCGGGAACGGGCTACAACAACACATGCGGAGACCCCTCGAATTCCGGCGAACGAGGTGCAGTGTGCCCCGGCCGCGCCCGCCGGAACAATCCAGCGGACCTGTCGGATTCGTTCAGTTTTGGTTCACCGTTGGGGTTCGCCGCCCGCGGCGAGGTGCAGGATCATCGCCGCGACGGCCGCCGCGTACGCGCGGCTGGCCTCGGCCGGACGTGCCGCCGGGTAGTTGCTGCGGTGCGTCACGGTGACGCCGTTCGGCAGGGTGTAGGTGCTGTCGCGGCGGGTGGCGACGCAGTTGCCACCGGCCTTGGCGGCCAGATCGGCCACCACGCTGCCCGGGGTCAGTAGATCGAGCGCCGCCCGGTCGACGAGCAGCGGGGCCCGCTCGCCGCGGTGCACCGCGGCACAGAGCACGATGTCGGGACGGAACTGCGGGATCAGGGCGCCGATCGTGGCCGGGCCGCCGGAGGTGACGAAGGAGATGGCGCCCGCCTCGAGCGCCTCGACGGCGGTGTCGCCGCGGACCCCGACCACGATCGGTGGCGCATCGCCGGTGTCGACGACGGCCCGCAGCGCGGCGCGGCCCGCGGCGCCGTGCCCGAGGATCAGGGCGCGGAGCGGGCGCCGCAGGGTCGCGGGCGGCAGCAGGGTGCGGGCCTCGGCGTAGGCGACCGTGCCTGCCAGCCTGCTCATCGGGGTGAGCGCGTCGAACGCGGCGGCATCGGGGGCCCGCGACGCGAACTCGAGGGTGACGGTGCGGATTCCGGCCCGCCCGAGCGCGGCGATCTCGGCCGGGCGGTGGTGCGGGTCCTGGAATCCGATCAGCGTCGTGCCCGGCCTGAGCCGAAGGCTCGCCAGGTCGTAGCCGGGCGTCTTCACCCACGCGACGATGTCCGCTCGGCCGACCTCGGCGGCGGCGCCGACCCTGGCGCCGGCGGCCAGGTAGGCGCGGTCCGGGAAGCCCGCCGCCGCACCGGCATTCGTCTCGACGGTGACGCTCAGCCCCTGCCCGACGAGGCGGCGCACCGCGTCCGGCGTGAGGGCGACGCGCTTCTCGTTCGGCGCGGTCTCGCGCAGCACACCGACCGCGCGAATCGCCCGCGCTGGGCGCTCCGGTCCGGCCAGGAGGACGGGTGCGGTCACTCCGCGATCCCGTCCGGATCCCCTTCGATCCGGGCCCAGCGCTCGGCCAGCGCCTCCCGGAACTGCATCCGGCAGTCGCCGTCCGAGAGCCGCTTGTACCCGGCCAGCGCCGGTTCGGCCAGCACCTCGTTCACCACCACGGCGGTGCCCGTGTCGTGCAGCGCCCACAGCTTCTCGAAGCGTTTGACCGCGAAGGCGACATCGTGCTTGAGCACCGAGAAGCGGGTGGCAACGCGGGCCTGCTGCGAGTAGTCGTACTCGCCGACGGCGACGTAGCGGTCGTCCACGACCAGCATGCCCTGGGCATTGCGCGCGTGCTCGCGCTTGACCAGCACGCTCCGCACCCCGGCCCTGGTCTGCCGCCAGAGCTTGTCGTCGTAGGTCCAGACGTCGCTGATGTCGTCGAGCACGTACATCCGGCGCACCTCGACCGCGGGGGGCTGCGTCTTGTCCGCGAGCCGCAGGATGGCGGCGTGGTAGTCGTCGCCGACGTCGCCGCCGATGGTGCCGAGATCGACGGGGTGGATCGCCCGCACCGACACCGTGGCCTGGTCGAGCAGGGTGAGCAGGTCGCTCACCGTGTTCCACTCCCAGACGGTGGCGCTGCGGGACGGGATCTGGGTCAGGATCTCCTCCGCCCGCTCCAGTTGCCGGTCGGCGAGCTGGCGCAGGGGCTCGATCTCGTCCCGGACCTGGGCCGCGTCCAGCAGGCTCTGCGCGATTCGCAGCGCGCGCTCGACCACCTGCGGATCCTTGCCGAGCAGCACGTTGAACCGCATCCGCAGCTCGTGCAGCCCGGTGTCGCCCGCTTCCGCGGGCGCGCCGGGCAGCTCCTCGCCGAGCGCGAGGCTGAGCCGCTCGCGCAGCGAGAGCGGGGGCACCCGGGAGCCGTTCTCGATCTGCTGCACCAGGCTGCGCGAGCAACCGGCCCGCTGCGCCAGCTCCGCCTGGGTCAGGTTGCGCTCGGTCCGCAGCCGGCGCACGAGCGCGCCGATCGATTCGCCCGGCTCAGTCACGGGAGCCCTCCGAGCGGGCAGCACAGCGAAGCACACGATGTGTCACGGGGCGTGAGCATAGGGCACCCGGGGCCGCGAAGCGGAGCGAGACCCTTCGCGCCGAAATCGCTGATCGGACGCGGCAGCTCGGCGCGGGTGGCCCGGACTCGGGACCACGGTGGAAAAGCGGCACGGAAACTCCCTCGAGGACGCACAACCGCAACCTCCAGTATCGGTGAAAGCCTAAGAAGTGTCACTGAAAAGCTTTGAAGCACAATTGACGGCACAAGTAGGCGCTCGGTAGCATAGGTAAACAATCCGCCCCCGGCAGCGAGGAGGTACCGACCACGGACACCTCGCTGCGGCAGGAGGCAGGTTCCCGGCCTTTCCGGTGACTCTCCGCTCGATCCCCCTGCCGCTCGTCCTCGGACAACGCGAACCATCGGCCCGCCCCCCGACACCGGCGCGGTCGCGATCGAGCATTCGCAGCGCGAACGGAGGGGACCATGGCACTGCACACCACCGCGACCACGATCACCAGCACGGTCAGCCCGGAACAGGCCCGGCTCGACGGATTCGGTACCTGGCGACTGGACTGGCTGCCCGACATCCCGCTCACCCGCGATCAGGCCGTCAGCGGCATGGTGCTCGACGAGGTGCTCAGCGACCCGGCCGCAGTGCACGACACCATGGCCGTCGAACTGGCCCAGCTCCGCGCCGCCGAACTCGGCCTCGACCTCACCCAGGTGCTGCTGCGCCTCTTCCTCCGGATCCAGGAGCGCGACGCCGCGCGCCTATGCTGGCCCGCGGAACCGGCGCGGGCGAGCTCGCCCGCCTGAGCGGAGGAGACGGATCGTGCGAATCGGCATCTTGCTCGGCGAGACCTCGGGCCCCGACGCCCTCACCCGGCTGACCGACGAGCTGGCGGCGGCCGCCGCGGCGGGGTTCTCCTCGGCGTGGCTCTCGCACATCTTCGGCGTCGACGCGCTGACCGCCATCGCCGTCGCGGGCAGCCGGGTGCCCGGCATCGAGCTCGGGACGGCGGTGGTGCCCAGCTACCCGCGGCACCCCGCCGCACTCGCGCAGCAGGCCCGCACCACCGCGCTCGCGCTCGGCGACAACCGGCTCACGCTCGGCGTCGGGCTCTCGCACCGCCCGGTGATCGAGACCATGTACGGCTACGACTTCGGCAGGCCCGCGCACCACATGACCGAGTACCTGCGGGTGCTGCTTCCGCTGCTGGACAACCGGCCCGCCTCGTTCCAGGGCGACACGGTACGTGCCGAACTCGCGCTCACCGTGCCGAACGAGGGCCGGGTTCCGGTGCTGCTCGCCGCGCTCGGCCCGCGCATGTTGCGGCTCGCCGGCCGCGAGACCGACGGCACCACGCTGTGGATGACCGGCCCGGCCACCGTCCGCTCGCACATCGCGCCGGTGATCGCCGAGGCCGCGGCCGAGGCGGGCAAGCCCGCGCCGCGCGTCGTCTGCGCGCTGCCGGTCTGCGTCACCGACGATGTCGAGGACGCGCGCGCCCGCGCGGGCAAGGCCTTCGGCTTCTACGGCAACCTGCCCTCGTACCGCGCCATGATGGATCGCGAGGGTGTCGCGGGCCCGGTCGACCTGGCGCTGATCGGCGGCGAGGAGCAGGTGGCGGCCCGGATCGCGGAGGTCGCCGCGGCGGGCGCCACCGATTTCGTCGGCGCGCTCTTCACCCGCGGCGAGAGCGCGGACCGCACCCGCGCGCTGCTGAGCGAACTGGCCGGTCAGCCGAGCAGGTAGCGGCTGGTCGGGACCACGTCCAGGTCGCGGTCGGCGCCGAAGGTGGCGACGCTGCGCAGCATCCGGCCGGACCTGCGGTGCAGCTCGGCATCGTCGCCGCCGCTGCCGTAGAAGGCGTGCGGGTCGGTGAGCGCCTCGATCGGGAAGAGCTCCTCCACGATCGCCGCGAGCTCCGGCGCGCCGTCGGTGGCCGGGCCGAGTACCAGGTTCTGTACGTAGCCGAAGGTCGCCTGGGTCTCGATGGCGACCGCGGTGTGGTGCTCCAGCCACGCGGAGCGCCACTCGGCGTAGGGCAGCTCGGCCGGGCGGCGGAGGAAGGCGATGTTCGCCAGCCCCGGCGCCCGCTCGCCGGGGGGAACCGCGGGCGGCGGCAGCGGCAGGTGCTCCTCGACCCACCAGCCCGCCACCCGCCCGGCGAAACCGGTGAGCACCGCCGATACCCGCGCGCCCGCCGCCTCGTCCGGAACCTCCGTCGCCACCACGGCGGCCACCGGCTCCTCGAAGGTGGTGAGCCGCAGCAGCGCACCGGCCACCGCGGCGTCGGCGAGGTTCACCTGGATCCGGGTGGCCCCGGCCGAGCGCAGGCCCGTGCGGGCCGGGTCGCCGAGCAGGTCGCCCGGGCCCCAGAGCGCGTGCACCAGCTTCATCGTCACCACTTCCTGAAACCTGTTCCAGTTTGGTGGCAGCGTAGCCCGGAGACGGCGATTGGTAACACGGTTACCAGGTAACGAAGTTACCGTAAGGGCGTGGCGAGAGGGCAGGACACCGAGGCGCAGCGGCAGATCGTGACGGTGGTGCTGGAGCTGCTGCAGACGGAGGGGTACGACGCGGTCCAGCTGCGGGTCGTCGCCAAGCGCGCGCACGTCTCGCTGACCACCGTCTACAAGCTCTTCGCCACCAGGGACGAGTTGATCGTGCGCGCCATCCAGGACTGGATGGCGGACGAGGCCTACGCCGAACTCGAGCCAGCCCCGCCCGGCGAGACCACCCGCGACTCGCTCATGCGGGTGCTGCGCTGCGTCTTCGAGCCGTGGGAGCGGCAGCCCCGGATGCTGGAGGCCTACCACTACGCCAGGCAGGGGCCGTGCGGGCAGCTCCTCGACGAGCAGGGGCTGACCGTGCTGGTTCCGTGGGTCGCCGACGTCATCCAGAACCTGAACCCCGGCTACCTCGAGGACCTCGTGGTGGTCCTCGGCAACGTGGTGCTCTCGCTGATCGGGGGGTTCGCCACCGGCACGGTCGAGATCTCCACCATCCTGCCGACGCTGGAGCGCGTGGTGTACCGGCTCACCGCCGACAACGCGGCCGAGGCGGCGGGTGGACCGGCACCCGCCGGATAGCGTGATTCGCGCACGGTGATCGCAACGGTTCCGTGGGCTCGGCGGCGCCCCTAGATTCCGGGGGATCGCTAGATGTCGAGTTCGAGGAGGATCCGATGACGGCCGTGGCGCCCCTTCCCCGCGCAGCGCTGACCCGCGACGACCTGCCGGTACTCGACATCCGCAAGGTCGGTGGCGCGCTCGGCGCCGAGGTGCGCGGGCTGACCCTGGGCGCGGCGCTCGACGATGCCACCGCCACCGCGATCCAGGTGGCGCTCGCCGAGCACCAGGTGCTCTTCTTCCGTGACCAGCACCACCTGGACCGGGAATCGCAGTGGGAGGCCGCCGCCAGGCTCGGCACCCCGACCGAGCCGCACCCGACCGTGAAGTCGCGCGGCGCGCTGCTGCTGGAGCTGGAGGGCGCCGCCAACGCCTGGCACTCCGACGTCACCTTCGTGGACCGGGTGCCGAAGGCGTCGCTGCTGCGCGCCGTCACCCTGCCGCCGTACGGCGGCACCACGGTCTGGGCCTCGACCACCGCCGCCTACGACGCGCTGCCCGCCCCGCTCCAGGTGCTGGCCGATGAGCTCTGGGCGCTGCACACCAACCGCTACGACTACGCCGAGCACGGCCGCGAGAGCAGCTACGGCGAGAACGCCTACTACCAGGAGTTCACCGCCGAGCGGTTCGAGACCAGGCACCCGGTGGTCCGGATCCACCCGGAGACCGGCCGCAAGTCGCTGGTGCTCGGCCAGTTCGTGAAGCACCTGCTCGACGTCTCGCCGCGCGATTCGCGCGCCCTGCTCGACCTGCTCCAGCACCGGGTCATCCGGCTGGAGAACACGGTCCGCTGGGACTGGCGCGACGGCGACGTCGCGCTCTGGGACAACCGCGCCACGCAGCACTACGGCGTCGCCGATTTCGGCGAGCACCGCCGCAGGCTGCACCGGGTGACGCTGGCGGGCGACATCCCGGTCGACGTCCGCGGCAGGCGGAGCACGACCGTCGCGGGCGACCCGGACAACTACTCACCGGTGGTCGCCGCGCCGCTGCTGCCCGGTGTCGGTGCGTCGTCCCTCCCGGAACCCGCCGGTCTCCGTTAGGCTCGGAGGCCATTCCGGATCGGAGGGCAGTACCGTGCGCCGACGCAGGATTCTCGCGCCGCTGGTCGGCGCACTCGCCGTGCTGGTCGCCGTCTGCACCGGCTGCGGTCTGCAGTCCGGCTCCACCCTTCCCTTCGACGTCGGCCCGGCGAGCATCGCCACCGACGAGGGGCTGGACGGCGTCGAGCTCACGGTCGGCTCCAAGGAGTTCACCGAGCAGGTCATCCTCGGCTACATCCTGGCGTTCTCGCTGCAGGCGGCCGGCGCCGACGTGCGCGACCTGACCGCGATCGTCGGCTCGCGCAGCACCAGGGACGCGCAGATCACCGGGCAGGTCGACCTCACCTACGAGTACACCGGCAACGGCTGGATCAACTACCTCGGCCACGAGAACCCGCTCAAGGACCCGCAGGAGCAGTTCGTCGCGGTGCGCGACGAGGACATCGCGGAGAACGGGATGGACTGGGTCGCGCTCGCGCCCATGGACAACACCTATGCCCTCGCGGCCTCCCGCGGGGTGATCGAGCGCACCGGCGTGACCACGCTCTCGCAGTACGCCGAGCTGGCGAAGCGCGATCCGGCGGCCGCCCGCACCTGCGTGGACACCGAGTTCAACGTGCGCAGGGACGGCTACCCCGGCATGGCCGCCGCCTACGGCTTCGACCCGAACTCGGTGCAGCGCCCGGTCCTGCAGACCGGCATCATCTACAACTCCACCGCGGCGGGCACCGACTGCCCGTTCGGCGAGGTCTACACCACCGACGGCCGGGTCAAGGGGCTGGATCTGGTGGTGCTCACCGACGACCTCGGCTTCTTCCCGCACTACAACCCGGCGGTCACGCTGCCGGTCGAGCTGGCCGCGAAGTACCCGCAGATCGAGCGGATCATGACGCCGGTCTCCGACGCGCTCACCAACGACGAGATCACCGAGCTGAACCGCCGGGTCGACGTGGTCGGCGAGGACCCGGCCGACGTGGCGCGGGACTGGCTGCGGGACCGGGGATTCGTCGCCGCGTGAGCCGAATGGTTGTCGGCCGCCGCGACCGGTGATTGCATCGGGGCCGTGACCGAGACCCGTATCGTCCGAGCCTCCCGTGAGATCGCCGCGCCCGCGGCCGAGGTATTCGAACTCATCGCCGACCCGGCCGCCCAGCCGAGCTGGGACGGCAACGACAATCTGGCCGAATCCGCGCCCGGGCACCGGGTCCGCGCGGTGGGCGAGGTGTTCAGCACCACCCTCACCGCGGGCGCGGTGCGGGAGAACCACGTGGTGGAGTTCGAGGAGGGCAGGCTGATCGCCTGGAAGCCCGCCGAGCCGGGCAAGGACCCGATCGGGCAGCTGTGGCGCTGGGAACTCGCCGCGGCGGGCGAGGACCGCACCACCGTGACGCACACCTACGACTGGACGAACCTGCACGACGAGAAGCGCGAGGTGCGCGCCCGCGCCACCACCGCCGACAAGCTCACCGCCTCGATCGACCGGCTCGCCACGCTCGCCGAGAAGCGGGCGTAGCCGGAGCACGACGCCCGCGGCCCGCCGGCGCTCCGGCTCGCACCGGGGGCGCCGTCACGGCTCGGGCAGTGGTCTGCGGAGCGCCGTGACGGCGATCCGGGCCGCCTCCGCGATGGCGGCGTCGACGACCGGGAGCACCGGGTCGGCCCGCGCCGCGCGGGTGAAGACCGCGACCGCGACCGGGTGCTCGCCGGGGAACTCGATCACCGCCGCCTCGTTGCGGATGGTGCCGATGGTCCCGGTCTTGCCCGCCACCGCAACCCCGCGGTGCGGGAAGGCGGCGGCGATCCGGTGCGGCCACACCTGCCTGCGCATGATCCGCTGCACGAACGCCGTCTGTCCGGGGGAGAGCACCGCGCCCGCCCAGACCGCGCGCAGCAGCCGCGTCGTCTCCTCGGGGGTGGTGGCGCTGGTGAAGGCCGGGTCGTAGGCGGAGACCGACCACGCCTCGTCCAGGTCGGCGAGCGCGGCGAAGGCCTCGGCGGTGCTGTGCGTGTCGGTGTCGCGTACCAGGGCGCGGTGCAGGTCGGCGGTGCCGCCGACGATCCTGGTCGCGGTGAGGCCGAGCTCGTCCAGCAGGTCGTGCAGCGCGGCGATCCCGACCTCGCCGAGCAGCACGTCGGCAGCGGCGTTGTCGGAGACGGTCATCATCGAGGTGGCGAGGTCGCGGCGGCTCAGCGTCACCGGGTCGTGCATGGCGGCGAGGCCGGTCGGGCCGGTGGTGCACTCCGCCGGGTCGACGGTGAGCCGTTCGGCCGGGTCGAGCCTGCCCTCGTCCACCGCGCGGCAGAAGGCGAGGACCAGCGGCAGTTTGTAGACCGAGGCCGTGACCACTCGCTCGGTGCCGCGCACGGTGACCTCGGGGTCGGAGCCGTCGCAGCGGCGGGCGTGCAGCCAGCCGGTGCACCCGGCGTCCGCGAAGACCGCGCGAATGCGCTGCGCGGCCGCCGCGCGCACCGGCTGTGCCGGGTCCCGGTGAGCCGCCACCGCGGGTGCGCGTTCGGGGGCGTCGTCGCTCATCGCAGGCGCTCGCGGAAGAGGACGGCGTCCAGGGCGGCTGCGGCGTCCTCGGCGCCGGGGCGGTGGATCACCCTGACCCGCAGCGCGGTCGCGTCCGGGGCGAGCCGCAGCCAGGCCACGCCCGGCGTCTCGGCAGGCGGCAGCGCGCTGAAGCCGAAGCCGGCTCCGGCCGCGACGGCGGCGAGCAGCGCGCGGTCGTCGTCGGCGGTGTGCAGCGGGACGTCGAGCCCGCGTTCGCGGAGCAGGTCGCGGGCGGCGTCGTGCGCGGGCGGGTTGCCTGCCCGCGCGGTGGTGAGGAACGGCAGCCCGGCCAGCATGGCGAAGCCGGGGCGCTCGGCGGCCGCGCTGCGGTGGTCGCGCGGGACCGCGACGGCGCGCGGCAGCTTCACCACCGGGCCCGCGACCACACCGTCCACCAGCGCCGGGTGTTCCAGCACGGCGGCATCGCAGGCGCCGGAGCGGACCTGTGCCACCAGGTCGACGGTGCTGCCGGTCACGGTCACCACCGACGGCGCCGCCGGTGCCGCGCGCAGCGCCGCCACGCAGGCGGTGACCAGGGCGGCGGGCAGCGCCGGGATCGCGCCCCAGCGCAGGCTGCCCCTGGTCCGCGCGATCCGCGCGGCCTCGGCGCGGAGCAGTTCGGCGTCGTCGACCAGCAGCCGGGCGCGCGGGAGCAGCCCGGTGCCCGCCGCGGTGAGCACCGCGCCGCGCGGCGTGCGGCGGATCAGCTCGACCCCGAGGTGCCGCTCCAGCCTGCGCAGCCCCTGGGAGAGCGGCGGCTGCGTCATGTCCAGCGCGGCGGCGGCGCGGCCGAAGTGCCCCTCGTCCGCGACCGCGACGAAGAACCGGAGGTGGCGGAGCAGGTCCATGCCCTGCATTGAAGCAGCGGTATACCGGGCGGCCCGGCCGCCGGGACCCGCGTCGCGCTGCGCAGCGGCCGGATCGGCGGCATCGACCTGCGGTGATATCCAGCCCGACCGGCTCGCGGCGACCCAGCGTATTGGCCCGCACCCGGTGTCCGATGCTTCGCTGACCCGGTGACCGACTCTCGCCTCGTTTCCGCCGTGCCGCGCGATTCCGCTTCCGGCTCCACTCCGGCGCACCACCCGAGCCGCCGCGGCTTCCTGGCCACCGTCCTCGCCGCGGGCGCGCTCGCCGCCTGCGGGACCGAACCGCTGGCCTCGACCCCCGCGGCTCCGGCCACGACCCCGGCGAACCCGGCGCTGGACAGCGCACTCGCCGCGATCCAGGACCGGCACGCCGTCCGCCTCGCGGTGTATGCCCGCCACCGCGACCGCACCGTCACGCACCGCGCGGGCGAACCGATCGCCCTGTGCTCCACCTTCAAGGTCTACGCCGCCGCCGCGATCCTGCGGTTGGAGTCCGAAGGCGCGCTGCGCCTGAGCGACACCGTCCAGGTGCGCCCCGACGACATCGTGGTGAACTCCCCGATCACCCAGGCCGCGCAGGGCACCGAACTCAGCTACGCGCAGCTCTGCGCGGCCGCGCTCACCCGCAGCGACAACACCGCGGGCAACCTCCTGCTGCGCCGGATCGGCGGCCCCGCCGCGCTCACCGCCTTCGCCCGCACGGTCGGCGACCGCGCCACGAACCTCGAGCGCTGGGAGCCCGACCTGAACCTGGCCGAGCGCGGCACGCTCGCCGACACCACCACCGCCGAGGCCCTGGCCACCGGCTACGACGCCCTGCTGCTCGGCAGCGCCCTCCCCGAGGGCCAGCGCCGGACCCTGACCGACTGGATGGCCGCGAGCACCACCTCCGCCCGCCGGATCCGCGCCGCCCTCCCGCCGGGCTGGACCGCGGCGGACAAGACCGGCGGCGGCAACTTCGGCACCGTCAACGACGCGGGCGTGCTCTGGTCCCCGGACGGCACCCCGCTGCTGCTTGTCCTGCTCACCGACAGCACCACCGGCGACCCGGCCGCCACCCCCGCCGACGCCGCGCTGGCCGAGGCCACCGCCGCCGTCGTCACCGCGCTCGCCGCGTGAGTTAGTCGCGCGAATCGAGGACGCCCCGCCGTCTCCGATGATCGAATGGCGGGGCGACGCCGATCGAAACGGAGGCCGACGATGCGGTTCACCTACGCGGAGACGATGACCGACCCGTCCTACTACGTCCCGCTGGCGCGGGCCGCGGAGGCCGTAGGGTACACCTCGATGGCGATCGCCGACAGCATCGCCTACCCCCGCGATTCCGACGCGACCTACCCGTACACCCCGGACGGCAGCCGGGAGTTCCTGGAGGACAAGCCCTTCGTCGAGACCTTCGTCCTGGCCGGCGCCCTGGCCGCGGCGACGACGACGCTGCGCTTCACCCCGTTCGTGCTCAAGCTGCCGATCCGCCCGCCGGTGCTGGTGGCCAAGCAGGCGGCGTCGGTGGCGGCGCTGAGCGGCAACCGCCTCGGCCTCGGCGTGGGAATCAGCCCGTGGCCGGACGACTTCCAGCTCCTCGACGTCCCGTTCGAGCGGCGCGGCGCCCGGATGGACGAGTGCCTCGACATCCTGCGCGGCCTCACCGCGGGCGGCTACTTCGAATTCCACGGCGAGTTCTACGATCTGCCGCCGATCAAGATCTCGCCGGTGCCGACCGAGCCCGTCCCGCTGCTGATCGGCGGGCACAGCCGCCCGGCGCTGCGCCGCGCCGCCCAGCGCGGCGACGGCTGGATGCACGCGGGCGGCGACCCGGACGAACTCGACCGCCTGCTGCTCGAACTCGACGCGCTGCGAACCGAATACGGCGCGAGCGAGGAGTTCGAGATCCACGTCATCGCGCTGGACGGCTTCACCGTCGACGGGGTGCGCCGGCTGGCGGACAAGGGTGTCACCGACGTGATCGTCGGATTCCGGAATCCGTACACCCGGGAGCCGGACACCGAGAGCCTGGACGCCAAGATCGCGAGCCTGTCCCGGTTCGCGGAGCGGGTCATCGCGCACACCGGCTGAGCCGCGCGCCGGAATCCGATTGCAAGACAGAGCGATCGGGCAGATTTCAATTCTCGCCGCTCCCCCCGGGTGCCCGATGCCCGCAGCGTTGCCGCATTGATCGATCCGGCCCCGCGCGAGTCGATTTCGCGCCGCACGGTCGCGTCGGGACCGGGTATCGACAGGTCCTTTCCGGCGCGAAGGTGTTACCAGCACGGAATGCTCGTGCACGTGGGATCGCTCCGCGGAGGGTATGTTGCACGCACCCGGACCGCCGTGCCGGGGCCAGAGGACACGCCGGGATGTGCTGCACATGTGTGCATTTGCAATGTTGCGTTCTTGCATCGGTGAGAGCATGATCCGTGTCACCCGACGGGTGACCGTGGCGACCGGGACGAGGGAACGAGAGCCGATCATGGGCCAGCGCGCAGCAGTGGTGACGGGTGAGCGCGGGGTGCTCCGGTGAGCGCTCCCACGATCGGCGGGCTGCCGACCGCCCCGCAGTTGTTGTCCGCCTTCCAGGGCCGCCGGATGAGCGAGCACGAGCCCTTCCGCTCCGCGCACGCCCTGGCCGGCCTGCACGAACGCCGCCTCGGGCTGAGCGACCCCGGCGAGATCGCCGAGCTGGACGCCCGCCGCGCCGCGCTGGTCGAGCTGATCGACGAGTGGATCGCCAGGGAGGCGCCCGAGCATCGGGACGGGGCCGCGCTGCACACCGAGACGCTCGGCGCGGTGGTGGATCGGATGGCGCGCAGCTGGGTCGCCGCGAACCAGGCGATCGACGCCGAGGGCGCGCGCAGCGACAAGACCCATAAGCACTGGTATCACCTCGCCGAGCTGGTCGACGGGTACACCGATCTGGTCACCGACGTGGCGGGCGGGCGCCGGAGGTTGCCCGGCCAGTAGGCCCGCTGTGCCGGTCGGGCGTTCGGCTCAGAGGCCGAGCCGGTCGGCGGCGAGCTCCGCGACGGCGGGGGCGAACAGCGTGGCATCCGGTCCGGCGCTGCCCAGCACCAGGATTCGCCCGCTCGGCGCGAGCCACGGCGCGCGCTCAACGGCGCAGGTGAGCTCGGCCCAGCGGCCGCGCACGGTGAGCTCGGCTTCCAGCAGTTCCCCCGTGACGGCGAGCAGGTGCTCCGCCGCGGGCTCGGCGAGCTCCGCGGCGAACGGCTCGCCCTCGCCGGTGGCGCCGAGCGTGAGACCGCCGTCCAGCCGCGGCACCGCGAGCACGTGCATGCCGAACTCGGCGGCGGCCGCGGTCTGCGCCTGCTCCGCGGCCAGCCGTACGACCGGCGCACCCGGATAGCCGGGGCGGTGCCGGAACTGGTCGCCGTCGGCGAGGATCACGTCCGGCCGCCGCGCCGGCGGACCGGTGCGCAGCCGCTGCGCGCGCAGCAGCGGCACCGGCTCGGCGCCGGTGAACTCCCTGGCGAGCGCGTCCCGCCCTGGGCTCGGGCAGAGCAGCGCGACGTCGGCGGCGAGCGCGGAGCCGTCGTCGGCCCGGATCAGCACCCCCGCCGCGGTCTCGGCGAGGGCTCGGGCCGCGCGGCCGCGTGCGGTGAATCGCCCGGTCCCGGCCAGGTGCGCGCGGAGTGCGGGAACTGTCTGGTGCGGGGTGAGCACGGCGTCCGCGCCGCAGTGCAGCCCGGCCAGCAGCGGCCCGCGCAGCGCCGGTTCCAGCGCGCGGGCCCGCTCCGGCTCCAGCAGCGTGAACTCCCGCGCGGTATCGGCTGCCGCCGCTTCGGCGACCGCCAGCTCGGCCCGCGTCCGCGCCACCGTGATCGACCCGCTCGGCCGGAACCCGACCCCCGGCACCCGCCCGCCGATCTCCCGCCACAGCCACAGCGCGTCGGCCGCGCGCTCCAGATCGGCCGCGGCCACCGACCCTGCGCGCAGCGCGCCGGAGCCGGCGATCGGCGCCCCGTCGTCCAGCAGCGTCACGGTGTGCCCGCGCAGCACCGCGGTCCACGCGTGCACCGCCGCGGGCACCCCGCCGCCGATGATCGCCACTCGCACGAGCAGCCATTCTGCGCGGTCGCCGGTACGCGCGGGTGGCGCGGGTATGAACGGCGGCTGTCCCGGTATGGAGCGGGTGATCGAACTCAGCGCGCGACGGTGCCGCCGTCGACGAGCAGGCTCTGGCCGGTGATGAAGCTGCCCGCGTCCGAGCAGAGCAGCAGCGCGGCGCCGACCAGCTCGTCCGGGCGCGCGATCCGGCGCAGCAGCGGCACCTTCGCCATGGCCTCGATGAACTCCGGCGGGTTCTTGCGCACCATGTCGGTGTCGACCGCGCCGGGCACGATGGCGTTCACCCGGATGCCGTCGGCGGCGTACTCGGCCGCCATCGAGCGGGTGAAGGAGAGCAGCGCGGCCTTGGCTGCCGCGTACATCGAGAGCCCCGGCGCGAACTGCAGCGCGGCCACCGAGCCGAGATTCAGCACCGCGGCGTGCTCGCTGGCGCGCAGCTGCGGGAGCGCGGCCTGCACCAGGAAGAGCGGGCCGTAGACATTCACCCCGAACGACTTCTGCACCGCGTCCGGCTGCATCGTTGCCAATGGCTGGGCCAGTGCGTTGGCGGCGTTGTTCACCACGATGTCGATGCCGCCGAAGGTCCGCTCGGCCGTCTCGACCAGGGTGTGCAGCGCGTCGAGCTCGCCGAGGTGGGTGGGAACGCCGATGGCATCGGCACCGAGTTCGCGCAGCCGCGCGGCGGCCTGCGCACAGGCCTCCGGCTTCCGGCTCGCGACGACGACGCGCGCGCCCGCGCAGGCGAACCCCTCGGCGAGCGCGAGCCCGATGCCCCTGGTCCCCCCGGTGACGACGGCGGTGCGCCCGCTCAGATCGAACAACTGCCGGAAGGACGCCTCGTCCACGGACAACACCTCTCGCCACGCGGGCACCGCTGCCCGTCCCAGCCAGTTGTATCACCCGGGTCGTCGGTCAGCGATCGGCCTCCGGGGCGGGCAGCCTGCGCTGGCCCCGCATCACCTCGACGATCAGGTCCTGGTAGGCGACGAAGAGCTCGGCGACCTGGGTCCAGGCCGCGTGCACCTTCGGGTCGGCGGCGTCGTGCCCGGCCATGACGCGCTGGAACCTGGCGTAGGCGCGGGCGATGCGGTCGACCACCGAGCCGACGGTCTCGGTGTGCAGCCGGGCGCCGTTGCGGTGCTGCGGCACGTGCCCGACGGTCCAGACGTCGATGGCGTGCATGAGGTCGGTGCGGTGCGCGGCCAGCCCGTCGGCCCAGATGTCCTGCTGCTGGTGCAGGGCGAGCAGATCGACGCACCAGCGGGCGATCGGATGCTCGGCGCCGCGGCTGCCGCTCAGGGCCGAGAGCAGCTCGGTCATCGGGAAGAGCGGCTCGATGTCCTCGAACCGTCCGAATCGCTCGTCGCGGCCTGTGCCTCGAACCTGGATCACGCGCGGCACTGCCATGACTACTCCGGTGTGACTCTGCCCCCTGGCGGGTTGTAGACAGTAGCCTACCACTGCGGAAATGGCATTCTCAACGAATGCGAATCACGTTCCGCCAACGGTTCGACGGGTCAGCGGTTCAGCGGTATCGCCGCCGGATACGGCCCCGCGGGCCCGAGGTCGGTGGCGATGGGCGCGTGCACGGTGACCCCGCTGCGGAAATCCTCCACCGGCCCGGCGGCCGTGCCGAGCCCGGCCGCCACCATGGCCCTGGTCTTGAAGGCCAGCGCGGCCTGACTGGGCCGGTACTCGACCGGGCTGAGCAGCTCCGCGCTCGCGGGCGGCGTGTACTCGCCCCACACCACCACCTCGAGCCCGCGGTCGAGCAGCGCGAGGTGCAGCCCCTCGCTCGCCCGCGGCTCGTGCAGGCAGATCCCCGACGCCATGGCGATGGCGTGCGGGGTGCGGCCGCGGCCGCCGGTGGCGAGCACGTGGTCGAGGCTCGCGAGTTCGGCGCCGAGAATGCGCAGCGGGGTGTCGTCGGCGTCGCCGGGGACCAGGACGGTGACCTCCCAGCCCGCCGTGCAGCGATCGAAGAGCCACCCGCCCGCGTGCTGCACCGCGTCGGCCACGCTCAGCGCGATGACGTCCAGCCGGTACTTCTCCAGGCCCCAGTCCCACAGCGTCCGGGCGGACAGGGGGGTGCGGCGCATGGGCTGCACGCTGCCACCGGGGGCCGGACCGCCCATCGCATCTCCATCGTCGGCACTCCGCTCTCCGGGGCCGCCGGGCTGATCGGCGACGGAAAGCTTCCTCACCATACGGTCAAGGTGATGCTGTGACAAGGGTCACAGAGGCTTCGGCCTGGTCAGGCCCGGCGTTGCGTCGGCTCCGGATCGGCGAGCTCAGGGGTCCACCAGGTGTCGGTGCCCTCCGCCAGGAACTCGGGGGTGCGGGCCCAGGTGGCGACGGCGTCCGCGGCGCGCAGCACCACGTCGGAGGTGGCCGTCGCGGGGGCGGGCACCCGGTGCGCGTTCGGGGTTCGCCGGGGCAGCGGTGGCCGCGGGTCGCCGAACTCGTCATGATCGAAAAGCGGATTGCGATGCACGATGCTCCCGATGGGGTCGGCGAGTCGTCGGTGACTCGGTGCGGAATCGTCCCGCTCCGGAGTGCGTACGCGCGTAACTTCCGGAACATCGCCCACGATAGAACACGATGCGGGCGCACTGTGCCGTCGATTTGCCGTGCTGCTCAGGGGAATTGCGGACCAACGAGATTTGGGTCATGCCGCTGCCGGTGTCGCTATGGGTGTGTGCGGTGCTCGATGGTGATCCATGGGCATCGGCCGAGTTCCCGGCCGTGAGTGGTCCCAATGCGCGCCGGGGCGTCGGGGCAGTCCGAATGAGTCAATCGGCGGTCGGATAACTGCATCGAAAGCGCACCATCGAGTGGAGATTGATGTGTCTCGCCAGATCGACCGGAACTTGTAACGCCGGTAATCGTGCTTGGAGCTGGCGTGACCCCTCCGCGCCCGCCCGGACGGCGGTTCGCGGGAACCGTCCGGGCGGGCGACGGAAACCTTAGGGTCGTCGCGGTCGGCCCGGATGCGCACAACGACGTGGGCACGTCGTTCGGGCCGGCCGTCCCTGCTGTCGTTCGAGTGGACGGTGCCGTCGCTCCAGGATCTGTCGAGGTGCCGCCGTGACCCGTACGGGTGTTGATCCGAAGCGGCACCTGTGGGTTCTCGGGTTGATCGCCCCCGCCTCCGCGCTGCTGCCGTCGCAATTGGTCCTGCACACCGGGTGGGCGGTGTTCTGGTGGATCGGGCCGTTCATCGTGCTGGTGGCGATCCCGGTGCTGGATTGGCTGGTCGGGGAAGACGGGTCCAATCCGCGCGACGAGGACTACGAACGGCTCTCCGCGGACCGGTTCTACCGGTGGTGCACGTATCTGTTCCTGCCGATCCAGATGGTCGGGTTGTTGATCGCCTGCTGGATGTGGGCCGGTTCCGAGCTGAGCGTGCTGGACAAGCTCGGGCTCGCCACGACCTTGGGATTGGTGTCGGGGATCGGGATCAATGCCGCGCACGAGCTGGGGCATCGGGTCGAGCATCTGGAGCGGTGGCTGGCCAAGATCGCGCTGGCCCAGTCGGGGTACGGGCATTTCTTCGTCGAGCACAACCGGGGCCATCACGTCCGGGTCGCCACGCCGGAGGATCCGGCCAGCGCGCGCCTCGGTGAGTCGCTGTACGCGTTCCTGCCCCGCTCTGTCTCAGGCGGTTTCCGCTCGGCGATCCGCATCGAGCGGGAACGGCTGGCGCGCAGGGGTGTGCGCTGGTGGTCCCCGCGGAATCACATCCTGCAAGCCTGGTCGATGACCGTGGTGTTGTTCGGTGGCCTGGTGGCGGCGTTCGGGTGGGCGGTCCTGCCCTGGCTGCTCCTGCAGGCGGTGATCGGTGCCGCACTGCTGGAGACGGTGAACTACGTCGAGCACTACGGCCTGTTGCGGGAGCGGAAGCCGGATGGTCGGTGGGCGCGGTGCTCGCCGCGGGATTCGTGGAACAGTGATCGTCTGGTGACGAATATCTTCCTGTTCCATCTGCAGCGGCACAGTGATCATCATGCGAATCCGGGGCGGCGGTATCAGACGTTGCGGACCTCGGAGGTGGCGCCGCAGTTGCCCGCGGGGTATGCGTCGATGATCGTGTTCGCGGCGTTCCCGCCGCTGTGGCGACGGACCATGGACCACCGCGTCCTCGCCCACTACGGCGGCGACATCACCAGGACCAACCTGCGCCCCGGCGCCCGGATCCGGCTCCCGGAGCCCGTCGATGCTGTGGCGTGACGTCAGGGGCGTCTTCGAGGCGCGCGTGGGGGAGCGGGTGGTGCGCGGCTGGGCGCCCACCGTCGAGGACATGGCGACCCTGCTGCGCCGCTACGGCGCCACCGCAACCACCGGCCCCGTCGTCTCCCTCGCCCCCGCGCCCGCCGACCTCGACCACGTGCGCGCCGGGCACCTGGACCAGGACCCCGGCTGGCCCCGGCTGCTGCGCGCCGCCGCCGACCGCCCGCAGCGCGACACGCTGCGCGCCGGGCTCGGGCAGCTCCGCGACCGGATCCCGGCGGGCGAACCCGAACTCCAGAACTGGCTGCACGCCAGCATCGCGGAGGTGGACGCGGCGGCTCCGCTGGTGGAGCGGATCGCCGTCTTCGACGGCACCCCGCCGGTGCCCTACGTCCCCGCCGACGGCCCGCGGGCAGGCGCGCAGAGCCTGGATTGGATCGACCCGCGCACCGTGCTCGCCGTCCCCGGCCGCGCCCGCGAGCTGACCGACGACGACCGCTGGTCACTCGCGGGCTTCTGCCGCACCCTGCGCGTCGCGGAGACCGAGCCCGAACTCCGCTCCTGGATGGACGATTTCCTGCTGGGCGGCGGCGCCCGGCCGATCCGGCTGGTGCGGGTCGAGGGCCCGGCCGGGCCGGTGTACGAGCTGCGCGGCGACGGCGCCCGCCGCCTGCAGTTCGCCCGCGCCTTCGGGCTGCCGGTGCTCGCGCTGGTGCGGGCCGCGCAGCTGCCGCGCCCGCTGATCCCCGAAAGCACGCCGGCGACAACCGGTTTCGACCGCTGGGGGGAGCTGTGGCGCGGGCTGCGCAGGCACCGCCTGCTCGACGTCACCGAGGACGCCGGGCACGCGACGCCGCGCTGGCACCCGACCCGGCTCGCCGCCGACTGGTTGCTGCTGCCCCCGGCCGCCGCCACCGCCGCGGGCCGCGCCTACGACCGGCTGCACCCGGGCGCCCTCGCCGAGGCCACCGGGCTTCCCGCCGCGGTCCTCCTCGACGCCGACCGCTGGGCCGGCGTCCTGCTGGCCGACTGACCCCCGCTTGCCGGATGGATGCCGCCACTCGGCGTTCACATCCGAACCGAACGCGCCACCACGCACTTTCGGGTGTGCCCCGGAGTGCTGGGCAAGCGCTGGGCACCTTTACTCCGACTTGACCGACTCAAAACTTAGGTTTGACTTACCAAACTTTCCGCGGTTATCGTTGGCAACGCTCGGCGGCTGCGTGTGGCACCGCCTCTCCCTCTCGGGACCGTCGGAAGGTGTGTCATGGTCAAGTCGATCAGGGCCAGTGTCGTCCTATTTGCCGCATTTGTGGTGACTCTCCTGCTGGCCGCGGCGCCTGCGAGCGCGGATGTCTCGATCCGCGACGCCAAGGCGGGCGATCTGTACGTGCGTGCGGAGCAGCCCAGCCTGGATCAGCTGGAGCGTTCGTTCGCGGCCTTCTGGAACCCGAACATCGGCATCGACCCCAAGGTCGAGGTGAGCTACAACGGCCCCGGCGCGCGCGCCGAGCTGGAGAAGGTCATGCAGTACAGCCGGACCATGGACTTCTTCTCGCTGCAGGGCCGCGCCATCGGCCCGGTGCAGAACGACGGCAACACCCTCTCGGTCACCGTGCACGGCCTGATGGCAGGTATCCCGGCGCAGACCACCATCTACCACTTCATCCGGGACGCCGGGCTCTGGAAGTTCGACTGGAAGCGGATCTGCCAGCAGCTCCAGTGCGCGGGCAACCCGAGCTTCGGCTACTGAGCCGCTAGCGAGCGCGGGGCCGCGACATGATCAGCGTCGAGGGTGTCACCAGGAAGTTCGGTGACCGGGTTGCCGTCGGGGAGGTGAGCTTCACCGCCGCGGACGGGGCGATCACCTACCTGCTCGGGCCGAACGGCGCCGGGAAGACCACGGTCATGCGGATGATCGCCGGCCTGGTGCGCCCGGACGCCGGGCGGATCCGGATCGACGGGAAGGCGCTGCCGGAGCTGGCGAGCACGCTCGGCACCATCGGCTTCGCCCTCGGCGCCTTCGCGCGCAACCCACGGCACACCGCCGAGCAGCACCTGCGCTGGCAGGCCGCGCTCGGCGGGCTCCGGAGCGCCGATGTCGGCGCGCTGCTGGAGCGGGTCGGGCTCGGCCCGGCCGCGAAACGTCCGGTGGGCCGGTTCTCCTACGGCATGCTGCAGCGGCTCGGTATCGCCGCCGCGCTGCTCGGCGAGCCGGGCACCATCGTGCTGGACGAGCCGGCCAACGGCCTCGACGTCGAGGGAACGCTGTGGCTGCGCGAGCTGCTCACCGGGCTCGCGGCCGACGGCACCTGCCTGCTCGTCGCCTCGCACGACCTCACCGAGGTGGCGATCACCGGCACCAGGATCGTGGTCATGGGCGCCGGCGCGGTGCTCTGGGACGCGAGCCGGGACGAGACCGTCGCCCGCGGCTCCGGCGAGCGCCCGCTGGAGGCCGCCTACCTGGAGATCACCAGGGGCAGCGTGGAGTACGCGGCGAGCGGAGCGCGGCCGTGACCCTCCTGACGAACGCGGTGCGCAGCGAGTTCGCCAAGCTCTCCCGGCGCAGCCCGCTCTGGTACACGGTGCTCCCGCTCGCGGTGCTGATCCCCACCCTGCTCAACTTCGGCATCGCCAAGGCCGTGGAGTCCAACCAGCTCAACGGCGGCGGTGGCATGGACACCGACAACGCCGCCTACTGGATCCTGGTCTTCTCCACCTTCATCTTGATGGTCGGCGCGGTCTCCGCGCTGGCCGGTGAGTTCAAGGACGACACCGCGCAGATCGTCTTCCGGATCCAGCCGCGGCGCTGGCTGCTCCCGGTGGCGAAGCTGGTGGTGTACGGGCTGATCGGCGCGGTCACCGCCGCGCTCACCACGCTGATCATGCTCGGCGGGTTCCCGCTGCTGTTCCCGGAGATCTGGGGGCGGGTCGACATCCTCTCCGCCGACGGCATCCGGCTCTGGCTCGGCATCCCGTTCTTCACGGTGCTGGTCTGCGCGCTCGGGCTCGGGCTCGCCGCGCTGCTGCCGAAGCCGGGGCTGGTGGTGATGATCGTGCTGCTCTGGAAGTTCGGGGTGGAAACCTTCGTCACCTTCGTGCCCGGCGACCTCGGGATCACGCTGCAGCAGCTCTCGCCGTTCAAGAACGGGGAGCTCGGGGTCGGGCAGATGGCCACCTTCGACAGCGCCTTCGGCGGGCAGAACGGCTCGCTGCTCTACTTCGCCGCCATCTGCGTCGCGATCTTCGCCGCCGGGACCGTGCGGCTCACCCGCACCGACGTGCAGAACGACCAGTAAAGGAAACGGCATGGCTCGCAGAGGTTTCCAGGGTGCGGTGCTCCGCGGCTTCGGCGTGGTGTACCACACCGCGACGGTGCTCGGCACCGAGCAGACCACCCCGCGGCTGCTGCGTGTGTGGCTGACCGCGCCCACGCTCTTCGCCGAGATCAGCGTGGAGCCGACCGCCTGGCTGCGGTTCTGGTTCCCGGATCCGGAGGGGTCGGAGAGCGAGTTCCAGCGCGGGTACACGATCGCCGAGGCGGAGCCCGAGACCGGGCGCTTCGCGGTCGATTTCGTGCTGCACGAGCCTGCCGGGCCCGCTTCTGCCTGGGCGATGAAGGTGACCGGCGGGGAGACAATCGAGGTCACCTCGTTCGGCTCCAAGAACTTCACCGTCGGTGACGACCTGACCGCCGGGTACCTGCTGGTCGGCGACTCGGCCTCGATCCCGGCCATCAATACCATCCTGGCCGCGGTACCACCGCAGGTCGCCGTCGAGGTGTACCTCGAACGGCACCACGACGACGACCTGCTCATCCCGCTCACCCCGCACCCGCTGGCCCGGGTGCACTGGGTGCCGCGCAGCTCGGAGTCGGCGCTCGCCGAGGCGCTGGAGACGCGCGACTGGGCGAACTGGTACTGCTGGGCCGGGCCGGAATCGGCCTCGCTCAAGCACGTCCGGACCCGGCTCAAGGAGTTCGGTTTCCCCAAGACCGACATCTACGCCCAGGCGTACTGGGTGCACGGCCGGGCCATGGGCAAGGAGCGGGACGCCGCCGAGCGCGACGCCGAGCGGGCGGGCGCGTCGCCCGCCGCGGCCGCGGTGCCCGCAGGCACCGCCGTGGCGGCGAACGTCACCGCCGCTGCCGAGACCGCCGACGCGGCAGCGACCGCGAACGGCGGCGGCGCTGCGATCGCGAACGGCGGCGGCGCCGCTGCGACCGCGACCGGCGGCGGCGCTACGGTGGCTCGCCCGGCCGCCTCGGCCTCGGTCCCGGCCGCTGCTTCCGGCGACGCGCCACCCCCCACCCCCGGACGCTGGCGTTCGCAGGCCGGCACCAGGCTGTTCGCCGAGATCCGGCCCAAGCTGATCGTCGCGGGCGTGCTGCAGGTCGTACTGACCCTGCTCCAGCTCGCCCCCTACGTCCTGCTGGTCGAACTGGCCAGGAACCTGCTGGCGGGCAGCGATTCCGGCACGCTGTGGTCGCTCGGCCTCTGGGCGCTCGCCCTGTTCGGCGCGGGCACCCTGCTGGAGTCGGCGCTACAGCTCTGGCTGCACGCGGTCGACGCCCGCTTCGGCCGCGACCTGCGCACCCGGCTGCTCGGCACGCTGGCGCGGCTGCCGCTCGGCTGGTTCACCGCGCGCAGCTCGGGCCAGGTGAGCAAGCTGGTCACCGGGAGCACGCTGTCGCTGCACTACCTGGTGACGCACGCCGTCACCGACGCCGTCGCCGCGGTGGTCGCCCCGCTGGCGGTGCTCGGCTACCTGTTCTGGGTGGACTGGCGGCTCGGGCTGATCCTGCTGATTCCGGTGCTCGGCGCCGTGCTCACCATGCTGACCATGATGGCCCAGTCCGGGCCGAAGATCGTGCAGTCGCAGCGCTGGGCCGAGCGGATGAACGCCGAGGCCACCTCGTACCTGGACGGCCAGCCGGTGATCCGGGTCTTCGGCGGCGCCGCGGCCTCGCCGTTCCGGCGCAGCCTGGACGGCTACATCGCCTTCCTGGACGGCTGGCAGCGCCCGTTCGTCGGCAAGAAGTCGCTGATGGACCTGATCACCCGCCCGGTCACCTTCCTCTGGCTGATCGCCGTCGCGGGCACCGCGCTGATCACCACCGACCGGCTGGACCCGGTCGACCTGCTCCCCTTCCTCTTCCTCGGCACCACTTTCGGCTCCCGGCTGCTGAGCATCGGCTACGGCCTCTCCGGGCTGCGCGAGGGCAGGCTCGCCGCGCGCGACATCCAGATCACGCTCGACGAACCCGCGCTCGAGGTGCGCGCGGGCGGCGCCGAGCGGCAGGAGCCCGCGGGCCGGGTGGTCTTCGACGACGTGACCTTCGGTTACCGGCCCGGTGTTCCGGTGGTCGAGAATGTCTCGCTCACGCTGGAGCCGGGCACCGTGACCGCGCTCGTCGGCCCATCGGGCGCGGGCAAGTCGACGCTGGCCGCGCTGCTCGCCCGCTTCCACGACCTCGACTCCGGCGAGATCCGGGTCGGCGGCCGGGATATCGCCTGCCTCACCCCGGACGAGCTGTACACCCGGGTCGGCTTCGTCTTCCAGGACGCCCAGCTGGTGCACGGAACGGTTCGGGAGAACATCGCGCTCGCGGTGCCCGACGCCGACGCCGCCGCGGTCGAACAGGCCGCCCGCGACGCCCAGCTGCACGACCGGATCCTGCGGCTGCCGCAGGGGTACGACACCGTGCTCGGCGCGGACACCGCGCTCTCCGGCGGCGAACGGCAGCGGCTCACCATCGCGCGGGCACTGCTCGCCGACACCCCGGTGCTCATCCTGGACGAGGCAACCGCCTTCGCCGACCCGGAGTCGGAGTACCTGGTGCAGCGGGCGCTGGACCGGCTCGCCGCCGGGCGCACCGTGCTGGTGATCGCGCACCGGCTGCGCACCGTCACCGAGGCCGACCGGATCGTCGTGCTGGACGGCGGCCGGATCGCCGAGAGCGGGACGCACCCCGAACTGCTCGCCACCGACGGGCGCTACGCCCGGCTCTGGAATGCCGCCGAGACCAAGGAGTTCGCGCGATGATCGGCACCGTTCTCGCCCTCGTCCCGGCCGCGCGGCGCAGGCTCTTCGCCGGCTACCTGACGCTGACCGTCGTCTCCACGCTGCTCCGCGCGGTCGCGGTGGTGCTGATCGTGCCGCTGGTCACCGCGCTCTTCGGCACCGATCCGGCGCAGGCGTGGCCCTGGGTCGGCGCGCTGACCGGCGCGGTCGTGGCCGGTTGGCTCGTGGACTCGATCGCCTCCCGGGTCGGCTTCGACCTCGGCTTCGGCATTCTCGACTCGGCGCAGCGCACGGTCTCCGCGCAGGTGGCGCGGATTCCGCTGCGCTGGTTCGGCGAGGAGAACTCGGCGATCACCCGCCGGGCCATCGCGGCCACCGGGCCGGAGCTGGTCGGCCTGGTCGGCTACCTGATGACCCCGGTCATCCAGGGGCTGCTGCTGCCGATCGCGATCGGGCTCGCGCTGCTGCCGATCGCCTGGCAGCTCGGGGTCGTCGCGCTGCTCGCCGTGGTGCTGCTGCTCGGCGCGCTGGCCGCGACGCTGCGGCTCACCCGCACCGCCGACAGGGTCGCCACCGACACGAACAGCGCGCTCACGGCGCGCATCCTGGAATTCGCCCGCACCCAGGCGGCGCTGCGCGCGGCCGGGCGGGTGGCGCCGGCGCGCAGCGAGACCGGCGCGGCGCTGGACGCGCAGCACGGCGCGACCGTCCGGCTGCTGCTGCTCAGCATCCCTGGGCAGGTGCTCTTCGGGCTGGCGAGCCAGCTGGCGCTGCTCGCGCTGGCGGGCACCACCGCCTGGCTCGCGGTGCGCGGCAGCATCGGGGTGCCGGAGGCCATCGCGCTGATCGTCGTCGTCGTCCGGTTCCTGGAGCCGTTCGCCGCCATCGGCGACCTCTCCGGCGCGCTGGAGAGCGCGCGGAACACGCTGCGCGACATCGAGACCGTCACCGCCGCGCCGGGCCCGGCCTCAGGTGCCACCGAGCCGCCCGCGGCGGCCGCGGGCGCCCCCGTCGAGCTGCGCGACGTGCACTTCGGCTACGGCGCCGAGCGGGTGCTCGCCGGGCTGGATATCGAGTTCGGCGCGGGCGAGGTCACCGCGATCGTCGGGCCGTCCGGCGCGGGAAAGAGCACGATCCTCGCGCTGGTCGCGGGGCTGGAGGCGCCGGACGAGGGCACCGTGCTGGTCGGCGGCGCCGACCTGGGCGCGCTCGACCCGGCTGCCAGGCCGGCTGCGGCCGCCGTCGTCTTCCAGCAGCCGTATCTCTTCGCCGGGACCATCAGGGAGAACGTGCTCGCCGGCGACCCCGGCGCGGACGGGGAGCGGCTCGCCACCGCGCTCCGGCTCGCCAGGGTGGACGAGTTCGCGGAGCGCCTGCCGGACGGTCTCGACACCGTGGTCGGCGAGGCGGGCACCGCGCTCTCCGGCGGTGAGCGGCAGCGGGTCTCGATCGCGCGGGCACTGCTCAAGCCCTCCGCCGTCCTCGCGGTGGACGAGGGCACCAGCGCGCTGGACGCGGAGAACGAGGCGGCGGTGGTCGCCGCCGTCACCAACGACCCGCAGCGCCGGACCCGCATCGTGGTGACGCACCGGCTCAGCACGATCGCCGGCGCCGACCGGGTGCTCTTCGTCGAGGACGGCCGGGTGGTCGAGGACGGCACCGTGCAGGAGCTGCTCGCCGCCTCCGGCCGGTTCGCCGATTTCTGGTGGCAGCAGAACGACGCGGCCGGCTGGCGGATATCCGCCGGCGTCGGCTGACGCGCACAACCGAAAAAGACTGTCGAACGGGCCGGAAGCGCGCGGTATACCCGCGCGCCCGTGCCAGGTGAAAGCTGTTGTGCCGCAACAGATCACACTCGACAGGGCGGCGAATTAGGGTACCCTAAGTAAAACTCTGCGAGAGGCGTTGTCGATGGTGGTCGTTCGTTCGGAGACGGATGTCGACGTCCGGGCGGAAGTCGGATCGGTACTGGGAATCGCGCCGGAATCGCTGGATTTCGACGGTGATCTGATCCAGCAGGGGCTGGATTCCCTGCGCATGATGCGGCTCTCCGGGACATGGCGGAAGCGCGGCCACGACATCGATTTCGCCCGCCTGGCCGCCAACCCCACGTTGCGCTCCTGGACCACCCTGTTGATCGGTGAACTCGGCGAGCCGGAGGTGGCACTTCCCGACATCGACGCGACCGAACCGTTCCCGCTGGCGCCCATGCAGCACGCGTACTGGATCGGCCGCTCGCACAGCCACGCCTTCGGCGGGGTCGCGGCGCACCTGTACATCGAGTTCGACGGCGCGCTCGCCGCGCCGGAGCGGTTCGAGGCCGCGGTCGCCGCGCTGCTGGAGCGGCACCCCATGCTGCGGGTGCGGGTGCTGCCGGACGGCACCCAGGTGATCGGCGCCGCGCACCCGGAGGCGATCGCGGTGCACGACCTGCGCGCCGTGCCCGACCCCGAGCGGGCACTGGCCGAGCTGCGCCGGGACGGCACGCACCGCGCGCTGCCGATCGAGGACGGCGCCGTGCTGCGCGCCGAACTCAGCCTGCTCGGCGACGGCCGCACCCGGGTGCACCTGGACGTGGACATGATCGCCGCCGACGCCATGAGCTACCGGGTCCTGGTCGACGACCTGGCCCGGCTCTACCGCGGCGAGACGCTGCCCCCGCTCGGCGTCACCTTCCCCGCGCTCTCGGCGGCCCGCACCGGCCGGGTGCAGAAGGACGCCGATCTGGCCTGGTGGCGGGGGCGGATTCCGCACCTGCCCGGCCCGCCCGAGCTGCCGCTGAACGAGGCGGCCCGGCGCGGCGCGACCGCGCCCGACACGGTGCGGCTGCACCACGCCATCGACGCCGCCGACCGCAGGCGGCTGGCGGAGCAGGCGCACCGGCGCGGCACCACCCCGGCGGCGGCGGTGGCCGCGGTCTTCGCGGAGGCGGTCGGCGCCTGGTCGGCGAGCCCGCGCTTCCTGCTCACCGTCCCGCTCTTCGACCGCGAGCCGGTGCACCCCGACGTGGAGCGGGTGGTCGGCGACTTCACCTCCTCGCTGCTCGTCGACGTCGACCTCACCGAACCGCGCACGCTCGCCGAGCGGGCGGCCGCCATGCGCACCGCGCTGCACGAGGCGGCCGCGCACGGCAGCGTCGGCGGGCTGGACGTGCTGCGCGAGCTCGGCAGGCACCGCGGTGAGCCGGTGGTCTCGCCGGTGGTCTTCACCAGCGCGCTCGGGCTGGGCGAGCTGTTCTCGCCCGCCGTCACCGAGGTGCTCGGCGAGCCGTCCTGGATCGTCTCGCAGGGCCCGCAGGTGCTGCTCGACGCCCAGGTCACCGAGCTCGCGGGCACCCTGCTGCTGAACTGGGACGTGCGGGCGTCCGATTTGGAGCCCGGCGCCGCCGAGGCCATGTTCGGCTACTACGTGCGGCTGCTCGACCTGCTCATCGCGGGCGACTGGGACATCCCGGCCCCCGACCCGCTCGCGGACGAGGTCCGCGCGCAGCGGGTCGCGGCCGAGCGCCCGCTCCCGGAGACCGCGCACTTCGACGGCACCCTGCACGGCCGGGTGCTCGCGCTGGCCGAGCGGCGCGGCACCGCTCCCGCGGTTATCGCGGACGACCGCACCCGCTCGCACGCCGAGCTCGCCGACGAGGCCGGCCGGATCGCCGGCGCGCTGCGCGCCGCCGGGGTGCGGACCGGCGACACCGTCATCATCGACCTGCCCAAGGGCGGCGACCAGGTCGCGGCCGCGCTCGGCGTGCTCACCGCGGGCGCCGCCTACGTCCCGCTTGCCCCGACTCAGCCCGCCGCCCGCAGGGAGCGCATCGCCGCGGTGGCGGCACCGGCCGCGGTGCTCACGAACCGGCCCGCTGCCTGGCCGGACGCGGTGGCGCTGGAGATCGGCGCTGCCCGCGCGGCCGACCCGGCCGAACCGGTGCCGGTCGGCCCGGACGACCTCGCCTACGTGCTCTTCACCTCCGGCTCGACCGGGCTGCCCAAGGGCGTGCAGGTGCCGCACCGGGCGGCGGTCGCGACCCTCACCGACCTGGTCGAGCGGTACGAGCTCGGCCCGGGGGACCGCACCCTGCAGGTCTCCTCGCTGGAGTTCGACCTCTCGGTCTTCGACATCTTCGCCCCGCTCGCGGTGGGCGGCGCCGTCGTCGTCCCCGGCGACGACGAGCACACCAGGGTCGACACCTGGGCCCGGCTGCTCGTCGAGCGGTCGGTGACGGTGCTGAACTGCGTGCCGTCGATCCTCGGGATGCTGCTCGACCTGGTCCCGCTGCCGGAATCGCTGCGCGCGGTGCTGCTCGGCGGTGACAAGGTCGACGTGACGCTGCTCGACCGGGTCGCGGCCCAGCTCCCGGAGTGCCGGGTGGCCGGGCTCGGCGGCACCACCGAGACGGCCATCCACTCCACCGTCTGCGCGGCGCCGCAGGTGCCGGCGGGCGCCGCCTTCGTGCCGTACGGCACCCCGCTGGCGGGGGTGCGCTGCCGGGTGGTCGACGCCGCGGGGCGGGACCGGCCGGACCTGGTCCCCGGCGAGCTCTGGATCGGCGGCGCCGGCGTCGCCGACGGCTACCGCGCCGACCCGGAGCGCACGGCCGACCGCTTCCTGCTGCGCGACGGCGTGCGCTGGTACCGCACCGGCGACCTGGCCCGCTACCTGCCCGGCGGCTTCCTGGAGTTCCTCGGCCGCGCCGACCACATGGTCAAGGTGCGCGGCTACCGGGTCGAGCTCGGCGAGGTCGAGGCCGGGCTGCTCGGCCTTGACGCCGTGCGCGCGGCGGTGGCCTGGTCGGACGGGCGCGAGCTGCGCGCCGCCGTCGTCGGCGCGGCCGACGGCGAGGCGCTGCGCACCGCGCTCGCCGATGTGCTCCCGCCGCACATGATCCCGCGCACGATCACCGTGGTGGAGGCGCTGCCGCTGACCGCGAACGGCAAGTACGACCGGGCGAAGATCCGCGAGCTGGCAGGCGCCGACGAGCGGGCCGCGGTCGAGCCGCGCACCCCGCTGGAGCGGGCGCTGGTCACCGTGCTCGGCGAGATCCTGCCGACCCGCCCGATCGGCGTCACCGACGACTTCCTCGCGCTCGGCGGCGATTCCGTGCTCGCCACCGCCTTCGTGGCGCAGGCGAGGCAGTGGCTGGACACCCCCGACCTGACGGTGGCCGACATCTTCGTGCGCCGCTCGGTCGCCGGGCTCGCCGAGCGCATCGCCGAGCTGGAGGGCGAGCGCGCGGGCCGGGTCGCGGAGACCGTGCTCGCCGTGCTGCGACTCACCGACACCGAGGTCGAGGACGAGATAGCCGGTGCCACACCGCACTACCCGTTCGAGTCGCGGCCGATGGCGATCGAGCGGGACGCGCAGATCGCGCACGGCTGGCTCACCGACCCCAAGGCCGAGTACTGGGGGATGCTGAACAGCACCGTCGCCGAGGTCGAGGAGCTCATCCGGCACAGCGCCGAGATCGGCGGCGACCCGAAGTACGGGCTGCGCATCGGGTACTACGAGGGCACCCCGGAGTTCCTCTTCGAGCTCTACAACCCGGCGACCAGCGAGCTGGCCGATCCCGGCACCGGCTACGCCGCCGAGCCGGGCGATATCGGCATGCACCTGCTGGTGGCGAGCACCGACCGCAGGCTCAGCGGCTTCACCGGCGCGGTGATGCTGCACATCATGCGCACCGCGTTCTTCGAGCTCGGCGCGGAGCGCGTGGTGGTGGAGCCGGACGTCCGCAACCTCGACGTGCAGCGGCTGAACGCCGCGGTCGGGTTCGCGGTGGCGGGCGACCACCCGGTCGGCGACAAGGTGGCGCGGCTGAGCTACTGCACCCGCGCCGATTTCGTCCGGGCCACCGGCAACGGCCGCTTCCTCGCCCCCGCCTTCCGGCGCACCGATTCCTGAGAGGCCGACGTGTCGCATTCTTCGTACTGGCCCGCCTACCACCGCCGGATGGCGGTCAAGGTGCTGGCCGAGCTCTGCCACGAGCGCTTCGTCCGCCCGGCGGCGGTCGCGCCGGGGGAGTACCTGGTGCGCTCCGGCGACGGCCGCACCGAATACGCCTTCCACGCCGAGGTACTCGCGCTGGACAGCTGGCACATCGCCCCCGCGTCGCTGCGCCGCACCCGGGACGGCGCCGAGCTGCCGATCGACGCCATCGCCCTGGTGATCGACCTGGGCGACGCGCTCGGCATCGCACCGGAGGCGCTGCCGGAGTACCTGGAGGAGTTCCGCAACACCCTGCTGATCGGCGCGGGCCGCCCGGACGAGCGGCGGATCCCGGCCGCCGAGCTGGCCGCCGCCGACTTCCAGACCATCGAGCGCACCATGACCGAGGGGCACCCCTGCCTGCTCGCGAACGCGGGCAGGCTCGGCTTCAGCGCGGACGACGTCCAGCGCTACGCGCCGGAGTGGGGCGCGCGGTTCGCGCTGCCCTGGCTGGCGGTGCTCAGGGCGAACACCGATTTCGCCGCGATGTCCGGCGTCGACTACCCCGGGCTGGTCCAGGCCGAGCTAGGCGCGGAGACGCTCGCGCGCTTCACGGCGGTCCTCACCGGCCGCGGCCTCGACCCCGGCGACTACTACTTCATGCCGGTGCACCCGTGGCAGTGGACCGAGCGGATCCGGCGCGTCTACGCGATCGACCTCGCCGAGCAGCGCATCGTCCCGGTCGGCGAGACCGAGGACCGGTATCAGCCGCAGCAGTCCATCCGCTCGCTCTTCGACACCACGACGCCGGAGCGGCACTACGTGAAGCTGGCGCTCTCCATCGTCAACATGGGCTTCACCCGCGGGATGTCGGCGGACTACATGCGCACCACCCCGCTGATCAACGACTGGGTGCGCGAGCAGCTCGCCGGCGACCCCTACCTGGAGGAGCTCGGCTTCGCGGTGCTCTACGAGGTAGCCGCCATCGGCTACCGGAACACCGAGCTCACCGCGCTCACCCGGCCCGGTTCGGAGTACCGGAAGCTGCTCTCGGCGCTGTGGCGGCAGAGCCCGGTCCCGCTGGCCCGCCAGGGCGAGCAGCTCACCACCATGGCCGCGCTGCTGCACGTCGACCACGAGGGGACGCCGCTGGTGCGCGCCATCGTCGAGCGCTCCGGGCTGCCCGCCGCCGAGTGGCTCACCCGCTACCTGCGCTGCTACCTGCACCCGATCGTGCACCTGCTCTACCGGTACGAGCTGAAGTTCTCCCCGCACGGCGAGAACCTCATCCTGGTGCTGGACGCCGGGGTGCCGGTGCGCGCCGTGCTCAAGGACATCGGCGAGGAGGTCTCGATCTTCGGCGACCCGGCCGGGCTGCCCGACGCGGCCCGGCGCGCGGTGACCGAGGAGCCCGACGAGATCCGCGCCATGGGCATCCTCTCCGACGTCTTCGACGACTTCCTGCGGCACCTCGCGCTGATCCTGCACGCCGACGGCCTGCTGCCGGACGACCGGTTCTGGGAGCTGGTCGCGGCGAGCCTGCTCGACTACCGCGAGCAGCACCCGGAGCTGGCGGAGCGCTTCCGCCGCTGGGACCTCTTCACCCCCGCCTTCCCCGCCATCCACCTGAACCAGCTGCAGCTCGGCAACAACCGGCGCATGGTCGACCTCGGCAACTCCTACGCCACCCTGGTCGCGGGCGACCACGCCCTGGCCAACCCGGTCGCCGCGTACCGGCCCGCCGAGCGGGAGGTCGCGGTCCCGTGACGATCGAGATCATTCGCGACGGCAGCGGCATCCCGCACATCAGCGCCGATTCCGCCGCCGGGGCGCTGTACGGGCAGGGCGTCGCCTGCGGCGTGGACCGGGCCTGGCAACTCGAGTTCCTGCGGCTGCGCGCCGAGGGCCGCACCGCCGAGGTGTTCGGCGCGACCACCGTCGGCTGGGACGAATTCGCCCGCCGCTCCCGGATGGACGCCGCCGCCCGCCACATCCTCGCGGCGTCGTCGCCGCGCACCCGCGCGCTGATCGGCGCCTACGTGGACGGCATCAACAGCACCCTGGACGCCGCGGCGGCCCCCGAGCTCACCGAGTTCGGCCACCGCCCCGCACCCTGGCAGCCGTGGACCCCGATCGCGGTGTTCCTGGTGCACCACATCCTCTTCGGGCGTTTCCTCACCAAGCTGTGGCGGCTGCACGCCTGCCGCGCGCTCGGCCTCGACGCGCTGGCGCTCTTCGACTGCGAAGGGGTCGACCCCGCCGAGCCGACCGTGCCCGCGCGGCCGGACGAAGCGTTCCTCACCGAGCTGCTCGGCCATTTCACCGACACTGCCGGGACGCAACCGGATCCGACGACCTTCGGCGACGCGATCTCCGGCAGCAACGCCTGGGGCGTCGCCGGGGCCCGCACCGCGAGCGGCGCGCCGCTGATCGCCGGTGACCCGCACCGGTTCCTGGAGCTGCCCGGCATCTACCAGCAGTTCCACCTGGCGGCGCCGGAGTTCGACGTGGTCGGCTTCGCCTTCGCGGGCGTCCCCGGGGTGCCGCACTTCGCGCACGCCGGGTCGGTGGCGTGGGGGATCACCAATGCCATGGGCGACTACCAGGATCTCTACCTGGAGAAGCTCACCCGGACCGCGGACGGCGTGCTCGCCGAGAGTCCGGAGGGACTGACTCCGGCAGCCGTGCACACCGAGCAGATCCTGGTCCGCGACGCCGACCCGGTGCCGGTCGAGATCGTGGTCACCGGCAACGGCCCGGTCATCGTCGGCGGCCCGGACGCCGCCTTCGCGCTGAGCCTGCGCACCCCCATGCTCGCCGACCCCGAGGTCACCTTCGACCCGGCGCTCGACCTGCTCTTCGCGACCTCCACCGGCGCGGTCGAGACGGCGCTGCGGGGATGGGCCGAGCCGGCCAACCGCATCGTCATCGGCGACACCGCAGGGCGGCTCACGCACCACGTCACCGGCCGCATGCCGGAGCGGGCCGCCGAGAACTACTGGCTCCCGGTCCCCGGCTGGGACGCCCGCTACCGGTGGCGGGGCTATGCCACCGAATCGGTGCGGGACACCGGCTTCGACGCAGCGGTGCCGGACCACTCGGTCATCGCCAACCAGCGCATCCCCGGCGTGCTCCCGCTGCAACCGGTCACCACCGAGTGCGTCCCGCCCTTCCGCGCCGACCGGATCGACGCCCTGCTCACCGCGAATCCCTCGGTGGGCGTGGCCGATTGCGCGGCCATCCACGGCGACGTCCGGATGGACCAGGCCACCGCGCTGCTCGACCGGCTCCGCGAACTCACCGAGCTCAGCCCGGAGGCCGAGAAACTGCGCGCGCGGCTGCTGAGCTGGGACCGCGCCATGGCCGCGGAGAGCACGGACGCCTACCTTTTCGCCGAGTTCAGGGCCCGGTTCGTCGCCGGGATCAGCCGCGACCCCGCACTGGCCGGGCTGGCCGCGCCGCACGCATTCCCCCGGGTCTTCGACCCGTGGTTCGTGGCGGGCACCCGGCTCGCCGCCGCGCTCGACTCGGTGCTCGCGCACGGGCCGCGGCTCGGGGTCGGGATCACGGCGGCACTCACCGCCGCGGTCGAGGCCGTCGCGGCGCTGGAGACCGTCCCGGCCTGGGGGGACGTGCACCTGCTCGCCCCCATCCACGGCATGGACCTGGCCGGGGCCACCCCGCGGCACCCGGAGCTCTCCGCCGCCGTCCGGCCCGGCCGGTACCCGCTCGGCGGCGACGCGGAATGCGTGCTCGCCAACGGCAGCGCGGTCGGCTTCTCGCACGCCTGCGCGGTCGGCTCGGCCGCGCGCTACGTCTGGGACCTCGCCGACCGGGACGCCGGGCGCTGGATCGTGCCGCTCGGCGTGAGCGGCGACCCGCGCTCGCCGCACTTCCAGGACCAGGCGCCGCGCTGGGCCCGCGGCGAACTCATCGACATCGTCAGCGACTGGGCCGTGCTGCGCGCGAACGCCGCCGCCGTCCACCGGTTCACGCAGGGAGAAGCATGACCGTACTGACCGACACCCGGCTGGAACTGGTGCGCAGGCGGCTCGCGGCCGCCGGGCTCGCCGGCGACCACCGCTTCGCCGCCCCGGCGCTGCCGCGGCTGGACACCGGCGAGTTCGGCATCGCCGAGCGCCGCATGTGGAAGATCTACGAACTCGACCCGGACTCGCTCTCGCACACCATCGGCCTGATCCTTCGCTTCGACGGCTCCTATACCGTGCCCGGCCTCGTAGAGGCCGTCGAGTTGGTGGTCCGCGAGGCCGCGGTGCTCGGCTCGCTGGTCACCGTCGACGGCTCAGGTGTTCCCCGCCGCGTACCCGGCGACACCGCGGGGGAGTGGATCGCGCCGGGCGCGGAGTGGGCCTGGAACGCGACGGCCGCGACCGCGGACGAGCTGGTCGCGATCCCCTTCCGGCTCACCGAGGAGCCGCCGCTCCGGGTCCGGGTGACGGCCGACGGCGACGGCGTCACCGTGCTCTTCGTCGTGCACCACCTCGCGGTGGACGACACCTCGTGGCCGCTGCTGCTCGGCACCCTGATCTCCGGCACCTGGCCGGACGCCGCCGCGGTGCCGCCGATCCGGCGCCCGGCCCCGCAGGTGCAGCGCGCGGTCGAGCACGCCACGCGGACCTGGGCCGCCGATGGCATCCGCTTCCCGCTCTCCGGCGAACTCCCGCGGGTCACCCCGGCGGAGAGCTGGCTCGCCCCGATGGACGAGGACGCCGGCGCCAAGCTCACCGAGCCGGTCGACCCGGCCGCCGTCGCCGCGCTGGACGCGGTCGCCCGCGAGCTCGGCGGCACCGCGAATGCCCTGTTCATCGCGGTCACCGCGCTCGGCGTGCACGCGCTCACCGGCGCCGATGACCACGTGCTGCTCGTCCCCGCCGACAACCGGCAGCCCGGCGACCGCCCGGATCGGGTCGGCTACAGCGGCAATATCGTCCCCATGCGCTTCGCCGTCGACCCGGCGGCGACTGTGCGGGAGACGCTGCGCGCCGCCGTCGCCGTGGTCTACCGGGCCATGGAGTTCGCCGGGGTCGACTACGGCACCGTGCTCACCGCGCTGCGAACCGCGGGCGGGCGCTTCCCGGTCGCCGAGATCATGGCCTCGGTCCGCACCGCGCCGCTGCGCGGCATCCCGGTGCCGGACGGCGCCCGCGTCACCTGCGAATCGGTCTTCACCGGTATCGCCCCCTACCCGCTGACCTTCGCCTTCGAGCTGGCCCCCGACGGCCGGGTGCACCTCGAGGTCGACCACCAGCTCGGCACCGTCGACGCCGCCTTCGCGCGGCGCGCCGCGGCGCTGCTCACCGCGCTGGTCGCCCGGGTGCCCGCCGCGCTGGACGGCACCGTCGCCGCCCTTGCCCGCGAGCTCACCGAACCGAATCGTGAAACGAGGACTCCCCGTGTCAGCTGAATCCGTGCTCCCGTGGGGGAGAGCGTCCCGCTTCGCCGGTCCCGGTGCGGGCTGGTCCGAGGTCGGCACCGGGCTGGCGCAGCTCGCCGCCGCGGTCGGGGAGCGGCACCACGGCGTCCCGCTGCCCTCCGGTGACCCGCTCGCCGTGCTCGCCGCCGTCGCCGAGCGGCTCGGCCCGGAGCGCATCCCGGAGAGCGGGGTCGGCCCGGCCACCGCGCTCGCCCGGCTCGCCGAGCTGGTCGCCGCCTACGGCCTCGACCTGACCCACCCGCTCACCGCCGCGCACCTGCAGCCGCCGCCGCTCACCGTCGCGGTGGTGGCGGACGCGCTGGCCAGCGCCACCAACGCCTCGCTGGACACCTACGACTCCGGCCCGGCCACGCTCGCCATCGAGCAGTGGACCATCAACGCGCTGGCCCGGCTGGCCGGTTTCACCGAGACCGCGGGCGGCGTCTTCGGGCCGGGCGGCTCCTACTCCAACCTGCTCGCGCTGCTCATCGCCCGGGATTACACCGCCGCCGGGCACGGCGTGAACACCAGGCAGGACGGGGTGAGCGGGCTGCACCGCCCGATCGTGCTCTGCTCCCGGATCGCGCACTTCTCGGTGCACCGGGCCTGCGCCGCGCTCGGCCTCGGCGAGGCCGCGGCCATCCCGGTGCCGGTCGACGCCGAGCACCGGATGATCCCGGAGGCGCTGAACGCGCTGCTCACCGAGCTGGGCCACAGCCACACCCCGGTCGCGGTCGTCGCCACCGCGGGCACCACCGACTTCGGCAGCGTCGACCCGCTGCCCGCGCTCGCCGAGATCACCGCGCGGCACGGGGTCTGGCTGCACGTGGACGCCGCCTACGGCTTCGGCTCGCTCTTCTCCGACCGGCTCGCCGGGCTGCTCACCGGCATCGAGCGCGCCGACTCCATCACCCTCGACCTGCACAAGGTCGGCTGGCAGCCGGCCGCGGCGAGCGTGCTGCTCCTCGCCGACCAGCAGCGCTTCGCCTCGCTGAGCCGCTCGGTGGCGTACCTGAACCCGGACGACGACGTGGAGGCAGGCTACGGCGGGCTGCTCGGCCAGACCCTGCAGACCACCCGCCGCCCGGATGTGCTCAAGGTGGCCGCCACCTTCCTCGCCTACGGCCGGAACGGCCTCGGCGCCATGCTGGAGACCTGCCACGACCTCGCCGGGTACGCCGAGCGCCGGATCGCCGCCGAGCCGCAGCTGGAGCTGGTCGCCCCGGTGACGCTCACCACCGTCGTCTTCCGCTACCGCTGCGAGGACCTCGACCTGGACCAGGTCAACGCCGAGCTGCGCAGGCGGCTGATCAGCTCGGGCACCGCGCTCATCGGCCGCACCCAGGTGCGGGTCGGCGGCTCGGGCGAGCCGCGCACCTGCCTCAAGCTCACCCTGCTCAACCCGGAGACCGCCGAGCGCGATATCGACGCGCTCTTCGACGAGCTGCTCCGGGTCGCGCTCGAGGTCGAGTCCGAGGCGCTGGAGCAGAGCGACGAGATGGCGACGATCCATGAGTGACGTCGACATCCTCGCCGTCGGCTGCGGGCCGTTCAACCTCGGGCTCGCCGCGCTGGCCTCCACCGTGGACGATGCGAACGTGCTGGTCGTCGACTCGGCGGAGGAGTTCCGGTGGCACCCCGGGCTCATGTTCGACGAGGCCAAGCTGCAGGTCAGCTTCCTCTCCGACCTGGTCTCGCTGGTCGACCCGACGCACCCGCTCTCCTTCCTCGGCTACCTCGCCGACGTGGACCGGCTCTACCCGTTCCTGGTGCGCGAGGACTTCTTCCCGACCCGCCGCGAGTACGAGGCGTACCTGCTCTGGGTGGTGCGGCGGCTGCCGTCGCTGCGCTGGCGCACCACCGTGGACGAGGTGCGCTGGCTGGACGAGGCGGGCGTCTTCGAGGTCGCGGTGACCACCGCGGGCACCACATCGACCATCACCGCCGGGCACGTCGTCGTCGGCATCGGCACCGAACCGGCGCTGCCGCGGGCGCTCGCGACCACCTCGCCCGCGCTGGTGCACAGCGCCGACTACCTGACCCACCAGGAGCGCGCGCACGCGGCGGGCGCGGTGACGGTGATCGGCTCCGGGCAGTCCGGCGCCGAGATCGTCGCCGACCTGCTGGAGGCGAACCTGCGCGGCGGCCCCGCCGTGCGCTGGTGGACCCGGACCCCGTGGTTCGCCCCGCTCGACTTCACCAAGCTCTCCCTGGAGATGACCACCCCCGCCTACATGGACTACTTCCACGGCCTGCCCGAGGAGACCAGGGACCGGGTGCGCTCCGGGCACTGGCAGTTCCACAAGGGCATCTCGTCGGAGACCCTGGAGCGGCTGCACGACCTGCTCTACCGCAGGCAGCTGCTGGAGAAGGCGCAGCCGGTGCAGCTGCGCCAGGGCGTCGCGGTCGAGGGGCTGGACGCGCTCGACGACGGCGGGCTGCGGATCAGGGGCAGGCACCTCGACACCGGCACCGCGCTGGCGCACACCGCCGACCTGGTCGTCGCCGCCACCGGGTACCGGCCGCGGCAGCCCGACTTCCTCGCGCCGATCGCCGACCTGCTGCACCGGGACAGCAGGGGCCGCCCGGTGATCGAGCGGGACCACTCCGTCGCCGCCGAGCCCGCGCTGGCGGGCAGGCTCTTCGTCGCCGCCGCCGAGGCGCACGCCGTCGGCGTCTCGGCGCCCAACCTCGACATCGGCGCGGTGCGCAACGCCAGGATCCTCAACGCCGTGCTCGGCCGCGAGGTCTACCGGCTGCAGCGGCACACGGCGTTCACCAGCTTCGGCCTCACCGACGACGACGTACTCGACCAAGGAGACCACTGATGTCCGATCACATCGCGGAAACGCTGCGCAGCATCCTCGAGGAGGACCTCGACCTGCCGATGGCCGACGTCACCCGCTCCTCGCTGCTCATCGAGGATCTGGGGCTGGACTCGGTGGCCTTCGCCATCGGCGTCGTCGCCATCGAGGAGCGGCTCGAGGTGCAGCTCACCGATCGGGAGATGGCCGAGACCGCGTCCGTCGGCGAGCTGGAGGACCTGGTCCGATCGAAGGCGGGCAGCGCCCGATGACCGCGTACGACGAGCTGCTCGACGCGGCCTTCGACGACCGGGTGCGGCAGTGGACCGAACAGGCCGAGCGGGACGAGCGCTTCCCGCGCGCGCTGCTCGAGCACCTCGGCGCGGCCGGGGTCTTCGCGCACAAGTGGCGGGACCGCAAGATCACCGACCTCGGCGAGCACTTCGCGCTCGCGGGCAGGCTCGGCGCGCTGAACTCGGCGGGCATCGGCGTCGGCGTGAGCCTGCACGACTCCGCCATCGCCGTGCTGCGCCGCTTCGGCCGCACCGACTTCCTGCGCGACCTCGCCGAGCGGGCCATCCGCACCGAGGCGGTGCTCTGCATCGCGGCCTCGGAGGAGGCGGGCGGGTCGGACCTGCAGCACGTCGGCACGGTCATCGAGCCGCACGACGGCGGCTACCGGGTGGCCGGACACAAGAAGTACGTCTCGCTCTCGCCGATCGCCGACCAGATCCTGGTGGTCGGGCGGGCGCCGGGCGGCGCCGAGGGCAATGTCGCGCTGGTCATGGTGCCGACCTCGCAGGTCGGCATCGACACCCCGTACCGCAAACTCGGCGCGGGGCCGCTGGACACCGCCGCCGTCACCATCGACACCTGGGTGCCCGCCGAGGCGCTGGTCTCCCGCGCGGGCACCGGGCTCGCGGTGATCAGCTGGGGGCTGGCGCACGAGCGCTACTCGGTGGCCGGGCAGATCGCCACCGCCTGCGCGTCCATGCTCGGCATCACGCACGCCCGCATGCTGGACCGCACCCAGTTCGGCAAGCGGCTCTTCGACCACCAGGCGCTGCGGCTGCGCGTCGCCGACCTGCAGGCCCGCACCGACCTGCTGCGCTACGCGTTGGCCGGGGTGGCCGCCGAGGGAAAGATCAACCTGCGCACCGCCGCCGCGCTCAAGGTGACCGCCGCGAACCTCGGCAACGAGGTCGCCTCCGAGTGCCTGCACATCTTCGGCGGCTCCGGCTACCTGGAATCCGAGACCCCGGTCGGGCGCTGGTGGCGCGACATGAAGCTGGCCCGGGTCGGCGGCGGCACCGACGAGGTGCTGTGGGAACTGGTCGCCGCGGCCATGCAACCCGATCACGAACGCTACGCAGCCCTCTCCGAGAGTCAGGTGACCCCGGCATGACCAACCCCGTCGAGCTCGCCCCGGCCGACTTCACCTACCTGCACCTGGACACCGCGCGCAGCCCCATGCACTGGGCCATGGTGCTGGAGCTGGCGCCGGCCCCGCAGCTGCACATCGACGAGGTGCGCGCCCGGGTGCGCGAGCGGGTGCGGCTCTTCGACATCTTCCGGCTCGGTGTCCGCAACGGCCGCTGGCGCCGCGCCGAGGTGGTGCTCACCGACCAGGTCGACATCGACCGGCACGTCACCGCCGCCGAGTACCGCGACGCCGCCGACCTGCACCGGCAGCTCGCCGCGCTGCACGAGACCGCGCTCCCGCGCCCGGATCCGCTCTGGCACATCACGCTCTTCACCCCCGCCGACGGCGGTGTGCAGTACGTGCTGCTGCGGGTGCACCACGCGCTCTCCGACGGCATCGCGGGCGCCGCCTTCGCCGCGCTGCTCGCCGACGGCACCCCCGCCGACCTCACCGAGTTCGAGCGCTTCGCCACCTCCCCGCGCTACCGCATCGCCGGGATCGAGCCGGAGGTGCTGAAGGAGTCGAAGACCGCCTTCGAGGACCAGTGGAAGGCGGGTAAGGCCGGGCGGGCCTGGCCGAAGCTGAGCCGCTCCGGCCGCAGGGAGGTCGCGCTGACCAGCGCCTCCACCCGCGAGCTGCGCCGCGCCGCGCGCAACCACGGTGCCTCGGTGCACGAATTCCTGCTCGCCGCCATCGGCCGCACCCTGAGTCTCGCGCCGCCACGCGGGACCAGCTCCGAGGTGCTGCGGGTGACGCTGCCGGTCACGCACGACCAGGCGTTCCGGCACACCGGCAATGCCGTGCTGGTCTCGCTGCTGAACCTGCTCGGCTCCGAGCCCGATATCGGCCGCCAGCTGGAGCGGGCCCGCGCCGAGCTGGCCTTCGTCGCGGCCAAGCGCCCTGAGCTGTCGCTGGCCGCCACCGACGACGCGCCGAAGATCCCGTGGCCGGTGCACCGGGCCATCGCCAACGCCTCCATGGGGCGGATGAGCCCGGACATCCACATCGGCATCAACCCCGGCTTCTCCAAGGTCCGCGCGGTGCTGGGGAACCCGATCGCCACACTGACCCCGATCTCCCCGCTGGTCGGCTACTCCTTCTCGGTGACGAGCCTGATCTTGGGCGGCCGGACCTCGTTCGGCATCGTCACCGACCCGGCGGCGCTGGCCGACGGCTACGCCGCGACCTTCGCCGAGAACTTCGACCGCGTGCTGCGCGAGGCAGCCGAGCGGGAAGGCGCGAACCGATGAGCCGACTCACCGACATCCTCTTCGGGCAGCCGCCCTCGGAGATCTCCGGGCTGTGGAGCGGCGACGGCGCCGACGCCCTGACCTACCGCACCTGGGCGCAGATCCAGGACGCGGCCCGCCGCGCGGCCACCGGGCTCGCCGAAGCCGGGGTCGGGCCGGGCAGCTCGGTGACGATCCTGGCGGGCGACGCCGCCGACGTCGCGGTGCTGGTGCAGGCCACCTGGCTGCGCGGCGCCGCCTTCACCATGCTGCACCAGCCGACCCCGCGCACCGACCTGGTGAAGTGGCTCGACGACACCCGCGCCGTGGTGCGGATGCTGGACGCCGCCGTCGTCGCGGTCGGCGCGCCCTTCACCGACGTGGTGCGCGAGCTCGACCTGGGCGCGCCGATCGTGGTGGTCGATGAACTCGGCACGAACGCCGTTCCGGCCGAGCCGGTGCTCACCGTCGGCGACGACCTCTGCATCCTGCAGCTCACCTCCGGCACCACCGGCGTGCCGAAGGCGGTCGCCATCTCCGGCAGCAACATCATGCAGAACCAGATCGCCATGGCCGACGCCGCCGGGTTCCGCTCCGGCGACGTCGTGGTGAGCTGGCTGCCGCTCTACCACGACATGGGCATGATCGGGATGCTGCTCACCCCCATGCTGGCGCGGGCCACCACCGTCGTCACCAACCCGCTGGCCTTCCTGAAGAACCCGCTCTCCTGGGCCGAGCTGATCGGCCGGTTCGGCGGGCACGTCACCGCCGCGCCGAACTTCGCCTACTCGGTGCTGGCGCGGCGGCTGCGCCGGGCCCCGGACGGCGCCTACGACCTCTCCTCGCTGCGCGTCGCGGTGAACGGGGCCGAGGTGGTCGACCGGGCCACGCTGGACGAGTTCATCGCCGAGGCAACGCGATTCGGGCTGCGGCCGGAGGCGCTCATGCCCGCCTACGGGATGGCGGAGACAACGCTCGCGGTCACGTTCACCAGGATGCGCGAGCACTTCGCCGTCGACGTGGTGGACGGGGCGCAGGCCGAGCGCACCGGCGCCGTCGTCCGGGACGGAATCGAGAAGCCGCGCACCCTGGTGCGGCTCGGGCCGCCGGTGCCCGGCATCGAACTGCGCGTCGTGGACGAGCGGGGCGCGGTGCTGCCCGCCGACCGGATCGGCACCATCCTGGTCCGCGGCGCCGCCGTCACCGAGCGCTACCTGGGCCCCGACGGCTACGTCGACGCCAAGGACGCCGACGGCTGGCTCGACACCGGCGACCTCGGCTACCTCACCGGTGCCGGTGAGGCCGTCGTCACCGGGCGGAAGAAGGACGTCATCATCGTCGCCGGCCGCAATATCGCGCCCACCGTGGTCGAGCGCGCCGCCTCCGGGATCGCGGGCGTACGGCCGGGCAGCATCGCCGCGCTCGGCATCCGGCTGCCGAGCATGGCGCGCGAGGGGATCGCGGTGATCGCCGAATCCGAGTCGGCCGGGGACACCGACGAGTGCGAGCGGATCCGCCGCGAGGTGGCGCGGGCGGTGCACGACGAGGTCGGGATCGCGCCCGCGGTCGTGGTCGTCGTGCAGAAGGGCGCGCTGCCCAAGACGCCGTCCGGGAAGTTGCGGCGGTCCTCGGCCGCGAGCCTCATCCCCGGCTGACGCCGGGGTCCGCCCGATTGCCGGGCCGGATCGGAGCCGAGCGGGTCGGGCGCGGAGCCGGGCCCGGGGTTCGACGCACGGGCCACGTGCGGTCGAACCGAGCCCGGTGCACCGGGTCGGTGCCGTCATCCGCGGGAGCCAGCAGCTTCCGGCCGGGCCGGTTTCGCCGACGTTGCCGGACAAAACCCCTGTGCGCGAGCGGGATCGGCGCCGGGGCCGATACCCTGTCGTCCAGCACTACCCCGTCGGACGTTGGACGCCCATGAGATCGAGCAGGCCGGACCCGGCCCTCCGCACCCCGCCCGAACCCGCCCGCGAGTGGCGCGAGACCAGGCTCCGGCTCCGCTGGGTCGCGCTGCGCGCCTGGGGCGCCCTGCTCGGCACGCTCGCGCTCGGCCCCGCCACCGGCGTCCTGCTCTACCTGGAGTCCACCGCGACCAGCCCCGGCCTGCGGCGTCTCGCCGCCACCGGCTCCACCTTCACCGGCGCGGCCTTCGTCCTCTGGACCCTGGTCCTCGCGCTCCCGCTGTTCCTGCGCTACCGGCGCCGCCGCCGCGCCCTGCGCAACCCCTGGCAGCAGTTCTGGTTCGAGCACGTGCCGGAGAACGGCCGCGACTGGGTGATCCTGATCGACCTGGACGGCCGGATCGCGGGCACCCTCGTCCTGCGCTCCCGCGGCAACACCGCCTACGCCCTCCTCGACTCCACCAGCGACGCCATCTGGTTCGCAGGCAACCCGGCCCGCTTCGGCATCCTCTCCCGCCCCGGCGGCCTGGACCTGCACGACGCCCGCCGCCCCCGCCTCCGCAAACCCCCCGCCCCCACCTTCCACACCCCACCCGACACCCGCTTCGACCCGCCCACCGCCGTCTTCACCATGATCCGCGACGGCGACCGCGTCGTCATGCGCGCCGCCGACGGCACCCCCACCCGCCACCCCCGCTGAACCGACGGCAGGCGGGGGCGGGACCTACCGTTTTTCGGCGGCCCGCCGATACCCGCGCACCGCGATCGGCCCGAACACCGCGATCAACCCGACCGTCCACAGCACCGTGGTGAGCAGGGGAGCGAGGACCGGCCCGCCCTCGGTGAGCCCGCGGACGGCATCGATGGCAGGCGTCATGGGCTGGTGCCGGACGAAGGGCTGGATCCAGCCCCAGTACTGGTCCACCGGGGCGAAGCCGCCGTTGAAGAAGAGCAGCAGCAGGAAGAGGCCGCCGAGTTGCTGCACCGCGCCCTTGCCGGAGGCGAGGGTGGCGAGCGCGAGCACGGGGACCGCGATCCCGACCCCGAAGATCATCGGGACCAGCACCGCGCCGATGCCGGCGAGCAGCCCGTGCTCGAAGCGGAACCCGAGCGGCACCGCGACCGCGAAGAGCACGACGGTGGCGAGCCCGGCCCGCACCGCCTCGGCGAGCAACCTGCCCGCGATGAACCCGGCCCGCGGCACCGGCAGCGTCCACATGCGGGCGAGCAGCCCGGTGTCGCGCTCGTGGATGAGCGTGATGGCGGTGGCGAGCGTGCCGAAGAGCGCGCCGACCAGCGCGACCAGCCCGGTATTGCCGTAGACGCTGTCGCCGCCGCCCATGGTGGTCACGGTCTCGCCGAGCACCAGCTGGAACATCAGCAGCATGAACGCCGGGAAGACCAGCGACTGCACCACGATCCCCGGATCGCGCGACCAGGTGCGCAGCAGCGCGCCCGCCTGCACCAGGGACTGCGCGCCGAGCGGCACCGCGCGCCGCTCCTGCCAGGTGGCGGTCATCGGTTCACCTGCGCTCGGCCCGCCGCGACGATGGCCGCGGTCCCGGCCAGGAGCAGCCCGGCCGTCCAGGCCAGGACGGCGGTCAGCTCGGGGCCGGCGCCCGCCGCGAGGCCGCGCAGCGCGTCGGTGAAGACCGACATCGGCTGGTTCCGCACGAAGGGCCGCGCCCACTCCGGAAAGCCCTGCGCCGGAACCAGCCCGGTGGAGGCGAGCACCAGGATCAGCTGCGGGATCATCAGCACCGTCGCCACCGAGACCGCGTTCTTCGCCACCGACCCGGCCGCGTCGGTGAGCATGCTCAGCGCCAGCCCGAACGCCACCACCAGCAGCGCGAAGAGCGCGGAGTCGGCGAGCGACCCCTCGAACCGGAAGCCGAGCGCGTGCCCGATGCCGAGCCCGGCGGCCAGGGTGAGCAGCATCCGCACCAGCACCCACGCCATCCGGCCGAGGAACGGCGCGGTACGCGGGATCGGCAGCGACATCATGCGCTCGTGCACCCCGGCCCGCGCGTCGTTGCCCGCGATCTCGGTCGCCGTGATGGCGGTGAAGATCCCCGCCTGCAGCAGGATGATCGGCGTGATGAACTGCGCGTAATCGCCGCCCGCGCGCTCGAACTGGCGGTGCAGCGGCCCGTAGAAGCAGACGAAGAAGACGATCGGCCCGAAGACCGCGAAGAGCACCTCACCGGAGCGCAGCGCGGCCAGGATCTTCTGCCTGGCCAGGGTCCCGGTCGCCGGGAGCAGCCCGACCGACGCGCGCGCGGGAGCGGTCACGGCGTCACCTCGGTGAGCTGCAGGAACACCTCGTCCAGCGAGGGCTGGCGGAGCCCGATGTCGACGACCTCGATACCCGCGCCGTCCAGTCGCGCGATGGCGTCGGCGACGGTGGCCATGCCGTGCGGCGCCCGGAACACCAGCCGCGGGTGCGTCTGGCTCTCCTCCGGCGCCTCGACCAGCTCCAGCCCGCCGAGCAGCTCCAGCACCCGCGCGGTGTCGCCGCGGTGCGCCAGCGTGACCTCGCAGACGGCGGCGCCCGCTTCCTTCTTCAGGCTGCCCGGCGTGCCCGCGGCGACGATCTCGCCGCGGTTCAGCATGACGATGTGATCGGCGAGCCGATCCGCCTCCTCCAGGTACTGCGTGGTGAGCAGCACCGTGATGCCCGCGCCGCGCAGCCCGGCGACGGTGTCCCAGACCGCGGCGCGGCTGCGCGGGTCCAAGCCGGTGGTCGGCTCGTCCAGGAAGAGCACCTCGGGCCGGGTGACCAGCGCGCTCGCGATGTCGACCCGGCGCCGCATGCCGCCGGAGAGCGCGCCGACCCGGCGGTCGCGCACGGTGCCGAGGTCGAACTGCTCGACCAGCTCGGCGATCCTGGCCTTCAGGTTCTTGCCGCCGAGCCCGGTGAGCCTGCCGAAGACGGCGAGGTTCTCGACCGCGCTCAGCCCCTCGTCCAGCGCGGCGTACTGCCCGGTCAGCGAGACCAGTTCGCGCACCCGGGCGGCCTCGGCGACCACGTCGTGGCCGCAGATCCGCGCGCTGCCCGCGGTCGGGCGCTGCAGGGTGGCGAGCAGGGTGACCGTGGTGGTCTTGCCGCTGCCGTTCGGGCCGAGCAGCCCGAGCACCTCCCCGCGGGCCACCTCGAAGGAAACGCCGCCGAGCGCCGTCACCTCGCCGTATTTCTTGACCAGACCACTGATTTCGATCGCCGGTACCGTCGACACCCTCACTCCTGGTTCCGCCCGCGCTTGTTCAGGGCAGGCTAACCTAAGCTATCGGAGATCGGCCTCCGGGACCAGCCCGTGCACCTACGATTCGTCCCTTTTGTCCTCGAGCTCGCGGATCCGCGCACCGGCCTGCTCCAGCCGCTTGCGCCGGGACTTGGCGTCGGCCTTCTTGAGCTCCTTGTACATCTTCTCGTCCTCGTCCCCGAAGTGGTAGAGGAGCCGGGGCACCGAGAGCGTCACCGCCAGCGACGGCCAGACCAGCCACGCCCAGCTCCAGTCGACGGCGAACTGCAGCACGAGGAACACCAGCAGGGTGAGCCCGAGGATCACCCCGTCGACCGTCTCCACCACCTTGCCGCGGTGCCGCAGCGACTCCAGCTCGGCCGCGGGCGAGCTCTCCTCCTGCTTCGCGAGCGGCTGCGGCGCCGCGTCGCCGACCCGCCGGATCGACCCGCCCTCCTCGCGCAGCGGCACGCCGCCGGGCAGCCCGCGGAACGGCTCACGCAGCGCGCCGACGGTGCGGCCCGCGGCGACCGCGCCGGAGCGCTCGTAGAACTCGTCGCCGTCCAGCCGCCCGGCCGCGTAGTGCTCGCCGAGGACGTTCAGCGCGTGCAGCCGCTCCTCGTCGCTGAGCCGGATGTCGTCACCGTCGGTCATCGTCGCGCTCCGCTGTGAGGGGGTCGGCCGTCACCGCCGATGGTAGCGGCGGGGATTCAGGCGCAGTGGATGAGAAACCGCGTCGACGCGGGCTCGCCGAGCTTCACCACGACGGTGCTGGTCGCCACCTCGTTCGGGTGGCAGCCGCCGGGCACCGAGAGCACCGTCGCGCGGTAGCAGCCTGCCTCGGTGACGCCGTGGGTGGCGGTGCCGTCGCGATCGGTCACCACGGTGGCCAGCTCGGTGTCGGTGTCGCAGGTGGCGATCCGCACCCGCACGTCGGGGACACCGAACATCTCCGTGCCGGTGCCCGCCTGGATGGTCACCGGGGTGCCGTTCGGGACCGGCTTCGTGGTGGCCGGGGCGCTCGAGGTCGGCTCGCCGCCGACGGTCAGCGAGGAATCGGCCGCGGCGGCGGTGGTGCCCGCCGAGTCGTCGGCAGCACAGCCGACGAGGGCGAGAGCCCCCGTGAGCAGGGAAACGGCCAGCAGCGCGGAGCGCATGGATCTCCTTCCGGTCCGGCGCGGCCATCGCGCCGCCTGCCACTGTAAATACCCCGCCGTCCGGTTCGGCATTCTTCTTGACAATCCCCGCCTTTCCCGGTGCGGCCGGGGAACTCGAACGCACGGATGATCCGTTCGGGTAGCGGAGTGGAAAGGTGGTGGTCCGGTTTGTTCGCCTGGTGGGGCGCACGGGTTTCGCGCTGGCGGTGGCCGGTCATCGGGCTGGTCGCGGCGGCCATGCTGGCGCTGGCGGCCTACGGGGCCGGGCACGCCGACCATCTGAGCGAGGGCGGCATGTTCGACCCCGGCTCGGAGTCGGCGCGGGCCGGGCAGCTGGCCGACGCCGCGTTCGGGCGCAACCACGACGTGGACGTGGTAGTTCTCTACACCGCACCCGCCGGAACCACGGTGGACGACCCGGTGTTCGCGGCCACCGTCACCGGCAGTCTGAACGCGCTGCCCCGCGCGCACCCGGAACAGATCGCGGGCGTGAACGCCGCCTACTGGCCCACCGAGACCGGCAAGCTCAGCGGCGCCGCGGCCGCCACCGCCGACCGCACGCGGGCCGTCGCCTCGATCGCGCTGCGCGGCGACACCGACACCGAGGTGCTGCGCAATTACCGGATCGTGCAGGACGCGTTCGCGATTCCCGGCGTCGAGGTCGAGGTCGGCGGGTTGCAGCCGGTGGCGGGGGCGCTGAACGACACCATCGCGGCCGATATCCACCGGATGGAGCTGCTCGCCTTCCCCGCCGTCGGGGTGCTGCTGTTCGTCGTGTTCGGCGGGCTGGTGGCGGCGGCGCTGCCGCTGGTGGTCGGCGGGCTGACGGTCTTCGGCGCGTTCGGCATCGTGCGCGGCCTCACGCACGTGGCCGAGGTGAATTCCTTCGTCTCCCCGGTGGTCTCGATGATCGGGCTCGGGCTCGCCATCGACTACGGCCTGTTCGTCGTGAGCCGATTTCGCGAGGAGCTCGCCGAGGGCAACGACACCGCGACCGCGGTCCGCCGCACGGTGACCACCGCCGGACGCACCGTCGTGTTCTCCGCGACCATGATCGTCGCGAGCCTCGGCGGGCTGCTCCTCTTCCCGCAGACCTTCCTGAAGTCCATCGGCTACGGCGCCATGGCCACGGTCACCATGGCCGCGCTCACCGCCGTCACCATCCTGCCCGCGATCCTGGCCGTGCTCGGCAGGCGGATCGACGCCTTCGGGCTGCCGCGCTTCGCCCGCACCCGCACCGCGGCCGAGGTGGAGGCCGGGTTCTGGGGGCGGCTCACCCGCTGGGTGATGCGGCACCCGCTGAAGATCGCGGTACCGCTGGTGCTGCTGCTCGCCATCCTGATCGTGCCGATGAAGAACCTGGCCTTCGGCGGGTTCAGCGAGAAGTACCTGCCGCCGGACAACCCGACCCGGCTGGCCCAGGCCGAGATCGACACCCACTTCCCGCTGCGCCGCTCCGACCCGATCGAGCTGATCTTCACCGGCACCGACACCACGGCCATCGGGCGGCTGCTGAAGGAGGCCAACGGGGCGCCGAACCTGGCCGAGCAGTTCACCCTGCCCAGCCGCTCCGCCACCGACACCACCGTCTTCCGCACGAGCGCGGTCCTCACCGACCCCGACGAGGCGGGCACCACCATCGACCACCTGCGCGGCCTCGACCAGCCCGAGGGGGTCCGGATGCTGGTCGGCGGCGTGCCCGCCATGCAGCACGACAGCATCGACACCCTGCTCACCCGGATGCCGTGGATGATCGCGCTGGTCGTCCTGATCACCACCGTGCTCATGTTCCTGACCTTCGGCTCGCTGATCCTGCCGATCAAGGCCGCGCTCATGAGCGCGCTCGGCCTCGGCTCCACGCTCGGCATCCTGACCTGGATCTTCGTCGACGGCCACGGCGCCGGGGTGCTCCACTTCACGCCGCAGCCCATCCAGGCCAACATCCTGGTGGTCATCATGGCCGTGATCTACGGCCTCTCCACCGATTACGAGGTGTTCCTGCTCTCCCGCATGGTGGAGGCGCGGGCCCGCGGCGCCACCACCACCGACGCGGTGCGCAGCGGCACCGCGCAGACCGGCCGGATCATCACCGCCGCCGCGCTCATCCTGCTCGTCGTGGTCGGCGCCTTCGCCTTCTCCGACCTGGTGATGATGCAGTACATCGCCTACGGCATGATCGCCGCGCTGATCATCGACGCCACCGTGCTGCGCATGCTGCTCGTCCCCGCCGTCATGAAGCTGCTCGGCGACGACTGCTGGTGGGCGCCCGCCTGGATGAAGAAGGTGCAGCGGCGGGTGGGGCTGTCCGAATTCGAGCCGGTGCCGGAGTCCGAGCCGTCAGTGCCGGTCCTGGTCGGCGATCGCCGCTAGGCACCGATCGCCGAGCGCGCGCACCGCGTCCACCAGCTCCGGCGGCCCGTCCACGGTGAAGTCGACGTCGACCGCGGTGAGCATCCAGGCGAGCGCCCACGGCGAGTCGGCGCCGAGATGCAGCAGGCAGTGGGTGTCGTCGACCGCCTCCAGCGTGCCCATGCCCGGCCAGACCCGATCGGCGAGGTGCTCGGCGGAGGCGTGCAGGGTGACGACCGCGCGGTGCGGCCAGGCATCGGCCGAGAGCCGCTGCGACAGGTAGGCGACGACATCGCCGCCGGGCAGCGCGCGCGGGGTGAAGCGGGGGCCGGTGGGGATGCGCGGGTGCAGCCGGTCGACCCGGAAGGAGCGCCAGTCCGCGCGGTCGGTGTCCCAGCCGACCAGGTACCAGTGCCTGCTGAAGTTCACCACCGCCTCCGGCTCGACGTCCCGGATGGTCGCCGCGCCCCCGCGGTCGCGGTAGTCGAAGCGCAGCCGTTCGCGGCGGTGCGTCGCCTCGGAGATGGCGATCAGGACGTTCGGGTCGACCCGTGGCCCGGACCCGCTCACCCGGACCATGCTGCGCTGCATGGCCGTCAGCCGGTGCCGGAGCCGGGAGGGGAGCACCTGCTCCAGCTTGGCCAGCGCGCGCAGCGAGGCCTCCTCGATCCCGCTCACCGTGCCGCCGGTGACCGTACGCAACCCCACCGCGACGGCCAGCGCCTCCTCGTCGTCGAGCAGCAGCGGCGGCACCGTCGCGCCCGCCGCGAGCCGGTAGCCGACGCTGCCCTGGGTGGCGTGCACCGGGTAGCCGAGCCCGCGCAGCCGCTCGATGTCGCGGCGCACCGTGCGCGCGCTGACGCCGAGCCGGCCCGCCAGTTCGGTGCCCGGCCAGTCGCGCGGGGTCTGCAGCAGGCCGAGCAGCCGCAGCAGGCGTGCCGATGGATCGTTCACGGATTCCAGAATGCCATCCGGTTAGGACAGGATCCGGCCTAACCGGCTCGTAGCGTTACTGCTATGAGCACCATCGAGGAATTCCGGATCGACATCCCGCAGCCCGACGTCGACGACCTGATCGCCCGGCTCGGCGCCACCCGCTGGCCCGCCGAGCTGCCCGGCGTCGGCTGGAGCTACGGCATCCCGACGAGCTACGTCCGGGAGCTGGCCGAGTACTGGCGCGGCGGGTTCGACTGGCGCGCACAGGAGCGCGCGCTCAACGACATTCCGCAGTTCGTCACCGAGATCGACGGACAGCGGCTGCATTTCGCGCACATCAGGTCGGCGGTGCCGGACGCGACCCCGCTGGTCCTGGTGCACGGCTGGCCCTTCGCCGACTTCCGCGCGGTGGTCGGCCCGCTCACCGACCCGGTCGCGCACGGCGGCACCGAGCGCGACGCCTTCCACCTGGTGATCCCCACCCTGCCCGGCTTCGGCTTCTCCGGGCCGACGGGTGTACCGGGTGCGGCCGCGACCGAGCGTTCGGCGGTGCTGATCGCCGAACTCATGACCCGGCTCGGCTACGAGCGGTTCGGCGCGCAGGGCGGCGACGCCGGCTCGTTCATCGCGCCGGAACTCGGCCGGATCGCGCCCGAGCGGCTGCTCGGCGTGCACCTCAACGACCCGATCACCATCCCCGCCTGGGACGACGACGGCTCCGGCTACTCCGACGCCGACCGCGAGAAGCTCGCCGCGCTGCAGGATTGGAGCGGCAACGACACCTCCGGCTACGCGGGCATCCACTCCACCCGCCCGCAGACCCTCGCCCCCGCGATCACCGACTCACCCGCCGGGCTGCTCGCCTGGACCCTCGACGTCGTACACACCTACATGGACCCGGCACACGAGCTGCCCGATCAGGCCATCGACCGGGACGCGCTGCTCACCGCGATCAGCGTGCTGTGGTTCACCGGCACCGCGGGCTCCTCGCTGCTGCTCTACAAGGAGTCCGAATCGTGGGGCGCCGCCCTGCGCGACTCCGGCGTTCCCACCGGCGTCGCGGTCTTCCCGAGCGGCAAGTCCGTCGTGCGCGGGATCGCGGAGAAGCAGAACACCGTCGTGCACTGGTCGGAGTTCGACCGCGGCGGCCACTTCGCCCCCATGGAAACCCCCGACCTGCTGATCCAGGACCTGCGGGCCTTCTTCGGCGGGCTCCCCCCGGCGTAGCGTTGCGGCATGGCCGACCGCCCCGCCCGCGTCGACGACGTGCACCGGATCGCCGCCGCCATGCCGCACACCACCCGGGTCGATGGCGGGCGGGGCAATGCCGTCTACCAGGTCGGCGGCAAGTCCTTCGTCTTCTTCCGCACCCCGCGCCCGGACGCCGTCGACCCGGACACCGGGGAGAAGTACGACGACGTCATCGTGCTCTGGGTGGAGTCCGAAGCCGACAAACTGGCCCTGATCCAGGACCCGGGCACGCCCTTCTTCAGCACCCCGCACTTCGACGGCCACCCGTCGGTGCTGGTGCGCGGCAGTGAGATCGGCCGGATCGGGCTGGCCGAGCTCACCGAGATCGTCCAGGACGCCTGGCTCTCCCGCGCCTCCGCGCGGCGGGGGCGGGCGTGGCTGGAGTCGGTCAGGTCGTGAGCGGGTTCTCCCGGTGCATGTGCGCGAGCTTCTCCGGGTTGCGCACGGCGTAGATGCCGATGATCCGGCCGGCCTCCAGGTGGATGGAGAGCACCGTGTCGAGCACGCCGTCCGTCCGGAGAACCAGCGCGGGGTGGCCGTTGACGGTCGTCGGCTCCAGCAGCCCGGCGACCGCGCCGACCTTCTCGCCGGCGAGCACCCGGGCCACCCGGTGCGCACCGCGCACCGGCCGCGGCAGGGCCTGGACGATGCCGCCGCCGTCGCCGACCAGTAGCACGTCCGGGGCGAGCAGGTCGAGCAGCCCGCGCAGGTCACCGGTGCTCGCCGCGCGCCGGAGAGCGTCGAGCACCGAGCGGGTCTCGTCGGCCGAGACCGTGCCGCGCGGCCTGCGCGCGGTGACGTGCCCGCGGGCTCGATGCGCGATCTGCCGCACCGCCGCGGGCGTCTTCCCGACCGCAGCGGCGATCTCGGCGTAGTCGAAGGCGAACACCTCGCGCAGTACGAACACCGCGCGCTCGGTCGGGCCCAGCGTCTCCAGCACCAGCAGCACGGCCATCGAGAGGCTGTCCGCGAGCTCCACGTCGGCGGCGATATCCGGGGCGGTGAGCAGCGGCTCCGGCAGCCACGGCCCGACGTACGACTCCTTGCGCCTGCCCAGCGTGCGCAGCCGGTTCAGTGCCTGCCTGGTGACGATTCGCACCAGGTAGGCGCGCTGGTCCAGGACCGCGCCCAGCTCCACCTCGGCCCAGCGCAGCCAGCTCTCCTGCAGCACGTCCTCCGCGTCGCTCGCCGAGCCGAGGATCTCGTAGGCCACGGTGAACAGCAGGTTGCGGTGCGCCACGAACGTCTCGGTGTGCTGGTCGGCCACGGGGCCTCCTCGGTCTCGGGATCACCCACAGGACACCGCTCGCCTTCGCGCTGTGACAAACCCTGTCACAACCGAGCTCGCGCCGGTGTCCCGTGGGCACACCTATCGCGAGGAGAACCCGCATGAACCTCATTCTCTGGATCACCGCCGCCCTGCTGGCAGCAGTGGCCCTGGCCGGCGGCGCGACCAAGACCTTCGTGCCGATCCCGACCCTGGCCGCCGCGCCCGGCGGAACCTGGACCGGCCACACCCACCCCGCCGCCGTCCGCACCCTCGGCGCCCTGGAGCTACTCGCGGCCATCGGCCTGATCCTCCCCGCGGTCCTCGACATCGCCCCGGTACTGGTACCGATCACCGCCCTGTGCTGGGTGCTGCTCATGCTCGGCGCGATGGCCACGCACTACCGCTACCGCGAATACCCCGCCATCGCCCTGAATACGCTCTACCTCGCGCTGGCGGCTCTCCTGGTCTGGGGCCGCTTCGGTCCGTACGCGTTCTGAACCGCGCCGACCGTCAGGGCGACGCCGTGAAGTAGGCGCGGGTCACCGCTCGGACGGTGGGCGGCGGAAACTTCTCCCTCGGATCGCCGAGTTCACCGACCCGCACCGTCCATTCGGGCGCGGAGGTGTCAACGGCGGGCACGTCGTACTCGGTGAGTACGACGTACGGCACGCCATCGCAGCCGTAGGCGCCGCGCAGGTCGTCGGCGCGCCCGCCCCACGCTCCGCCGTGGCGCTGCGAGCAGCGGGTGCCGTCGTCGAGCTCGAGCCACTCCGGGGACGGGCCGTCGGCCCCGGGCACGGCCGGAATGGGTGCCCGTGCTCGGTAGGCGAGGAACTCCTTCGCCCAGACATCGAATGCGCAGGTGAGTCCCTGCCGATCGGGTTCGATCCAGCAGGTGTGGGCGCCGTCGGCGGTCCCGCCGCACTGGACGATGTCACGTCCCCTGGACGACTTGGCCGGGTAGGGGTAGCTGCAGTCAAGGGGTCCCCGCGCGCCGGTGCGGACGGACCAGTCCGACAATGGATTTCCCGATTCGTCCACGGCGACGACCTCCACCACCTCGGTCGGGCGCCGCGGTGCGGTGACGATGATCCGGTAGCCGCTGGGGTCGAGGCTGTCCAGTGCGCCGATGGCTCCGTCCAGCGCGGCCCGGATCGCTCCGACGACCCAGAGGATCGGGGCGACCACGAACGCGTTGATCGGACCGAGTTCGGCGCCGCTCAGCGCGGTGGCCGCGCAGTCCAGTGCCATGTCGAGGGCTCGGACGAAGTAGCCGGTGGGATCCGCGGGCAACTCCGCGACGGCCAGTGCGGTGAACCCGTCGAGGCAGGCCGCCCCCTGCAGTGTCTGGTCCAGGGCGCCGACGGCACCGCCCGCTCCCGCCCGTTTCAGCAGCATCTCGTAGAGGCCGAACGCCACATCCAGGGCGGTGAGCAGGTAGGCGCCGGGGTGCGGGGTGACCATGACACCCGAGGTGCCCCTGACGTGCGGGGACGCGACGAAATCGACGCTGTTGCCCGGTGGTACCAGTTCGACCCGGTTGCCGGGCAGGGTCGGGGCGGGGCTCAGGAGCTCGGCGACATGGGAGAGCAGCTGCTTGCGGTCGGTCCGCGCGACACGCAGTCCCGGCGTGTACTCGAACGCGGCGCCGTAGCCGCGTGCGTTCACCGTTCGCAGCAGCGGCGACCCCGCGTCCGTGCCGAGGCACCAGAACACGCGGTCGCCGCTGTCGCTGGTCACCGTGTAGCCGTCGTCGCGTACGGCCTGCTCGCCGGGGCAGTTCGGTGGGGAGCCGACGCCGAGGTCGTGGATCCGATCGTGAAGCCAGCTAGTGGCGGCGCCCGCGAACTCATTCCAGCGTTCGGCCAGCCAGAACGAGAAGTGCGTGGTGTCGACGACGACCTCGCCGTTCTCCACCCGTGCGTTCGCCGCGATGGTGCGCGGCCCGTCGGGACTCTCGGCGAAGGTGACGAGCGGAGCCGGTTCGCCGGGGGCGAGCTCGCCGATCGGGAAGCGCAGCGTCGCCGAACCGGTGAGCGTGGCGCCGTCCAGCTCGATCGACCATCCATCGGCACCGTCCGGCGTCCGCGCGGAGGTGACGCGCACCCTGCCCGCGCCGCTGAGCGCCGCACCGGGGATCTCCACGACCACACCGTTTTCGGCGCGGATCACATTGTCCGTGTCCGGCGCGACCGCGGTGCCGCTGACCTCCGGCGGTCCGGAACATCCGGCGAGTGCGAGCGCCGTACAGAGCAACGGCACGACACACCGCGCGATCAGCCGCCAGATCATCCACTCAGCCTGCCCGGCGGTGTGCCGCGCGCGCACTCCTCCGAACAACCGACATCCGGTCGATCGTCAGGTCAGCCCAGTTGCGGGGCCACTTTCGCGCCGAGCAGTTCGATGGTGTGCAGCACCTGCTCCGGAGGCAGGGTGCCGACGCTGGTGTGCAGCATGAAGCGGTCCAGTCCGAGGGTGTCGCGAACATTCGCGATCTTCTCGGCGACCACGTCCGGCGTGCCGAGGAAGAGCGAGCCCTCCGGGCCGCGCATGCCGTCGAACTGGGCGCGGGTCATGCGGCCCCAGCCGCGTTCGCGGCCGATGACGTTCATGGCGCGAGTGTAGGGCTCCCAGAACTCGCTGATCGCGGCCTCTTCGGTGTCGGCGATGTAGCCGTGCGCGTGCACCGCGACGGGCTGCTTCTCGTGCCCGCCTTCGGCGAGGGCGCGGTGGTAGAGGTCGACCAGCGGCTTGAAGCGGGCGGGTTCGCCGCCGATGATGGCGATGGCCAGCGGGAGGCCGAGCAGTCCGGCGCGGGCGACGGATTCGGGGCTGCCGCCGACGGCGATCCAGACCGGGAGGGGGCGGTTGTCGGTGCGGGGGTAGACGATCGCCTTGTCCAGCGGGGCGCGGAATTTGCCCTGCCAGGTGACCGGCTCCTCGTCGCGCAGCTTCAGCAGGAGGGCGAGTTTCTCGTCGAAGAGCTGGTCGTAGTCGGCCAGGTCGTAGCCGAAGAGCGGGAACGACTCGGTGAAGGAGCCGCGTCCGGCCATGAGCTCGGCGCGGCCGTTCGAGAGGCCGTCGAGGGTGGCGAAGTCCTGGTAGACGCGGACCGGGTCGTCGGAGCTGAGCACGGTGACCGCGCTGGTGAGCTGGATGCGCTCGGTGCGCGCGGCGATGGCGGCGAGCACGACGGCGGGGGCGGAGGCGGCGAAGTCGACCCGGTGGTGCTCGCCGACGCCGTAGACGTCGAGCCCGGCGGCCTCGGTGGCGACGGCCTCGTCCACGACCTGGCGCAGCCGTTCGGCAGCGCTGGGCGCCGGGCGGCCGTCGGCCGGATAGCGTTCGGCGAAGGTGGTGAGTCCCAGTTCCACGGTGCGTCCCGTCTCGAGATGTTTCTACGTCAACTACTTGTCGGAACGCCGGGGGTGCGCCGAAGATTCCCTACTCGCCGGTGGCCAGGCTGATCTGCTGGGACACCTCCGGCAGGTCGATCCCGATCCGCCGATCCATGGCCCGCGCCAGGTGCTCGTCCGCGATCAGCCGGACGCTGGGGCGCAGCGCGGCCAGGGTCTCGGCGAGCTGGTGCAGCTCGGCGGGGGAGGGGTGCTCGAGCACCTTGCGCACCAGGTGCGTGCGGAAGATCTGCACGAAGGCGAAGGCCATCCGGTCGAAGGCGGCCTCGAGCTCCCAGCTCACCGCGAGGATGGCGTGCAGCGGGATACCGGTCGCCACCAGCGCGGATGCCCCCTCCAGCAGCCGCGAGCTGGTGTACACGAACTGGTCGCCCTCCATGCGCAGGTAGCCGAGCGCGACCGCCTCGGTGATGGCCTGCGGCGTCACCTGGTCGCCGAACCGCTCCAGCATCTGCTGCAGGTCGAGCGTGACCTCCCCGTCGCCCCACGCCGTCGCGGCCGCCGACTCGAAGCCGAGCAGCTCGGAGACGCCGCCGCCCTGTTCGGCGCTGGTCAGCAGGTCGGCGATGCCCTCGAGGCTGTGTCCGCGGGCGAGCAGGTCGGCGATCAGCCGCAGCCGCTCCAGGTGCGTTTCGCCGTAGAAGGCGTTCCGGCCCCTGCGCTCGGGCGGCGCGAGCAGGCCGCGCTCCTGGTAGTAGCGCACCGTCCGCACCGGTACCGCCGCTGCCTCCGCCAGTTCGGCGACCCGGTACTCCCTGCCGGTCATCCATTTCCTCTCGATCCGACCAACTGTCTCAGTAGATACTGAGTCATTTTTCCATGCTTCGTTCAATGACGACGGGATCGGCTGGCGGGAAATGTCTGTAGCCGAATATGTCCACCTATAGTTACAGTTATTACTGAGAGAGTTGAGTCACGATAGTACGGAGGACGGATGCGGACGAGCAGCCCGTGCGCGACCAGGGAACTCAGGATCGCCGGAATGCCCGCCGCGGGCTACCTGCGCCACGATCCCCGGCTCTCGCACCAGCTACTCGGGCACGTCGCTGGCGGTGCCGCGCCGCGCGGGGCGACCATGCCGTGCGGGGCGTCCCGGCGCGAGGCCGCCGAGGTGATCCGGGGGTGCCTGGAGCTGGTGGCGGTCGCGCTGCAGGGCGGCCCGGCCGTCGAGGTGCCGGAGCGGCTGCGCGCCCGGATCGGCGACTGGGCGTCCGAGGGCGTCGACCTGGAGGCGGTGCAGCACGCGACCCACCTCGGCTTCCGCTTCGTGCTCGAGCTGCTCGGCACCCGCGCCACCGGCGCGGACAGCAGGGCCATGGTGGTGGCCGGGCAGCGGCTGGCCGAGGTGCTCGACCGCATCGTCACCGCCTTCACCGGCAGCTACCTGCGCGAAGTGCGGGCGCAGGGCACCGCGCGGGACGACGCGGGCGGCCAGCTGGCGAGCGCGCTGATCGCGGGCGAGGCGGGCTCGGCGCAGCTCCGCGGCAGCGGCTTCCCGACCGCGGACGCCTACGCGGTGCTGGCGCTCGGCGTCGCCACCGAGACGCTGGACGACCGCGCGGTCCGCGACGAGCGCGAGGCGCGGCGCAGGCTGCGCCGGATGCGGCTGGAGCTGGCCACCAGGCCCGGCGGCCCGCCGCCCGCGCTGCTCGGCCCCGAGGGCGGCACCGTGCTGCTCGCCGAGGACCGGCTGGTGGATGCTCCCGCCGCCGACCTGCTCGACGGGTTGCAGCGGGCGGCCGGCGTCCCGCTGCTCGGCACGGTCGTGCACGCGCTCACCGGTGAGGTGCCCGCCGCGACCGGGGACGCGCACCAGCTGCTCGACCTCGCCCAGCGGCTGCACCGCCCGGCCGGGCTCTACCGGATGGCGGATCTGGCGGTGGAGTACCAGATCACCCGCCCCGGGCCGGGCAGGCGCAGGCTGGCCGCGGTGCTCGATCCGCTGCGCGCGCAGCCGGAGCTGCTGAACACCCTCGTCGTGCACCTGCGCAACGACCGCAACCGGCAGCGCACCTCGCGCACGCTGCACATCCACGCCAACACCATCGACCACCGGATGCGCCGGATCGCCCAGTACACCGGGCTGGACCCGATGAACCTGGACGGGCTCTGGTATCTGCGGGCGGCCCTGGTGGCGAACACCTACGAGAGCGGGGTGGGCCCGGTGCCGATCCCGGAGCTGCCCGCCGCGACCGGCTGACGCGGACTACCCTGTCTTCATGTCCGTGCGCACTCGCCAGCCCCTCGTTCCCGGCACGCTCTCGCCCGAGCGGGAGGTGCCGCGCGCCATCGAGCGCCCCGAGTACGTGGGCAAGCGGACGGCCGTCGAGGGCTCCGAGCCCTGGGTGCAGACTCCGGAGACCATCGAGAAGATGCGGCTCGCCTCCCGGATCGCGGCGCGCGCGCTGGCCGAGGCGGGTAGGGCCGTCGCCCCCGGCGTCACCACCGACGAGCTGGACCGGATCGCGCACGAGTACATGATCGACAACGGCGCCTACCCCTCCACCCTCGGCTACAAGGGCTTCCCCAAGTCCTGCTGCACCTCGCTGAACGAGGTGATCTGCCACGGCATCCCGGACTCCACCGTGATCCAGGACGGCGACATCGTGAACATCGACGTCACCGCCTACATCGACGGCGTGCACGGCGACACCAACGCCACCTACCTGGCCGGCGAGGTCGACGAGGAGGTCCGGCTGCTGGTGGAGCGCACCGAGGAGGCGACCAACCGGGCGATCAAGGCGGTCCGGCCGGGCCGCGCGCTGAACGTCGTCGGCCGGGTGATCGAGTCCTACGCCAACCGCTTCGGCTACGGCGTCGTCCGCGACTTCACCGGCCACGGCGTCGGCCCGACCTTCCACAACGGCCTGGTTGTCCTGCACTACGACCAGCCCGCCGTGGAGACGATCATCGAGCCGGGGATGACCTTCACCATCGAGCCCATGATCAACCTCGGCGGCATCGACTACGAGGTCTGGAACGACGGCTGGACCGTGGTCACCAAGGACCGGCGCTGGACCGCGCAGTTCGAGCACACCCTCGTGGTCACCGAGACCGGCGCCGAGATCCTCACCCTGCCGTGACGCCCGGCGGCGCGCTGCTCGTCGCCGGGACCACCTCGGACGCGGGCAAGAGCGTCGTCGTCGCCGGGCTGTGCCTGGCGCTGGCCCGCCGCGGGGTCCGGGTGGCGCCGTTCAAGGCGCAGAACATGTCCAACAACTCGGTCGTCACGCTGGACGGCGGGGAGATCGGCCGGGCACAGGCGCTGCAGGCCCGCGCCTGCGGGCTGGAACCGAGCGTGCGGTTCAACCCGATCCTGCTCAAGCCGGGCGGTGACCACCGCTCCCAGTTGGTGGTGCGCGGCAGGGCCGTCGACACCGTCGGCGCGCGCGACTACTTCCGGCACCGGACCGCGTTGCGCGCGGTCGTCGCCGACGAACTCGCCGCCCTCCGCGCCGATTTCGACGCGGTGATCTGCGAGGGCGCCGGCTCGCCCGCCGAGATCAACCTGCGCGCCACCGATCTCGCCAACATGGGGCTGGCGCGCGCGGCCGGGCTGCCGGTGATCGTGGTCGGCGACATCGACCGCGGCGGGGTGCTCGCCCACCTCTTCGGCACCGTCGCGGTGCTGGAGCCCGACGACCAGCGGCTCATCGCGGGCTTCCTGGTGAACAAGTTCCGCGGCGACGTCGAGCTGCTCCGCCCCGGGCTGGACCAGCTCGCCGCGCTCACCGGCCGCCCCACGCTCGGCGTGCTGCCCTACGCCGACGAGCTCTGGCTGGACGCCGAGGACTCGCTCGGCACCGTCGCCGACGCCCCGGTCGGCCGCCCGGCCCCGCCGCGCGGCCGGGAGTGGCTGTCGGTCGCCGCGATCCGGCTCCCGCGCATCTCCAACTCCACCGACGTGGAGGCGCTCGCCTGCGAACCGGGCACCGCGGTGCGCTGGGTGACCGAGCCCTCCCGGCTCGCCGGTGCCGATCTCGTTGTGCTCCCCGGCAGTAAGGCCACCGTCGACGACCTGGCCTGGCTGCGCCGCACGGGGCTCGCCGATGCCCTGCGGACCAGGGCGGCCGAGGGAAAGCCGATCCTCGGGGTGTGCGGCGGGTACCAGATGCTCGGCGGCCGGATCGTCGACCCGGTGGAGTCCGGCGCGGGCGCGGTGCCCGGGCTCGGGCTGCTCGACCTCGAGGTCACCTTCGCCGACCCGAAGGTGCTGCGGCGCAGCGCCGGGCGGGAACGTGGGTCGCTGATCCCCGTGCACGGCTACGAGATCCACCACGGCCGGGTCACCCGCACCGGCGACCCCGCCTGGCTGGAGCTGGAAGGGCAGCCGGAAGGCAGTGTCCGCGGCGCGATCTGGGGCACCCACCTGCACGGGCTGCTGGAGTGCGACGAGCTGCGCCGCGGCTGGCTGCGCACCGTCGCCGCCGCGGCGGGCCGCACCGGCTTCGAACCGGCGGCCGACGTCTCGGTGGCCGCGCTGCGCACCGCCCAGCTCGACCTGCTCGCCGACCTGGTGACCGAGCACGCCGACCTGCCGGCGCTGGAGCGGCTGCTCGCCGACGGCCCGCCCGCCGGGCTGCCGGTGATCGGCAGCGGGCTCACCGCGCCCTGTTGACGAACCGGGCAGTGCCCCTTACCTTCTGGTAAGGATCGGCGGGGTTCGTAAGGAGGGGTGCGGTGGCGGAGCGCAAACGCGGCGGGCCGGTGCTGTCCGCGGCGGTGACCAGCAAGGGGCAGATCACCATTCCGGTGGATGTCCGGGTGGCGCTCGGGCTGCGCGCGGGGGTCAGGGTGGCCTTCGTGCCCACCCCGAACGGCAGCTACGAGCTGGTGCCGGAGACCAGGACGGTCAAGGCGCTCAAGGGCATCGTCGGCTGGGGCGCGGCGCCGCTGGAGCTGGCCGAGATGGACGCCGCGGTCGCGGGCAACGTGGTGGAACGGCCGCGCGGATGATCGGCCTCGACGCCAATGTCCTGATCCGCTACCTGACCCAGGACGACCCGGAGCAGTCCGCCCGGGCCAACGCCGTGATCGACGGGCTCACCGAGAGCGACCCCGGCTACCTCACCATGCTGGTGCTCGCCGAGATCTACTGGGTGCTGCGCCGCGGCTACCGGCAGACCCCGGAGGCCGTCACCGATGTGCTGCTCGGGCTGCTTGACTCGGCCGAGATCGTGGTCGAGCGGGCCGACACCGTGCGCCAGGCGCTGCGCCGCGCCGCCGATGGCGCCGACTTCGCCGACGCGCTGGTCGAGCAGCTGGGCCGGGAGGCGGGGTGCGACCGCACCGTCACCTTCGACCCCGAGGCGGGCGACCACGCGGGCATGCGGCTGCTCTCCTGAGCGCCCGCTATCCGGGCGAACCCGGCATCGCGGATCGGGCGGCCGTGTACCGTTTCCGGTCATGACAGCGCGCCAGATCACGGTCGGTGACCGCTCCTGGACGGTCCGGGTGGACGGCCCGGACTCCAGGCACACCGTGCTGCTGCTGCCGGACGCGGGCGCCCCGCCCGACGTCTTCGACGGGGTCGCGGCCCGGCTGCACGTCTCGGATCTGCGCACCGTCACGCCGGAGAGCGTCGACGGGCTGGAACCGGCCGACCTGCACGCGGTGCTCGACCAGCTGAGCGTGCCCTACACCCACGTCGCCGGGTACGGCCGCGGCGCCGAACTCGCCTGGCAGCTCTGCGCCGGGCCGTTCGGCCGCTTCATCAGCCTGACCGTCGCCGACCGCGGGCACCCGGCGGGCGCCGACACCGAGGGCGCCGTCGCCGACTCCGCGGTTCGGCCGATGGAGCTGCCGGTGACCATGGTGGTCACCAAGCGCACCACCCGCGCGGTGGCGGACGGCTCCGGCCGCTTCGTCTACGGCGAGTTCCGGGTGGTCGAGCTGGACGTCGACGATGTCGCCGCCGAGGCCACGCACGAGTTCGCGACCGAGATCGTGCTGCGCACCAGCCCCTGGTGAGCTAGCCGGACGTCCGGAACGCGGCCAGCCAGTCCAGCCAGTTGTCCAGCTCGCCGAAGGCCTCGGCCCGCGGCTTCTCGCTCGACAGGAAGACGTCGTGCCGCGCGCCCTCGATCGGCACGATGTTCGTGCGGTCGCCGAGGCAGCCGGACCAGCGCTGGATCTGCTCGACGTCGAGCACCGCGTCCGCCACGTCGACGGCGGGGCCGTACTGCCTGGCGAACTTCGTCAGCCGGGAGCGCAGGATCAGCGCGGGCACCCCGATGCTCAGCCCGCGGTGCAGCCTGGCGTGGCCGCGGCGGATGGCGCGCAGCCAGCCGAACCGCACCGGGAAGCCGCTCAGCGGCTTCCAGTCCAGGTTGTACTCCCACTCCCCGGACACCGTGTGGTGCAGGCTGTCGCCGTAGGCGGTGATCGCGGGGGCGGGCAGCGCCGCCGTCTTGCGGAAGCGGCCGAGCACGTCGATCACCGGGGTGCCGACGCTGCGGTAGTACGCCGGGCCCTGCAGGTCGAACCACGGGCTGTTCAGCACCAGCCCGATCACGCCCGCGGCGGCGCTGCCGGTGCGGGCGTTCAGCCGGTCCAGCCACAGCGGCAGGATCAGCCCGCCGGTGGAGTGCGCCACCAGCAGCACCGGGGCGCCGGTCTCGGCGCGCACGATGCGCAGCGCCTCGTCCAGCTCCGCGTCGTAGGAGGCCAGGTCGGTGACGAAGTGCGGGCTCTGCCCATCGCGCAGCGAGCGGCCACACTTGCGCAGGTCGAGCGCGTAGAAGCGGTGGCCGCGGGCGGCGAAGTGCTCGGCCACGTGCTGCTGGAAGAAGTAGTCGGTGAAGCCGTGCAGATAGAGCACGGCCGGCGTCTCCGTGTCAGCGGGGCTGGACGCCGTCTCCTCGGGCCGGTAGCGCACCAGGGTGCCGAAGATCTCGCCCTCGCCGTCCGGATCCGGGCCGAGCGGGAGCGTGCGCTGCTGGTAGTTCGTGCCGAGGACATCCGGCTGCCACGGGTCGCCACCGGACGAGGTGCGCGCCGGGTCGAGCGAGGTTTCGTTCGTCACAGTGCCCAATCTATCGCGGCGGAAGCGCCCTGCCGAGCCCGGCTTACCGGGAGGTATCTATGTCACATTCGGCAGGTTCGCTGCGGGAACGCCGATTCCCGAGGTGCACAATTGGGCACAGGTGAACGGTGGGTAACCTCCAGCCGGAAGCCGCGGGCAACCGCGCAGAGTGACAAGGAAGTCGACACCCGTGCCGAATGCTGCTCAGACCCAGAAAACCGATGTCGTACTCATCGGCGCAGGCATCATGAGTGCCACACTCGGCGCACTGCTGCGGCAGTTGCAGCCCGAGTGGTCGATCTCGCTCTTCGAGCGGCTGGACGCCGCCGCGGCCGAGAGCAGCGACCCGTGGAACAACGCGGGCACCGGACACTCCGCGCTCTGCGAGCTGAACTACAGCCCGCAGAACCCCGACGGCACCGTCGACATCAGCAAGGCCGTCGACATCAACGAGCGCTTCCAGGTCTCCCGCCAGTTCTGGTCCTACGGCGTGCAGAACGGCCTGCTCGGCGAGCCATCCCGCTTCATCAACCCGATCCCGCACGTCAGCTTCGTGCACGGCGAAGACAACGTGCGCTACCTGCGCGCCCGCTACGACGCGCTGGCGCCGCACCCGCTCTTCGAGGGCATGGAGTACATCGACAGCCCGGACGAGTTCGCCCGCAGGCTGCCGCTCATGGCGCGCGGCCGCGACTACAGCGACCCGGTCGCGCTGAACTGGACCGACGCGGGCACCGATATCGACTTCGGCTCGCTCACCAGCGAGCTCCTCGCCTACCTCGGCCGCACCGGGGTGGACCTGGCCTTCGGGCACGAGGTGCTCGACCTGTCCAAGCAATCCGACGGCCAGTGGCTGGTCCGGGTGCGCAATGTCCGCACCAGGCAGACCCGCACGCTGATCAGCCGCTTCGTCTTCGTCGGCGCGGGCGGCGGCGCGCTGCCGCTGCTGCAGAAGGCGGGCATCAAGGAGGCGAAGGGCTTCGGCGGCTTCCCGGTGAGCGGCCAGTTCTTCCGCAGCACCAACCCGGAGCTCATCGGGCAGCACCACGCGAAGGTCTACGGCAAGGCCGCCGTCGGCGCCCCGCCCATGTCGGTGCCGCATCTCGACACCAGGGTCATCAAGGGCCGCAACGGCCTGCTCTTCGGCCCCTACGCGGGCTGGACACCGAAGTTCCTCAAGGACGGCAAGAACACCGACCTGTTCAAGTCGATCCGCCCGGACAACCTGTTCTCGCTGCTCGGCGTCGGCGTCACCGAGCTGAGCCTGACCAAGTACCTGATCTCCGAGCTGCTCAAGTCCGAGGCGGGCCGGGTGGAGACGCTCGGCGAGTTCGTGCCGCGGGCCAAGGGCAAGGACTGGGAGCTGATCACCGCGGGCCAGCGCGTCCAGGTGATCCGGCGCAAGGGCTTGGGCGGGGTGCTGGAGTTCGGCACCGCCGTGATCGCCGCGGGCGACGGCACGATCGCCGGGCTGCTCGGTGCGTCGCCGGGTGCGTCGACCGGCGTCAGCGCCATGATCGACGTACTGCAGCGCTGCTTCCCGAACGAGTACGAGGGCTGGACCCCGAAGCTGCGCGAGATGGTGCCCTCGCTCGGCGTCAAGCTCTCCGAGAACACGGAGCTGTTCCGCGAGGTGTGGAGCTGGACCAGCAAGACGCTCAATCTGGACACCGCGGGAGTCGCGGCCCCCGCCCAGGTGTGATAGCAAGAGTCGATGATCTCAACGGTTGCGCTCAAGCGGTCCTGGGCCCAGGATCTGGACACCGCCACCCTCTACGAGCTGCTGAAACTGCGCGTGGAGATCTTCGTGGTCGAGCAGAAGTGCGCGTACCCGGAGCTGGACGGCCGCGACCTGCTCCCGGAGACCAGGCACCTCTGGCTCGATGACGAGGGCACGGTCATCGCCACGCTCCGGCTGCTGGAGGAGCACGAGGACGGCGTGAAGTCGTTCCGGATCGGGCGGCTCTGCACCGCGCGGCCGGTCCGCGGCCAGGGCTACACCACCCGGCTGCTGCAGGCCGCGCTGGCCGAGGTCGGCTCGCACCCCGTGCGGCTGAACGCGCAGAGCCACCTCGTCGAGCTCTACGCCAAGCACGGCTTCACCGCCGATGGCCCGGAGTTCGTGGAGGACGGCATCCCGCACACCCCCATGCGGCGCGGGTGAGCCCGGAGCCCTCGGCAGGCCGAGGCGGTGTCCGGCGGCGCCCCCGCCGCGCCTAGAGTCGGAGCCGTGTCGGTGTACCAGATGGAAGAGATCGAGACCGGGAATCCCGCCCCGCCCGCCGAGGCGGGGTTCCCGTTCTCCGCGGTCGTCGGGCAGGAGCGGCTGCAGCTCGCGCTGATCCTGTGCGCGGTGCACCCCGGGATCGGCGGCGTGCTGGTCCGCGGCGAGAAGGGCACCGCCAAGTCGACCGTGGTGCGCGCGCTCGCCCAGCTGCTGCCGCCGGTGGTGGACGAGACCGGCTCGCGCCCGGCCCGGCTGGTCGAACTGCCGGTCGGCGCCACCGAGGACCGGGTGGTCGGCTCGATCGACCTGGAGCGGGTGCTGCGCGACGGCGAGCAGGCGTTCCGGCCCGGGCTGCTGCACGCCGCGCACCGCGGCGTGCTGTACGTGGACGAGGTCAACCTGCTGCACGACCACCTGGTCGACGTGCTGCTCGACGCCGCAGCCATGGGCCGCGTGCACGTCGAGCGGGACGGCGTCTCGCACACCCACCCGGCGAAGTTCGTGCTGGTCGGCACCATGAACCCGGAGGAGGGGGAGCTGCGGCCGCAGCTGCTCGACCGATTCGGGCTCACCGTCGACGTGGCCGCCTCGCGCGTGGTCGACGTCCGGATGGCCGTGGTGCGGCGGCGGCTCGACTACGAGGCCGACCCGGCCGGGTTCGCCGCCCGCTACGCAGGCGCCGACCGCGCCGAGGCGCTGCGCATCCGCGACGCCGTCGACCGGCTCGCACACGTCCGGCTGGACGATGCGGAGCTGCGCCGGATCGCCGCGCTCTGCGCCGCCTTCGACGTCGACGGGATGCGCGCGGACCTGGTGGTCGCGCGGACCGCCACCGCGCACGCGGCCTGGCGCGGGGCCGATGTGGTGACCGAGGAGGACGTGCGGGTCGCGGCGGAGCTGGCGCTGCCGCACCGGCGTCGCCGGGATCCGTTCGACGAGCCGGGGATCACCGGGGAGCAGCTGGACGAGGCCATGCGGGATGCCGCCGCGGAGGTGGAGAAGGCGGGGTCGGCGTCCGGTGCGGACGGCCCCGATACCGCCGACGGCGCGGCGGACCGTGCGCCCGGTGCCGGGCGGGACTCGGCGAACGGCGGTGGGCCGGATTCCGCGGGTGGCGGGCACGGATCGGAGGCCACCGACGACTCGCGCCGCGAGTCCGGCGATTCGGCCGCAGGCGACCCGGACGCCGACTCTGCCGACGGTCCCGGCTCCGATCCAGCCGGTGGTCCCGGCGCCGACCCCGCGGATCGCCCCGAGTCCGGCCCCGGCCGGAAGCGCTCCGGCCCCGACGGCACCGACGACGACCCCGACTCCCCGCCGGACGGCCCCGGCTCCGGCGGCCGCGAGAAGCGCGCCGGAACTCCGGTCTCCGCCAGGGTCGCGGCCCCGCGCTGGGAGGTCCCCGGCATCGGCGAGGGCGCCCCCGGCCGCCGCTCGCGCGCGGAGAGCCGCCTCGGCCGCGTCGTCCGCCCGACCGCGACCACCGGAACCGGCCTGCACCTGCTCGGCACCGTCTTCGCCGCCGCCCCGCAGCAGCTGGCCCGCGGCCGGGTCACCGGCCCGCTGCGGCTGGCCGCCGACGACCTGCGCGGCGCGCACCGCGAGGGCCGCGAGGGCAACCTGGTGATCTTCCTGGTCGACACCTCCGGCTCGATGGCCGCGCGCGACCGGATCGGCGCCGTCACCGGCGCCGTCGTCACCCTGCTGCGCGACGCCTACCAGCGCCGCGACAAGGTCGCGGTGATCACGCTGCGCGGCAGCGAGGCCGAGCTGGTGCTCCCGCCCACCTCGTCGGTGGATATCGCGGTGCGCAGGCTCGCCGGGCTGCGCACCGGCGGCAAGACCCCGCTCGCGGCCGGGCTGCTCGCCGCGCGGACCCTGGTCGGCAGGGAGAAGGTGCGCGATCCGCGCCGCCGCCCGATGCTGGTGCTGCTCACCGACGGCAGGGCCACCGGCGGCGTCGAGCCGCTGCCGCGCGCCCGCGCCGCCGCCCGCGGGCTGGCCGCGGACGCCGTCACCGCCATGGTGGTCGACTGCGAGCGCGGCCTGGTCCGGCTCGGGCTCGCCGCCGAACTTGCCCGCGAACTCGGCGGCGGCTGCGTGCGGCTCGCCGAGCTCACCGGCGACGCCGTCGCCGGCGTGGTCCGCGCCGCCGCCTGACCCGTTCCGAAGGAGATCTCCGTGCCGCAGGGCATTCCGGCCACCGTCCCGGACGACGGCCTCACCACCAGGCAGCGCCGCAACCAGCCGGTGCTCGCCGTGCACACCGGGCCGGGCAAGGGCAAGTCGACCGCCGCCTTCGGGATGGCGCTGCGCGCCTGGAACCAGGGCTTCGACATCGCCGTCTTCCAGTTCGTGAAGAGCGCCAAGTGGAAGGTGGGCGAGGAGGCGGCGTTCCGCACGCTCGGCACGCTGCACGAGCAGACCGGGGCGGGCGCGCCGGTGGAGTGGCACAAGATGGGCGAGGGCTGGTCCTGGACCCGCAAGCAGGGCAGTGAGGACGACCACGCGGCAGCCGCGCTGGCCGGTTGGCAGGAGATCGCCAGGCGGATCGCGGCCGAGCAGCACCGCTTCTACGTGCTCGACGAGTTCACCTACCCGCTCAAGTGGGGCTGGGTCGACGTGGACGAGGTGGTGCGCACCCTGGTCGAGCGGCCCGGGCAGCAGCACGTGGTGATCACCGGCCGGGACGCCCCGCCCGCGCTCCTCGAAGCAGCCGATCTGGTCACCGAGATGACCAAGGTCAGGCACCCCATGGATGCCGGGCGCAAGGGACAGCGCGGGATCGAATGGTGAGTGTTCCCGCCGTCGTCATTGCCGCGCCCGCATCGGGGAGCGGCAAGACGACGCTGGCAACCGGGCTGATCGGGGCGCTGCGGCGGGCCGGGCACCGGGTGGCGCCGTTCAAGGTGGGGCCGGACTACATCGACCCCGGGTACCACGGGCTGGCCGCCGGGCGGCCGGGCCGCAACCTGGATCCGGTGCTCGTCGGCGCCGAGCGGGTGCCCGCGCTGTACCGGCACGGGTCGCGCGGGTGCGACCTCGCCGTGGTCGAGGGCGTCATGGGGCTCTTCGACGGGCGTATCGACGAGAGCGCGGGGCCGATCGCGGAGGGCTCGACGGCGCAGGTCGCCGGCGTACTCGGCGCGCCGGTCGTGCTGGTGGTCGACGCGCGCGGGCACAGCCAGTCGCTGGCCGCGCTGCTGCACGGATTCGCCACCTACGACAGCGGGGTCCGGCTCGGCGGGGTGATCCTGAACCGGGTCGGCAGTGAGCGGCACGAGCAGGTGCTGCGCTCGGCCTGCGAGCGGGTCGGGCTGCCGGTACTCGGGGCGCTGCCCCGGCTCGCCGAGCTCGAGCTGCCATCCCGGCACCTCGGGCTCATCCCCGCCGTCGAGCACGGCGCCCCCGCGCGTGCGGCGGTCGCCGCCATGACCGATCTCGTGGCCGCGCACGTCGACCTCGCCGCCGTCGCCGCCCTCGCCGGTGCCGCCGTCGCGGGCGAAGCCTGGGACCCGGCCGCGGCGCTGCGGGAGGCCGTCGACGCGCTCGGCCCGCCGACATCGGCGGGCCGTCCCGGCGGCGGTCCGCCGCGCACCGCCGAGCCGGGCGGGTCGGCCCGGACGCCGACCGGCGGCGCCGGGCTCGCCGCGTGGTCGCCCGCCGCCGCGGAGCACGCGCGTCCGGTGGTGGCGGTGGCCGGGGGAGCGGCGTTCACCTTCGGCTACGCCGAGCACCGGGAGCTGCTGGATGCGGCGGGCGGGCGGGTCGAGGTGTTCGACCCGCTGCACGACCCGCTGCCGCCGGGCACCGCGGCGCTCGTCGTCCCCGGCGGCTTCCCGGAGGAGCACGCCGAGCGGCTGGCGGCGAACACCCCGCTGCTGGACGAGGTCGCCGCGCTCGCCGCGGCCGGGCTCCCGGTGCACGCGGAGTGCGCCGGGCTGCTCTACCTGGCCCGCTCCCTCGACGGGCACCGCATGGCCGGGGTGATCGACGCCGACGCCGAGTTCGGCCCCCGGCTCACCCTCGGCTACCGAGACGCCGTCGCGCTCGCCGACTCCCCGCTCTGGCGGGCCGGGCAGCGGGTGCGCGGTCACGAGTTCCACCGCACCCGGCTGCTCCGCACCGGCGCCCCGGTGCGGGCCTGGGGCTGGCGCGGCAGCGATGGCGGCCCGGTCACCGAGGGTGCGATCACCCACGCGGTGCACGCCTCCTACCTGCACACGCACCCCGCGGGCGACCCCGCAGCCATCGCCCGCTTCACCGCCGCCGCAACCGCTTTCGCCGCCACCCGAATCGATGCTTGAGCCCGCCGCGGTCCGCCAGGAGCCCGGCGGCGCGCGGTTCGCCGCGCCGCCGACGCCGGACAGCGAGCCTCGCGGCCCAGCCATGCCGAAGTTCGCGGTCGGTATCGGGCTCCGGCCGGGGACACCGGGCACGACGATCCTCGCCGCCATCCACGCCGTGCTCGGCGATCACGAGGTCGCCTTCCTCGCCACCCTCGACACCCGCGCGGCGGAGCCCGGCCCGCGCGCGGCGGCCGAGCGGCTCGGCGTCCCGTTGCTGGCTTACACCGCGGCCGAGCTCGCGACGGTCCCGGTGCCGAACCCCGGCCGCTACCCGAGCGTCGCCGAGGCCGCCGCCCTGCTCGCGGGCAGCGGCCCGCTCGTGGTCCCGAAGACGCCGTACGCGGGCACCGTCACCGTCGCCGCCGCGCACTGATTGCCGCCGCCGCGCACCGACTACGGCGCCACCGACCCGAGATCGGCGAACCCGCTCGGATCGTGCCGCCCGATGCTCGCGTGCTCGAACAACCCCCATCCCTCGACCTCCCCGCACCGCGCCCGCGCCACGAAATCGCTGACCCCCCACGGCGCCCTGGCCACGATCTCCGGGTCGGTGAGGTCGTACCGACTGCTGGACGACCACCCCCGCCCCTTCCACTGCCCGTGCTGCCAGTCCGGATCACCGCCGTACCCGCAGCCGACGTGCAGCGCGATCCCGGTGCCGACCTCGACCTCGATCGGCAGCGGCTTCCCATCCGGCGTCGTCAGCTCCAGCAGTGCCCGCACCGGAGACCGCGTCCCGCTGCGGTACTCGACCGTGATCCGCGGCCAGCCGAGCTGCTCGACCCGCCCGTCCGGGAACACCCGCTGCGCGTCGTTCAGCGTGCGCCGCCCGTCCGGCAACTCCTGCACGATCACCACCACCGCGAACTCGGGAAACCGCAGCGGCACGTAGAGCCACCAGAACCCGCCCGCCGATTCGGTGGCGGCCCGCCCCGCCGGCTCGGTCTCGCCGACCGGCCGGATCCCCCAGGAGCGGTCCCGCGTCCCGGTCCACACCGCCGGGTCGACGGCGATATCGGTGCCCTCCACCGTCAGCGTCCCCGCCCAGCTGCCGACCTGGGCGAAGCGGCTGGCATCGAGCACCGGCCGCGCCCCGGCCAGCATGAGGTGCGGCTGCTCCTGCACCGCGGGGAAGGCCCCGGTCCAGGTGATGTCGGCGGCGAGGTCGTCGTGCTCGCAGATCAGCCGCAGCCGGTGCAGCGGCTCCAGCACCTCCAGCCGGATCCCGCCCGCCCGCTGCTCCAGCGAGCGCGGGCCCATGGCGTCGGAGAAGCGCACCGCGCGCTGGCTCTGCCCGCGCCGGACGGTCAGGAACGCGTCCACCACACCGAGATTCGGGTAGGTGCCGAGCCCGGCGATCAGGAAGGTGCCGTCCCGGTCGTGCGCGTTCAGGTAGGAGCGGTCGTAGAAGTTGCGGTCGCCGGTGGTCACCCGGGCGAGCGGGAGCGGGGCCTGGTGGATGGGGTACTCGTCCAGCGGGCCCGGCGTGGCGGCGTAGTCGGTCACGGTCACTCCCAGCGATAGGTTCCGTCGAGCAGCGCCTCCAGGCTCGCCCGGTGCATGACGTAGTCGTCGCGGTCGGCGGTGTCGGTGTCCTCGCCGAAGTGGATCATCCTGCGCTTGATCCGCGCCATCACGATGGCGTGCCGCAGCGCCGCGTAGACCAGGTAGAAGTCGAGGTCGCGCACGGTGTGGCCGGTGCGGGACTCGTACCGCGCCACCACGTCCGCGCGGCGCAGGAAGTCGGGCAGCCCCGGCTGCTCGAAGCGCTCCGCGATGTCCTGGAAGAAGCGGTGGATGAAGATGATCCAGCCCAGGTCGACCTCGCGCGGCACGATCGCGGCCATCTCCCAGTCCAGCACGGCGAGCGGGCGCCACTCCTCCCAGATGATGTTCCCCGGCCTGGCATCGCCCCAGCACAGCACCGCGGGGCCGGGGTCGGCGGGCCAGTTCGCGTCCAGCCAGTCGAAGGCGCGCTCGATGATCGGGATGTGGTAGCCGTCGTCGGCGAGCGCCCAGTCGTACCAGGCGCGCTGGGCCCGCACGTGCCTGCGCAGCGGCTGCCCCGGCCCGGATGGCAGCCCGAAGCGGGCCTCGGCGTGCGGGATGGCGTGCACGTCCGCGATGACGTCGACGGTGGCCTTTCCGACCTCGGCGCGCTGCTCCGGGGTGGCGTCGAAGAGCCAGCCGACGAAGACGTACGGCGGGTTGTCCGCCGGGACGACGCCGTCCACCCGGCGCATGACGAAGAACGGCGTGCCGAGCGGCGCGGCGCTCTCCTCCAGCCACACCAGCGGCGGCACCGGGACCGGGCTCGCCGCGCCGACCTCGGAGATCACCCGGAACTGGGCGGCCAGGTCGTACTCGGGGAAGACCGGGAAGGCGGCCGCCTCCGGCGCCATCCTGGCCACGAACGAGCCGCCCTCGGCGCGGCCGTCGACGGTCCAGTGCGCGTCGAAGAGGATGGTGGTGCTGGACATGCCGCCGGACTCCGGGCGGCCGGTCACGGTCACCGCGGGCGGGTGGTCCGCGCTCACCCGCTCGTCCAGCCACGCCGTCAGGCGCGCGCCGAAATCGTCCAGATCGCCCGCGCTGACGGTCAATCGGTGTCGCTGCGTCGGGTCGGCCTCGTCGCCCATCCCGGTACCTCCTGCTCCCGCGCCCCCGGCGGTGAATGTAACGTGTTCTAGTTGGGGCGGAGGGGGAAACGGGGAGAAAACCGTGGCGCTACCCGCGCAGCGCCTGCCGCCAGGAGACCGTCCCGCCGGTGCGCAGCACCGATCGCTCGTACACCCGGGCGGCGAGCAGCGAGAGCCCGGCGGTGACCGCGACCATGAGCAGGACGGTGCCCGCGATCTGCGCGGGCGTCGCCACCCCGGCCGCGATCCGCAGCGGCATGAGGATGGCGGAGAAGGGCGGCACCCAGCTCAGCGTGGCACTCAGGGTGCCGTCCGGGTCGCGCACCGCCACCGAGGCGATGCCGAACATGGCGACGATGAGCACGGTGAGCGGCGTCGTCGTGGAGTTGACGTCCTCCTGCCTGGAGACCAGCGAGCCTGCCGCCGCGTAGAGCACCGCGAAGAACAGGAAGCCGAGCACGAACCAGCCGAGCGCGCCCGCCAGCGTGCCGAGCGCGGTGCCGGTGAGCGTGAGCACCCCGGTGCCGAGCGCGGTGCCGACCCCGGCCACCCCGTACAGCGTGAGCTGCAGCAGCCCGGCCACGCCGAGCCCGATGATCTTGCCCCAGAGCAGCTGCAGCGGCCGCACCGTCGCCAGCAGCACCTCGACGACCCGGCTCGACTTCTCCTCGACCACGCCCATCGCCACGTACACCCCGAAGAGCAGGATCTGCAGGTAGAGCACGAACGCCACCGACATGGAGAGCACGGCGCGCTCCCCGGCGGCCGGGTCCGGCGGATCGATGGCCCGCTCGTCCAGCCGCACCTCGGCGGCGGCGCGCACCGCCGCCGGGTCCACCTCGAGCGCGCGCAGCGCCTGTTCCTGTGCGTGCCCGGCCAGCGCGCTCGCCAGGACCGCGCGCAGCTCGTCGTCCAGCCCGGTCTCGGTGACCACGACCGCGCCGCCGGTGCCGGGAACCAGCGCGGCATCGGCGCCACCGGAGGTGACCTCGTCGCGCGCGGCAGGCTCGTCCGGGACGACCGCCACGGTGACCGCGGTCCCGATGGCGGCGCCGGAGCTCTCCAGCCACGGGGTGAGCGAATCGTCCCCGACCACCGCGACGGTCGCGGTGCGCTCCTCGGCGTCACCGCCGAAGGCCGCGATCCCGGCGATCCCGGCCACCAGCGCGAGCAGCACGACCCCCGTGCTGATCAGGAAGCTCTTGGCGCGCACCTGCACCAGGAACTCGCGCCGGGCGATCAGGGCGACGGTGCGCAGCCGGTTCGGCGCGGTCATCCCGCCACCACCTCTCGGTACAGTTCGGTCAGGGTCGGCTGCTGCGGGGCGAATTCGCGCACCGGGCCGGTGCGCAGCGCCGCCGCGAGCAGCGCCTGGTCGTCGGCGTCGGGGGCGAGGGTGAGCACGGTGCGGTCGCCGTCGCGCTCCCAGCCGAGCACGCCGGGCAGCGTGGCCGCCCAGTCCGGCGCGGCGTCCGGCGCCCGGACCAGCAGCCGGGGCTGCCCGCCAGCGCGCAGCTCGGCCACCGAGCCGGTAACCCGCATCCGCCCGGCCGCGATGATCCCGACCCGGTCGCAGAGCCGCTGCACCAGCTCCAGCTGGTGGCTGGAGAAGACGACCGGCACCCCGGCGTCGGCCTTCTCCCGCAGCACCGCGCTCATCACGTCGACGGCGACCGGGTCGAGGCCGGAGAACGGCTCGTCCAGCACCAGCAGGGCCGGGTCGTGCACCAGCGCGGCAGCCAGCTGCACCCGCTGCTGGTTGCCGAGGCTCAGCGAGTCGACGGTGTCGCCGCTCCGATCGGCCACGCCGAGCCGCTCGGTCCAGCGCCGCACCGCCTTCCGCGCCTCCGCCCTGCTCGACCCGTGCAGCTCGGCGAGGTACTCGAGCTGCTCGCCCACCTTCATCTTCGGGTAGAGCCCGCGCTCCTCCGGCATGTAGCCGATGGTCCGGCGCAGCGCCGCGTCCACCGGGCGGCCGCCGAGCCGGACGCTGCCCGCGTCGGCGGCGAGCACGCCGAGCACGATCCGCATGGTGGTGGTCTTGCCAGCGCCGTTGCTGCCGACGAAGCCGAAGATCTCGCCCGGCGCCACCGCGAACCCGACCCCGTCCAGCGCGGTCACCTCGCCGAACCGCTTGCGCAGCCCGTCCAGCTCCAGTGTCCCGCTCACGGGATCGCCTCCGGGTCGGGCCGGTTCCAGGCCAGGATCATGGCCGGGGAACAGCCGCCGATCAGCAGCGCCGTGATCGTCCACAGCCCGCAGGCGTAGCCGAACCCGACGCTCAGCGACTCCAGCGAGGCGCCGATGACCAGTGCGAAGGCCGGGACGATGGCGACGCTCTGGGTGACGGTGAGCCCGATCGACCTGGCGGCGTCGCGCTCGGCGACCTCGTACTCGTCCAGCGCGTTCCGCGGCGCGTCGCTCTGCCTGCTCGACACCACCTGCAGCACCGTCCAGGTCGGCAGGAAGAGCAGCACCGGAATCATCCAGAGCAGTGGCCCGATCCGCATGTTCCCCACGCACACCGCGCCGACGGCGACCATCGCCGCGAAGAGCGCGGCCAGCGCGAGCACGAGCGCGCGGCGGCGGGAGCGGGTGCGCCAGCCGGGCAGCCAGGTGCCGGTGCGTGCCTCGTTGCGCAGGAATCGCCTGGTCCGGAATTCCTGATAGTTCGCGAGCAGATCGGTCGCGGACATCTCACTCTCCTGTACGTCGATAGATCTCGGCCGACAACGGCGTGAACTCGGTGCGCGCGAAGACCGCCTCCACCGGCAGCCCGAACACCTCGCAGAGCCGCAGCGCCAGGTCCAGGCTCGGGTAGTGGTCGCCGCGCTCCAGCGCGCCGACGGTCTGCGGGTTCACCTCGACGAGCTCGGCCAGCCGGGCCCGGCTCAGCGAGCGCTCGGCGCGCAGCACCGCGATGCGGTTGAAGATCGGACGGGTTTCCCCCCGTCGCACTGGGCTCATACATTGAAGTGTTGTGAAAACCCAACGATCTGTCAAGAAAAAACGCCGCCACCCGAAGGTAGCGGCGTTCGGCGGTGCGCTCAGATCAGCGGCTTGCCCCGCCGCATCCGCCTGCGCGCGTCGGCCATCAGCCCGAGGCTGCCGCTGTGCCGCAGCGGCCGCGGGATGAAGCGGTTGACGAAGCCGACGAAGACGAAGAGGTGCTCGAAGCGGCGCTGGTCGGCCGCGGTCCAGCGCAGCCCCATCTGCTCGCGGAAGTGCGGCGCCAGGAAGCCGGTGGTGAGGAACCGCAGCAGCCCGCGGAACGGAATCCGGATGTACCAGTGGATCATCCGCAGGTTCAGCAGCGCGTCCAGGTAGGTGCGGACGTACTCGTCGAGCACCGCGTCCTGGCAGGCGCGCACCCAGTACTCGTCGAAGGCGGCGCGGGTCGGCGGCCACTGGTCCTCGGTCACCTGCAGCGTGGTGCCGAGCGTCGAGGTGGTGGCGTAGAACGCCTCCCGCTGCTCGTCGTTCATCCGGCCGTTGAGCAGCTGGTAGGTGTCCTCGAAACCGATGAAGAGGCAGGCCGCGACCCACAGCTGCAGCGTGCGGTCGAAGGCGTTGTACTTGACCGGCGCGCCCGGCTCCGAGCGCACCTGCCGGTGCGCGACGTTGATCGCCTCGCGCAGCGTGTTCCGCTCCTCCTCGGTGCCGAGGATGGCGACCGCGAGGTACTGGGTGGTGGTGCGGGCCCGCTTCCACGGGTGCTTCATCAGCGCCCCCGACTCCACCCGGCTCTCCGCGACGCCGTACCCGACGCCCGGATGTGCCATCTGCATCACCACATTGGCCGCGGCGCCGGCGAACTGCCAGAAGTCGAGCGCGTCGCCGAGCGCGAGCGGCCGCTTGGTGAACGGCCGGTGCGCGCCGTGGATGGGGATACGCGTCCGCTCCAGCGTGAGCACGCGGGCGGGCAGCGGTTCGGCGGCGGTCATCGGTCTCCTCCGGATCGGGTGCTCCCGTGTATGTTATCGGTGATTCGCACTCCTGAGAAGCCGGATACCCGGCGTTTTAGTGGCGTTTCAGAACTCAGAGGCGAAATAAGTGTCGGGATGTTCTTTCCAGATCGGCGAGATCGTGCGTACTATCGCAGCGTTCCGCCGTGGCGGAGAACGGAAGGAGCGGTACGTGCTCGCGAAGCTCGACCGGTTGTTGAGTTACGAGATGAAGGTGTCCGAGTTCATCGGGACGCTGATCATCCTCGGTATCCCCTACGGCGTCGTCGGGGTCATCTGGAGCATCACCCACACCGCGCACCTGCGGAACCTGCACGGCATCGACGTGATCGTCTCGTTCCTCGGGTCGATCGTGTGCTGGCCGGTGCTGCTCTTCGCGAACGTGACGATGGCGTGATGGCGCTGGTCTGGATCATCGACATCGTCGTGATCCTGGTGAAGATCCTCGGCGGCCGGATCCGGGTGAACCCCGTGCTCCGGTTCGGCCTCTGGCTCGCCGTGCTGGCGGGCGCCGCGGCCGGGGTGCTGCTCCTCGGCATCCTGCTCGTGCTGCTGCAGCGCGGCCTCACCGGGCAGGACCTGCTTCCCCTCCTTCCGCTCTGACATAGCGAACATCGCGAAACATCCGAGCCCGAGTCTCTCATGTCAACTGGTTGTTTCGGGTCCGCATCAGCGGAATCCGTATTAACATACGCAGGGCTCCGGCAAGAAAGGCCAGCGTGACCATCACCCAGCGACCGGCCGGTCGTACCGACCTGGATCGGGCCTTCGACGACCTGCGCGGGCTGTGGCGCAGGCATCCGCAGCGGGCCCTGGAGACCCTGGGCAGGCAGGTGCTGCTCGGCCGGGACGCGCTGATCGGGCTCTTCGAGGCGATCATCCAGCGCCGCTTCCCGTACCAGGAGTTCATCAAGCAGTGCGCCTTCATGGTCGGCGTCTCGGCGGCGCCGACCGTGCTGGTCGCCATCCCGATCGCGGTGGTGGTCTCGATCCAGGTCGGCGCGCTGGTCAACCAGGTCGGCGCGACCACCTTCATCGGCGCGGTGGCCGGGCTCGGCATCATCCGGCAGGGCGCCCCGCTGGTGACCTCGCTGATGATCGCGGGCGCGGTGGGGTCGTCGATCTGCGCCGACCTCGGCTCGCGCACCATCCGCGAGGAGATCGACGCCATGAAGGTGATGGGCGTCGACCCGGTGCGCAGGCTGGTCGCGCCGCGGCTGGTCGCCGCGATCCTGGTGAGCATCCTGCTCTGCGGCTTCGTGGTCTTCGTCGGCTTCGCGACCGCCTACATGTTCAACGTCTACGCCCAGGACGGCACGCCCGGCTCCTTCATCGGCTCGTTCGCCTCCTTCGCGGTCGCCAACGACCTGATCGTCGCGCTGGTCAAGGCGGCGATCTTCGGGCTGCTCACCGCGATCATCGCCTGTGACATCGGGCTGCACACCAAGGGCGGGCCGGGTGGCGTCGCCAACTCGGTGAACTCCGCGGTGGTCACCTCGGCGCTGATGTTGTTCGCCACCAACGTGATCCTCACGCAGCTCTACAACACACTCTTCCCGACGAAGGTGATCTGAGATGGGCAGCTCGTACACCCCGCCCGCGCTGCGGCCGCTGCGCCGCACCGGGCAGGTGCTTGCGGTGCCCTACCGGGCCAACATGCGGCTCGGGCACCACGCGCTGACCTTCGTCGAGGCGCTGGCGGCGATCCCGTTCGTGCTGCGGCACTACCGCAAGGAGGTGCTGCGGCTCACCGCCGACGTCGGCTGGGGCAACGGCTCGCTGGTGGTCGGCGGCGGCACCGTCGGGGTGGTGATCATCCTCTGCGCGTTCGGCGGGCTGACCGTCGGCATGGAGTCGTACAACGCGCTGAACCTGCTCACCATGGGCCCGCTCACCGGCGCCATCTCCGGCTTCGCCACCACGCGCGAGCTGGCACCGATCCTGGCGACGCTGGCCTTCGCCATCCAGGCGGGCTGCCGGTTCACCGCGCAGCTCGGCTCGATGCGCATCTCCGAGGAGATCGACGCGCTGGAATCCATTGCCATCCGGCCGCTTCCGTACCTGGTGACCACCAGGATGATCGCCGCAACGGTGACCATCGTCCCGCTCTACACGGTCGGGCTGGCCACCGCGTACCTGGCGACCAAGCTCTCCGTGCTGTTCCTCGGCGGCACCTCGGCGGGCACCTACGACCACTACTTCTTCCAGTTCCTGATCGGCACCGACGTCTTCTTCTCGGTGCTGAAGGTGGTGATCTTCGTGCTGATCGCGACCTTCGTGCAGTGCTACTACGGCTACACCGCCAGCGGCGGGCCGGAGGGCGTCGGGGTGGCGGCCGGGCAGGCGATCAAGATGGTGATCGTCCTGATGGTCTTCGCGAATCTTGTGCTGACACTCGCAATCTGGGGCATCGACCCCGGTTTCCGGATCTCCGGGTAGGGGGGACGATGCTGCTCGATCCCAGCGGCCGCGGCCCCACCGCCGCCAAGCTCTCGATCGCCGGGCTGGTCCTGGTGCTGATCACGCTGCTCGTGCTCGGCCTGCTCGCGCTGCGCTACGAGGGGTACTTCGAGAAGAAGGTCCCGGTCACCGCGCTGCTCACCAGTACCGGTGACGGGCTGCCCGCCCGCGCCGACGTGAAGTTCCGCGGCATGGTGGTCGGCACCGTCGACGCCGTCGAGGTGGTGGCGCGCGGGCAGAGCCAGCGCGCCGAGATCCACCTGAAGCCGGGGATCGCGGGCACCATCCCGGCCGACGTCACCGCGCGGGTGATCCCGAACAACCTGTTCGGCGTGACCGCGATCGAACTCGTCGACCAGGGCGGCAGCCCCGACGGGCTGCGCTCCGGCGCCGTCATCCCGGAGGACACCGGCGAGGCGACGGTGCAGCTGCAGACCACGCTCACCGTGCTGCGCGACGTGCTGGAGAACATCCAGCCGGAGAAGCTGGGCCGGGTGCTCGCCACGCTCTCCGCCGCGCTCGACCCCGGCGCCCGCGCCCCCGGCTCCACCATCGAGCGGCTGGACCGCTGGATGACCGAGGTGCACGCCATCCCCGAGGTCGGCTCGCTGCTCGGCGACCTGGGCCGGGCCACCACCGAGCTGAGCAAGTCGGCGCCGGAGCTGGTCGGCGTGCTCGCCGAGTCGGTGACGACCGCGCGCACGCTCACCGAGCGCAGGGAGGGGCTGGTGAACCTGCTCGCCACGGCGGGCGGCGCGGTGGACTCGGTGAACGAGCTGTTCGCCCGCAACCCGGACTCCGCCAAGGAGCTGGTGCCCGGGCTCGCCGGGCTGTTCGGCAGCCTGGCGGGCGACGCCGAGACCATCCCGCTCGCGGTGCACAACCTGAACTACGCGCTGCAGCAGCTGGAGGGGGTGTTCAGCTTCGGGCCGAGTAAGCAGATGGTCTGGAAGATGGACGTCAGCTTCACGCCGTTCCAGCAGTACACCGCCGCGGACTGCCCGCACTACGGCGAGCTCGCCGGGCCGCGCTGCGGGGGGCCGACGGTCCCCGAGGTCGCCCCGGAGCAGGAGTACCCCGCCGCGATGCTGCCGCGCTGGCTCGATGCCGCCGGGCCGCCCCCGATCGCCGCGCCCGCGGTCGTCCCCGGCGCGCCCGCGTCCCAGCCGCTGATCCCGGGCCTCCCCGCGATCCCCGGCCTCCCGTCCATCCCCGGATTGCCCACGATTCCCGGTCTTTTCGGGATCCCGGGCGGACCGCAGGCGGCCGGGACGGCTCCGCCCCCCGGTGACGGCTCGACGCCCGCCGACGGGCAGGGCTTCGGCCCCGCTGCGGCGAACCTCGATCCGAGCCGCCCCGGTGCGGCGCCCGGTGGGCCGGGGCCCGCGAAGCCGATCGCCGTGACCGGACCCCTTCGCCTGCGCGGCGCGGCGGCGGTCGCCGCCCTCACCGGCGGCACACCCACCGCCGCGCAACTGCTCCTGCTGACCCCGCTGCTCGCGGGCGGCTCCCTGGAGATCCACGACGGAGGTGCGGCGTGAAATCCGCCAGGGCACTTGTCACGTTCAGCCTGTTCGCGGTGCTCGCCACCGTGCTCACCTACACCATCTGGTCGACCCTGCAGCGCTCGGTCTCCGGCGACACCGACGGCTACTCGGCGGTCTTCACCGACGTGCTCGGCGTCCGGGTCGGCGACGACGTGCGGGTGGCGGGTGTGCGGGTCGGCCGGGTCGACGACATCGACTTCGTCGACGGCTACCACGCCGAGATCGACTTCAGCATCCAGGACCGCCAGCACCTCACCACCACCACGAAGGCGCTGGTCCGCTACCAGAACCTGATCGGCCAGCGCTACATCGCGCTGATGCCGGGCGAGCAGGCGGGCAACCAGCTGAAGCCGGGCGGCGTCATCCCGGTCGAGCACACCGAGCCGTCGTTCGACGTCTCGGCGCTGCTCTCCGGCTTCGAGCCGCTCTTCGGGGTGCTGCAACCGGACCAGGTGAACTCGCTCTCGGAGACGCTGATCCAGGCGCTGCAGGGCGACGGCGTCTCGCTGAGCGCGCTGGTCACCCAGGCCGCCGAGCTGGCGAGCACCTTCGGCGAGCGCGACGAGCTGCTGGCCGCGGTGATCTCCAACCTGAGCAGCGTGATGGCGGGCCTCGCCAACCGCACCGACGAGCTGGAGACGCTGATCACCCAGGCCAGGGCGCTGATGGACGCGCTCTACGCCCAGGGCGAGAACCTGAAGAGCTCGGTCGAGACGGTCGCCCGCTCCACCGACTCGCTGGTGAACCTGGTCGGCCTGGTGCAGCCGGATCTGGCCCGCGCCCAGGACACCGCCACCACCGGCGTCGCGCTGCTGCTGCTCAACGGCGCCTCGCTGGACCGGGCCGCGGTCGAGCTGCCCGACTTCCTGAACGGCCTCGCGCGCTTCTCCGGCTACGGCGCCTACGGCAACGCCTACATCTGCCGGCTCGACGTCTCGCTCTGGGGCGTCCTGCTCCCGCCGGGGCTGGTCTCGCAGGTCGGCGGCGAATCACAATCGGAGGTCTGCCGATGAGGCTGCCGCGTTATCGGGACAACCGCTTCCTCTGGCTCGGCTTCGCCGCGGCCGCGGCGGTGGTGCTGCTGCTGGTCGGCTCCAGCGTGATCTCCCGGGCCCAGCTGGGCAGCAAGACCGTCGAGGCGGAGTTCGCCCAGGCCGCCGGGTTGCGGCCGGGCGCGACCGTGGACATCTCCGGCATCGAGGTCGGCGAGGTGCAGAAGGTCGAGCTGGAGGGGCAGAAGGTGGTGGCGGTGCTCCGCATCCGCCGCGACATCGAGCTCGGCGCGGACGCGAAGGCGGCGATCGAGATGTCCACCATCCTCGGCAGGCTGCACATCGACCTGATCCCCGGCGACGGGAAGGGGCTGCCCGGCGACCGGATCCCGCTGAGCAACACCGCCGTCCCGTACAACCTGGCCAAGGTGATCCAGGACTCCCGCTACACCGCCTCCTTCGAGCGGATCGAGCGGATCGACCCGGGCAAGCTGCGCGAGGCGCTCGACCTGCTCACGCGGCAGATGGGGGAGTCGCCGCAGCTCACCGTGGCCGCGCTGGACAGCATCGGCTCGCTGGCGAGGGTCGTGAACAACCGCCGCGACGAGGTCGACACCCTGCTCAAGAGCATGGACCAGGTCTCGCAGCTGGTGGCGGACAACCGCAACAGCGTGCTGGTGCTGCTCACCCGCGGTGAGGCCATCGGCAACGCGGTGGCACTGCGGCAGGACCTGCTGCGGAAACTACTCGACAACGTGGCGGCGCTCTCCGCGCTGCTGCAGGAGATGGGTGTGCAGAACAACGGCCAGTTCGGTCCGCTGATCGAGAACCTGAACACGATGACCGAGGGGCTGGAGAAGAACCGGGACAACCTGGACCGGCTCTACGAGATCATGCCGGTGGGGTTGCGCCAGTTCAACAATGTGCTCGGCAACGGCCCCTACGGCGACGTCTGGGCGCCGTGGCTGCTGCCGGACAACTGGCTCTGCTCCGCCCAGCTCGCACCGGGGTGCAACTGATGAAGAACACCGCGCACACGCGCTTCGCCAGGATCGCCGCGCTCGCGGTCGCCGCCCTCACCGCGGCGGGCTGCTCGCTGCTGCCGGACACCGTGAGCCGGCTGCCCGGGCAGTACCTCGGCGAACGGATCAAGGTCAGCGCCGACTTCGAGAGCGTCGCCGGGCTGTACGCGGGCAACGAGGTCGCCGTGCTCGGCGTCCCGGTCGGGCAGGTCGACACCGTCACCCCGCGCGGCTCCTACGTCGAGGTCACCATGTCGCTCGACGCCGGGGTGCGGGTGCCCGCCGACGCCATGGCCGCGCTCATCTCGCCGCAGCTGATCACCAACCGGCACGTCGAGCTGGCCCCCGCGTACGGCGGGGACGGCCCGACCCTCGCCGACGGCGACCACATCCCGATCGCCCGCACCAGGGTCCCGGTGGAGCTGGACCGCATCCTGGAGAACTTCGACCAGCTCGGCGCGGCGCTCAAGGGCGACAGCGAGGAGGGGCCGCTCGCGAGCCGGGTGCTCTTCCCGCTGCTCGAGGGCAACGGCGACCGGCTCGCCGAGACCCTGGACGCGCTCAGCTCGGCTTTCGAGGTGACGCTGGCGAACAAGGACCAGATCGCCACCACCATCGCCAAGCTGCAGGAGATCACCCAGGTGATCGCCGAGAACGATTCCACCGTAAGGGATTTCAGTGGCAGGCTCACCGAGCTGGTCGCACTGCTCGGCGATCAGGCGCCCGGGTTGCAGGCGGTGCTCACCCAGCTGAACGACTTCGTCACCAACACCGCGACGGTGGTCGGCGACAACCGGGACCAGCTGGCCGGGGCGATCACCCGCTTCGTCGAGATCGCCGCCCAGATGCGGGCCAACGCCCGCGGCCTGACCGAGATCGTCGACGTGGGGCCGCTGGTCTTCCAGAACATCTCCAACTCGGTGAGCCGGGAGCACCGGGCGCTGCGACTGCACGGCCTGCTGGACAAGGCGGCGCTGGACAGCGAGCAGCTCAGCCTCTTCTGCGAGCGCATCCAGGCGCGGCTCGACGGCTGCCGCACCGGCAAACTCCAGGACATGGGGCCCGACTTCGGGCTCACCGCCGCGCTGCTCGGACTCACGAAATGAGGCGGGCCCTGCTCCGCGCCGCGGCCTGCGCCACCGCGCTGAGCTTCGCGCTCACCGGCTGCGCCGTCACGGTGGACGACGTCCCCATGCCGGAGCCAGGCATCGGCGGCCCCGGCTACACCATCCGCGCCGCCTTCCGGGACGCGCTGAACCTGCCGAACCGCGCGCACGTGCGCATCGGCGGCACCGACATCGGCGTGGTCAGCGCCATCCAGACCACGAACTTCGTCGCCGAGGTGACGATGGAGATCCGCGAGGACATCAAGCTCCCCGCGGGCACCACCGCGGAGCTGCGCCAGGGCACCCCGCTCGGCGACGTCTACGTCGCCATGACGCTGCCCGCGGCGAGCGCGGGCTCCGGCCTGCTCGAGCCGGGCGACGTCATCCCGGTGGAGCGCACCGCGGCAGGCGCCTCGGTGGAGGAGCTGATGCTCTCGGTCGCCATGCTGCTCAACGGCGGCGGGCTGAACCAGGCCGCGGAGATCACGGCGCAGATGAACTCCATGTTCGGCGGGCGCGCGCCGCAGCTGGCGCACCTGATCACCGAGATGACCGCGGTGATCGCGGCGCTCAACGCCCGCACCGCCGACATCGACGGGCTGCTCAACGGCGTCAACGCGCTCACCGGTGAGCTGGCCGCGCGCAAGGCCGAGCTCGGCGCGGCCGCGGACACCTTCCCCGACCTGCTCGGCCTGGTCGCCGAGAACAACAGGGAGATCACCGGGCTGATCGACAAGGTCGCGGTCACCATGGCCGCGCTCGGCGACTTCTCGCAGACCAGCGGGCAGGACTTCGTCAGCCTCTTCGACAGCATCCAGCGGCTCATGACCGGCTTCACCCAGACCGGCGACGAGCTGAACCAGATGCTGGAGGGGCTGCACACCATCTACCCGTCGCTGATGACCTCGATCGAGGGGCCGACGCTCGCGGTCGCCGCCACCGTCTCCTACCTCAGCGTCGGCGCGCTCACCGACCCCACCGGCAGCCGCCTGCCGGACGGCACCGACATCCCCGCCTTCATCGGCAGCCTCACCCAGGTGCTGGAGAAGGTCATGGGCAGGCTGAACGGCCTGCCCGCGCCGCAGGAGGGCCCGCGATGAACATCCCGCTGTGGAACTGGCTGGTACGCAACCGGATCGCGATCGCCAACCTCGGGCTGGTCCTCGTATTGATCTTCGGCAGCGGCTACCTGGCGGTGGCCGTCATGCGGCTAGACCTGCTGCCCGCCCGCACCTACGCGGTCACCGTGCAGCTGCGCGACTCCGGCGGGCTGGCGGCGAACAACGACGTCACCTTCCGGGGCAGCCGGATCGGCAAGGTCACCGAGGTGCGGGTCTCCGGGCCCGGGGTCGCCGCGGTGGCCGAGATCAAGTCCGATGTGCGGATTCCGGTGGGTGGCACGGTCGCGGTCGGGCGGCTCTCCGCCGCGGGCGAGCAGTATCTGGACTTCCGCCCGGACACCGAGGGCGGCCCGTACCTGGGCGACGGCTCGCTGATCGATGTCTCCCGCACCGACACCCCGGTGCCGGTGCAGTCGCTGCTGCTGAACCTGAGCGGGCTGATCGGCAGCCTGAACCCGGAGCGGCTCACCGTGATCGTGGACGAGCTGGACCGGGCGCTGCGCGGCGGCCCGGACCGGCTGCGCAACATGGTCTCCGGGATCAGCCAGGCGCTGGCCGGGCTGGACGGCATGCTGCCGCAGACCCAGCAGCTCATCCGCAACCTCGCGGTGATCGCCGACACCACCTCGCTCGCCCAGCCCGACCTCACCACCCTCACCACCGGCGCGGGCGCGCTCTTCCGCCAGCTCACCGCCGCCGACGCCGAGGTGCGGGACTTCCTCGACCTGGCGCCGGGGCAGCTCGCCACGCTCGGCGGGTTCATCGAGGAGACGCAGGACCCGATCACCAACCTGGTGACCAACTTCGTCGCCATCACCAGGGCGGCCAAACTGCGCGCCCCCGCCATCGCCGCGCTCTTCCCCGCGCTCCGCGAAGGCAGTGAGGCGCTTGGCATCCCGGCGCACGACGGCGCCTTCCACACCCTCGTCGACCTGTGGCCGCGCCCCACCTGCGACTACGACACCATCCCCGTGGTGCCGACGCTGACCGCCACCGACACCAGGGTGCGGCTCTACAACTACTGTGTCACCAGCAACCCCGCGCTGCAGGTGCGCGGGTCGGCCAACGCACCGCGCCCCAACGTCCCGGACAACGGCTCCGGGCCGCCGCCCGGCGTCACCGGCGACGAACTCTCCCGACCCATTCCCGGCAGATAGGACTCTCCCGCTCATGAGCGATCCGACCGACAAGGACGAAGTTCCCGCCGAAGGCGCGGACTCGGCTGCCGCCGAGCCGAAATCGGCTGCCGCCGCCGACGTGAAGCCGGTGACCGCCGCCGAGTCGGCTCCCGAGAAGTCCGCTGCCGCACAGCAGTCGGCCGCTTCCGAATCGGCCGCCGCGGAGACCTCGCGCGCCGTCGCGTCGCCGACGGCAGGCGCAGCCGCCGGGGGTGACGCGACGCGCGCCAAATCCTCCACTGCCGAGGCCGAAGGCGAGTCGTCCGCGACCGTGAAACCGGAGTCCGGGCGCAAACTCACCCGCCCGGTGATCGCCCTCGCGGCGACCGCGGCACTCCTGATCGCCGCCATCGCGACATCGATCACCCTGTTCGTGCAGAACAACAACCTCGACGCCCTGGAGGACGCCAGAGCCGAGGCCCAGGAAGCCGCCTGCACCTACGCCCCGGTACTGGCCGAGTACGACGCCAAGAACCTGGACGCCTACTTCCAGGGCGTCCTGGACGGCGCCACCGGCGACTGGAAGCAGCAGTTCGCCGACACCAGCAAGGAACTCCGCGACGTCCTCGCCAAGGGCGAGGTGATCTCCAAGGCCGACGACGTACAGTGCGCCATCAAGAGCGCCGACGAGACCTCGGCCGAGGCCATCGTGGTGATCGGCCAGACCATCACCTCCCTCGGCACCCAGGGCAAACCGGCCCCCGGCCAGCTCTCCATGGTCATGCGCTTGCAGAAGATCGACGGCCGCTGGCTGGTGAACAACGTCAACTCACCGCTGGCGCCGAACCAGCCCTAGTCCTCGCTGCCGAGCAGGATCACCCGCATCAGGTGCACCACCCGTGCCCTGGTGCACTCCGGGTGCTCCGGCCCCATCCACTGCCCGAGATCGACCACCAGCGCCAACGCCGCGTGCACCAGCACCCGCGCCTGCGCCGCGCTCAACCCGGAGCGCACCGCCGTCACCAGCTTGGCCCACTCCTCGACATTGAGCCGCTGGATATTGCGCAGCGTGGTCCGGTCGGCCGCGGGCACGTTGCCGATCTCGGCGTAGTAGACGAAGGTCAGCTCGCGCTCGGCGAACGACCCGTCCACGTACAGCTCGATCAGCCGGGTGAGCGCGGCCCCCGGCCCGTCGGTGCCCGCGATGGCCGGCCCGATCACCGCCGACACCCGGTCCGCCGCGCGCCGGAAGGCGGCGGCGAGCAGGTCGCCCTTGCTCCGGTAGAAGCGGTACACCGCCGAGGAGGCAGGCAGCCCGGCGGCCGCCGCGATGTCCTCGACGCTCACCCCCGGGTAGCCGCGCACGTGGAAGAGCTCCACCGCCTTCTGCAGCACCACCTCGTGGGTGAAGGTCGCCGCGGCCGGTGGCGGCGTGCGCTCCTCGGCGCGGGTCCCGGCGGGCAGCGTGCAACCGGCGATATCCCGGCAGGCCCCGGCCAGCAGCGCGGTGAGCGGCCGGGTCGGCACCGCGACCCGGTGGTCGGAGATGCTGCCGATCACGCTCATCACCGCGGCGGTGAGCACCGCGCGCTCCGCGCTCGGCAGCCCCGGCCGCAGCTCCGCGATCCGCTCGCGGATCGCGGCATCGGTCGCCGCCATCTGGGCGACCAGCGTGCGCCGGTCCTCTTCTTCGAGGTAGCGGTGCTGCCAGCGGAGCAGCGCGCCGCGCCGCCGGTTGGTGATGCAGACCGCGAGCAGCGCCTCGACGACGTGCGCGCAGCGCTGCTCCGCGTCCCACTCGACCGACTCCGGCGGCAGCCGCACCGCCTCCGCGCTGATCCCGCTGAGCCGCAGCGCCTCCTGCCGGAACAGCGCGTACTTGCTCGGGTAGTGCCGGTACAGCGCGGTGGAGGTGATGTCGAGCCGGGTCGCGATCTCCTCCATGCTCACACCGTGGTAGCCGTGCGCGCCGAACGCCTCCGCGGAGACGTTCGCGATCTGCGCCCGGCGATCCGCGGGCCTGCGCCGCACCGGCCGGTTCTCCGGTGGGTCGTCCGCTCGCGTCGAGCGCCGGTTACCAGCAGCCATACCGGCGAGACTATCGGAGAACCGGGCACTGCACGGCACTCTGTCGCGCTCGTGACCGGAATGAACCGGAGATCACACGAAGCCGGACTGATCAGGACATAAGTCCGACAGTGATATCCGAATTTCGCGTAACTTATCCGGTGCGCGGAACGATAGGGACGGTCGGCGCCGGGGTGCCCACCGGTCGGTTCCGCGGCGCTCCGTAGGCTGATTCCCCGTGTCCGATACTCCTCCCGATGCCGGCGATCCCAACTATCTCGTCGGTCTCGATCTGAACGGCAGGCGCGTCGTCGTGGTCGGCGGCGGTTCGGTTGCCCAGCGCAGGCTGGGGCTGCTCATCGCCTCCGGCGCCGAGGTGCACGTCGTCAGCCGCGCGGTCACCCCGGCCGTCGAGGGGATGGCGGGCGCCGGGCAGCTCACCCTGGAACTGCGCGACTACGCCGACGGCGACCTGGACGGCGCCTGGTACGCCATCGCCTGCACCGACGAGCCGGAGACCAACGCCGCCATCGTGGCCGAGGCCACCGCGCGCCGGATCTTCTGCGTGCGCGCGGATGTCGCGCGGCTCGGCACCGCAGTCACCCCCGCCACCGCGCGCTACGACGGGCTCAGCCTCGGCGTGCTGGCAGGCGGCGCGCACCGGCGCTCGGCCGCGGTGCGCAGCGCGCTGCTCGAGGCGCTGCAGTCCGGGGTCGTCACCGACGACTCCGACCCGGTGGTTCCCGGCGTCGCGCTGGTCGGCGGCGGGCCCGGCGACCCCGATCTGATCACCGTGCGCGGCCGCAGGCTGCTCGCCAGGGCCGACCTGGTGGTCGCCGACCGGCTGGCCCCGCCGGAGCTGCTCGCCGAGCTCGGCCCCGAGGTCGAGGTGATCGACGCCGCCAAGATCCCGTACGGCCGGGCCATGGCGCAGGAGGAGATCAACCGGACCCTCGTCGAGGGCGCGAGGGCGGGCAAGTTCGTGGTCCGGCTCAAGGGCGGCGACCCGTACGTCTTCGGCCGCGGCTACGAGGAGCTGGAGGCGTGCGTCGAGGCCGGGGTCGCGGTGACCGTCGTCCCCGGCATCACCAGCCCCATCTCGGTGCCCGCAGCGGCAGGCATCCCGGTGACGCACCGTGGCGTCACCCACGAGTTCGTCGTGGTCAGCGGCCACCTGGCACCGGACCACCCGGACTCCCTCGTCGACTGGCCCGCCCTGGCCACGCTGCGCGGCACGCTCGTGCTCATGATGGCGGTCGAGCGGCTCGACCGCTTCGCCGCCGCGCTGCTCGACGGCGGGCGCGCCGCCGACACCCCCGCCGCGGTGATCCAGGAGGGCACGCTGCGCACCCAGCGGGTGCTCCGCGCCGACCTCGGCACCGTGGCCGAGCGGGTCAAGGCCGAGGGCATCCGGCCCCCGGCGATTGTCGTCATCGGCCCGACGGCCGGGTTCGGCTCGGCCCCTGCGTAACTGGTGCGCGGCCCGGAATCCGCAGGTCGCCGCCCGGCGTCCCCGGCCATCCGCCCGGATAGGTGTCTGTGACGCATGATTTACAGTGGCCGGGTGCTCAGAGACCCCGCGGTGACCCCGCACTACCCGGTGACCGGGCGCGCCTTCGGGCTCGCCATCCTGGTACTGAGCGGGCTGCAGCTCATGGTGGTGCTCGACGGCACCGTCGTGATCTTCGCGCTACCCCGGCTGCAGGAGGAGATGGGGCTCTCCAGCGCGGGCAGCGCCTGGACCGTCACCTCCTACGGCCTCACCTTCGCCGGGTTGATGCTGCTCGGCGGCCGCCTTGGTGACTCTTTCGGCCGCAAGCGCATGCTGATCAGCGGCGTGGCGGTCTTCACCTTCGCCTCGCTGCTCTGCGGCCTCGCCCAGGCCGAGTGGATGCTGCTCGCCGCGCGCGCTCTCCAGGGCGCCGGCGCCGCGATCGCGGCGCCGACCGCGTTCGCCCTGGTCGCCACCACTTTCGCCCCCGGTAAGGCGCGCAATCAGGCGGTCGCGATCCTCGGCTCGATGGTCGGGGTCGGCTCGGTCGGCGGCCTGGTGGTCGGCGGCGCGCTCACCGAGGTCTCCTGGCGCTGGATCTTCCTGATCAACGTGCCGATCGGCGCGCTCATCATCGCGGGCGCGGTCGCCACCCTCTCCGACACCGCGCACCAGCGCACCACCCTCGACGTGCGCGGCGCGCTGCTCGGCACCACCGCCTGCGCCGCCATCGTCTTCGGCGCCACCGAGGGGCCGCAGCTCGGCTGGGACAGCCCGTACATCATCGGTGCGCTCGTCGGCGGCCTGCTGCTGCTGATCGTCTTCGTCCTGCTGGAACGCCGCGTCGATTCCCCCCTGCTGCCCTGGTCGCTCTTCGACCGGCGCGACCGGATCGCCACCTTCCTGCTCATCTTCCTGGCCGGCGGCATGCTCGGCGCGATGACGTTCTTCGTCGCCCAGTTCCTGCAGAACGTGCTCGGTTACAGCCCGCTCACCGCCGGGCTCGCCGCCATCCCGTTCACCGTCGGCATCGGCATCGGCGGCGCGCTGGCCTCCAAGCTCGCGCTCCTGGTCGCCCCGCGCTGGCTGCTCCTGGTCGCCAGCGCCGTCCTCGCCTGCGGCCTGGCCTTCGCCTCCACCCTGAAGGGCGACGTCGACTACTTCACCATCCTGCTGCCCCTGCTCGTGGTGATCGGCTTCGGCGTCGGCGTCGCCATGGTGCTGGCCCCGATCTGCGTCCTGGTCGGCGTCCCCGCCGCCGACATCGGCCCGCTCGCCGCCGTCGGCCAGATGTTCATGAACCTCGCCACCCCCATCGCCATCGGCCTCTTCACCCCCATCGCCGCCTCCCGCACCCTCGCCGTCGGTGGGGTGGTCGGTGTCCCCGCCACCGACATGACCGAGCTCGAGGTCGAGGCGCTCGGCAACGGCTACACCCTCGTCCTCTTCTGCTGCGCGCTGTTGGCGCTGCTCATCGGCGCGGTCGCGTTGACGCTTCGGTACACGCCCGCGCAGTTGGCCGAGGCGCAGCATGCGGAGAAGGAAGCCCAGCTTGGGTGAGCGGTACTCCGGAAGGCGGCAGATCGCCGCCGATCTCGGCGTCGCACCCTGACCCATCGGTGGCCCGCTCCTCGACCGGTCGTTCGGCGTCGCGACTCTCCGCCGAGCGGCAGTTCGATGTCCACCAGGACTCGGGTGCCACACCCCGGATGTGGGCTCATGCCTCGCGACTGACGACGCTGTACGCGAAGACATTCCCGCGCCGGACGGGAGACCGGGAGGGCGGCATCGCCTATGCCCGCGCCGCACTCGACGCGCTACCTCCCGAGAAGCACTCGCTGACACTCCGCATGCTCATGGACGAGGTCTCGGCGTAATAGACGAGAGGGACCCGGGAGCTTGGCCTGCTCCCGGGCCCCGGAAATGAGTCGCCCCGTGCCTGCGCCGACCTCCGCGGCCGGATCATGGTGACTGCGACGTGCCCTTCCGTTGGACCACCTCGGTAGGAAGACACCGAGGACCGGATTCGAACCGGCACCCCGCCGCCGTGCGTCCGGGCCGCGAGGCCGGAACAAGGGCGACGAATACTCGTGCTGGAGCGAGAGTCTGAACTTGAGAGTCAGGCTGATCGATCAGCGTGAGTTTTTGCGCTCAGGGAGCGCATCCCCCGGCTCGCGGCGGGGGAGTTCGTGGGGTCAGCGGAACAGGTAGCGGAAGACGGCGTCGCCGGTGCGGCGGTCGGCCACCTCGGCGCCGTTGGCCTCCTCGCGGGCGAACTGCACCGCCTCGCGCAGCGTCTCGACCCGCTGCACCAGCTCGTTCACCCGCCGCGCGGGCAGCGCGCCGGAGAACTTCACCGTGGTCCAGTAGCCGACCGCGATGTCCTCGTAGTACACCTCGACCTGCGCCGGGTGCTTCTCCGTCGCCTCCGCCTTGACGTGGTTGCGCGGCACCTTCCGCGTGCGGATGGTGCGCACGGCGTCGGTGCGCCAGGTGTCGGTGGAGTCGTCGAAGGACCAGGACTCGGCGGCGTCCAGCACCGGCAGCGACTTCACGAACTGGTGCAGCTCGGCCAGCTGCTTCTCCAGGAAGAGCAGGTACGAGACCGGCACCTGCGGGAGCAGCACCTCGCCGTCGACGGTGACGTCGGCGGTGGCCGTGGTGTTCGCCCAGTCTTTGGTCGCGGTGACGTCGAAGAGCCGGGTGAGCGTGGCCGCGGTGCGCCGCAGCACCTCCTCGGAGGTGACCTGCACGCGGGTGGACTCGGCCGGAAGCTGCTCGCCCTCCTCGTCCTTGGGCTGGTACGTGCGGGCGATGCCCGCGAGCAGCGCCTGCTTCTGCAGCAGCGCCCTCGCCTCGGCCAGCTCGCGCGCCGAACCGCTCTTCACGCCCTTCTCGACGGCGATGATCTGATTGAGCTTCGTCATGGTCCACCTCCCCGAATCGTTGCCTCACACCGTCTTTCGCCCCCCGGTGCGGGAACGACGCTACGGGAGTGCCCGGTGTTCGCGCGAATTGTTTTTCAGGTGAGGACGAGGAGTTCGGTGGGGGAGGCGATCTCGACCCGGAGCCCGGCACCGGCGGCGATCCGGCCCACCCCGCGCACGTCCGACGGGTCCGCGCGGGTGAGTACGAGGGCGCGGGCGAGCAGCCCCTTGTGGTGTTTGTTGAAGTGGCTCACCACGGTTCGGCTCCCGTCCGGCTGCCCGGTGAGCACGGTGGCGGTGACGGCGCCTGGCACCGGCCCGAGCGCCTGGTAGCTGCCGGAGCGCAGGTCGATCACCAACCCACCCGCCGCCTCGGCGAGCAGCGCGGGGGTGAGCGCGTTCTTCCAGAGCGCGGGCAGGGTGGGCAGCCCGGGGAGGCGGGTGCCGCCGGAGAGGCGGTAGGCGGGGATCGGGTCGCCCGCGCGGACCACGCCGAAGAGCGCGGAGCCGACGGCGAGCCGGTGCAGCGCCTTCGCCTTCTGCGCGCGGGTGAAGGAGCGCGCGTCGAGTGCGTCGTAGAGGACGCCGGTGTAGCGCTCCAGCGCGGGGCGGGTGGGGGAGGTGCGGACGGCGGCGTTGCGGGCGATCTCCGCCTCCGCCGATTTGCCGAGCCCGAGTACGGCGGCGGCCGTCGCTGGGTCGGCGGCCAGCTTCTCCACCGCATCGAGCAGCTGCGCCCGGACCGGGGTCAGCGCGGGCAGCGAGAGCGAGCCGAGGTCGAGCGGGCCGCCGCGCCCGCCGTCGGACTTGGTTTCGGAGGGGGGCAGCAGCACCAGCACGAGCGACAACGGTAGTTCAGCCGGGAAAGTCCTCGCTGCCGACCACCGCGAGCAGCGCCAGCCGGTCCGCGCTTTCGGTGCCGAGCGCGGGGGTGAACCAGAGCAGCCGCTGCCTGCCGTCCTCGCTGAACAGGTTCAGGCAGTTCACCTCCAGCAGCCCCAGCGACGGGTGCAGGATTCGCTTCCGGTCGTCGCGCCGGACCGCGACGTCGTGCTCGGCCCAGAGCGCGGCGAACTCCGGCGAGCGGGCCAGCAGGTCGTCGATCAGGGTGCGCGCCTCGCTGTCGCCCGCGTCCCTGCGGGCGGCGGCGGCGCGGAAGTCGGCGACGAACGCCCTGGCGTGCACCGGGTGGTCTTGCTCGGGGTAGATCCGGCGCGCGTCCGGGTCGGTGAACCAGCGGTAGACGAAGCTCGCCTCTGGGCCGCGCAGCCCGGACTGGTCGCCGAGCAGCGCGACCGCGAGCGGGTTCTGCACCAGCGGGACGTGCAGGTCGGTGATCACCTGGGCGGGGGTTCCGGTGAGCCGGGTGAGCAGGTCGAGCATGCCGGGGTGCAGGTGCGGGTCGGCGGTGCGCGGTATCGGCCGTTCGGCCAGGTGGTAGAGGTGGTCGCGCTCGTCCCTGGTCAGCCGGAGTGCGCGGGCCAGCGCGGCGAGCATCTGTTCGGAGGGCTGTGAACCGGCGCCGCGCTCCAGTTCGACGTAGTAGTCGACCGAGGCGCCGGCAAGCTGGGCCACCTCGTCCCGGCGCAGGCCGGAAACCCGGCGCCGCGGACCCGCGACCAACCCGACCTGCTCCGGGCGGATGCGCTCGCGCCGGGAGCGGAGGAACGCGCCGAGTTCGGTGTACTTCGCGGATCGCATGGCTCCAGTTTGCGGGGCGGGCGCCCGGCGACCCAGGGGGTGGCATCCCCTGGTACCGGCGCGCGGCGCGGCGCAGGGTGGAGTCATGAACGAGACACGGGTAGCCATCGTCACCGGGGGATCGCGGGGGATCGGGCGGGCGGTCGCCGAGCGGCTCGCCGCCGACGGGTTCGCGGTCGTCGTGAACTACGCGGGCAATACCGCCGCCGCGGACGAGACGGTCGCGGCCATCACCGGCAATGGAGGAAAGGCGATCGCGGTGCGCGCCGATGTCGCCGACGAGATCGCCGTCGCCGCGCTGTTCGACCGCGCGGAGCGGGAGTTCGGCGGGATCGACGTGGTGGTCAACGCGGCGGGGCGGATGATGCTCTCCACCATCGCCGATCTCGACCTGAACGAACTCGACGCCATGCACCGCACCAATATCCGCGGCACCTTCGTGGTCGCCAAGCAGGCCGCACGCAGACTCCGGAACGAAGGTGCCTTCATCGGCTTCTCCACCTCCGTGGTCGGCGCCCAGTTCCCGACCTACGGCGGGTACGCGGCATCCAAGGGCGCGGTCGAGGCGATGACGCTGATCCTGGCGAGGGAGCTGCGCGGCCGCGACATCACCGCGAACACCGTCGCCCCCGGCCCCACCGCGACCGACCTCTTCCTGGACGGCAAGTCCGACGAGCAGATCGCGACCCTGGCGAAGACTCCGCCGCTGGAGCGGCTCGGCACCCCGGCGGACATCGCGAACGTCGTCGCCTTCCTGGCGAGCCCGGCGGGGCACTGGGTGAACGGTCAGACGATCAGGGCCAACGGCGGACTGGTCTGACACCCCCGGTCAGCGCCGGACCAGCACGGACTACCCTGTGCAACCGTGATCACCCGCCTCTCCCGCCTCTTCCTGCGTACCCTGCGCGACGACCCGGCCGATGCCGAGGTGCCCAGCCACAAACTGCTCGTGCGCGCGGGCTACGTCCGCCGGATCGCACCGGGCGTGTACTCGTGGCTACCGCTCGGGCTGCGGGTGCTGCGCCGGGTCGAGGACGTGGTGCGGGAAGAGATGAACGCCATCGGCGCGCAGGAGATCTCGCTGCCCGCGCTGCTGCCGCGCGAGCCCTACGAGGCGACCAAGCGCTGGACCGAGTACGGCGACGCGCTGTTCCGGCTGCGCGACCGCAAGGGCGCCGACTACCTGCTCGGCCCCACCCACGAGGAGCTCTTCGCGCTCACGGTGAAGGGTGAGTACAACTCGTACAAGGACCTGCCGGTCACGCTGTACCAGATTCAGACCAAGTACCGGGACGAGGAGCGGCCGCGGGCGGGCATCCTGCGCGGGCGCGAGTTCATCATGAAGGACTCGTACTCCTTCGATCTGGACGAGGCCGGGTTGAAGGCCAGCTACGCCGCGCACCGCGAGGCGTACCAGCGGATCTTCGAGCGGCTCGGGGTGCGGTACGCCATCGTGGCGGCCACCTCGGGAGCCATGGGCGGTAGCGCGTCGGAGGAGTTCCTGGCCGAGAGCGAGGTCGGTGAGGACACCTACGTGCGCTCGGAGTCCGGGTACGCGGCGAATGTCGAGGCCGTGGTGACGCCCGCGCCGGCGCCGCTGCCGATCGAGGGGCTGCCGGAAGCCGTCGAGCACGACACCCCGGATACCCCGACCATCGCCGCACTGGTGGAGTGGGCGAACGGCGCCGGGATCGGCGCGGTCACCGCCGCCGACACGCTCAAGAACGTCATGGTGAAGCTGCGGCACCCGGACGGCAAGACCGAGATCGTCGGCATCGGCATCCCCGGTGACCGCGAGGTGGACGGCAAGCGGCTCGGTGCGGCGCTGGAGCCTGCGGAGTTCGAGCTGCTCGACGAGGCCGGCTTCGCCGCCAATCCCTTCCTGGTCAAGGGCTACATCGGGCCGCGTGGGTTGCAGCGCAACGGGATTCGGTACCTGGTCGACCCGCGGGTCGGCACCGGCACCGCGTGGATCACGGGTGCGGACGCGCCGGGCAAGCACGTGGTCGGGCTGGTGGCCGGTCGCGACTTCACGCCGGACGGCACCATCGAAGCCGCCGAGGTGCGCGATGGCGATCCCGCGCCGGACGGGAACGGCACGCTGGTCACGGCGCGCGGCATCGAGATCGGGCACATCTTCCAGCTCGGCTACAAGTACACCGACGCGTTCGAGGTGGACGTGCTCGGCGAGAACGGCAAGCCGACGCGGCTGGTCATGGGCTCCTACGGGGTCGGCGTCTCGCGCATGGTCGCGGTGATCGCCGAGCAGCAGCACGACGACAAGGGGCTGCGCTGGCCCGCGGAAGTCGCGCCGTACGACGTGCACGTGGTGATCGCCAACAAGGACGGTGCCGCGCGGGACGGGGCCGAGGAGGTCGTGGCCGGGCTGGATGCCGCCGGGCTCGCGGTGCTCTTCGACGATCGCACCGCCTCGCCGGGCGTCAAGTTCAAGGACGCCGAGCTGCTCGGCATGCCGCTGGTACTGGTGATCGGCCGCGGCTGGGCGCAGGGCGTCGTGGAGCTGCGCGACCGGTTCAGCGGAGAAGCGGAAGAGATTCCGGCCGCCGAGGCCGTGGCGGCGGTCGTCGCGCGGGTCCGCGGCTGATCGGTCGCGCCGCGAGCGGCCGCTGGGAGTGCCCGGGGCCGCTCGTTCGGCGCGGGAAGTCGCGCGCGGTCGCAACGATCGCCGTTCGCGCGGGGGTGGTCGTCGCGCTGAAAAAGATGGCACTGCTCGCGGCCGGGGCATCCAGTTCGCGGGCCGACGGCCCTTCAGACCGTCCCGGGAAACGCCACGGTCGGCGGCTCGGCGCCGAGGATGGACTGCCAGGCGGCCAAGCGGAGCGTGGCCTCGGTGAGCGCCTCCACGCCGGTGGTTCGCACCTCGGGCGTGGTCCCCTTCTCGACCACCGAACGCCAGGCAACCGCGCTGTCGGTCTCGACGGCGACCGCGAGCCGGGCCGCCGCCACCGGGTCGGTGACCGGGAACGGGGCGGTGTAGGCGGCGCTCGGCGCGGGCGGGGTGAGCCCGCTCGCGGCGAGCGCGTCGACGGTGGCGTCCCGGCGGGCGCGGTGCGCGGCGGCGTGCTCGGCGAAGACGGTGTAGCGCTCGTCCGCGGCGTACGCGGCGATGATCCCGTACGCGTAGACGGCGGCGTACTCGGCGTCCAGCGCGGTGCTCAGCGCCTCCTGGTCCGGGGTCATGCGAGCAGTACCTCCGCGTGCGCGGCGCAGGCCGCGCTGATCGAGGCGAGCAGCCCGGCGCGGTACCCGGTCTGGGTGCGCGCCAGGTCGGCCGCCGAACGGCGGGAACGGGTGAGCCGGTCGCGCAGCTGCTGCACGGTGGGCGGGGCGGCGCTGCCGCCGGTCGCGCCGGTGATCGGGTCGATGGTCGGCTCGGCGGGCAGCGCGGCGCGGGTGCGGTGCACGGGGGTGGTGCCGTCGCCGTAGTGGCCGACCACCCTGGCGATCTCGGCGCGCAGCGCGTCCGCGTGCGCGGTGCGCTCGGCCGCCACCGTCGCGAGGGCGCGGGCGCGGGCGGGTTCGGTGGCCGCCATGGCGGTGGCCGCGGCCGCGTCGACGCGGGCCCGTTCCTCCTGCCCGGCCAGCTGGTCCGGATCGTGCACCGGGTCGCTCGCGCAGCCGGCGGCCGCGCCGAGCAGCAGCAGCCCCGCGCAGGCACCGGCCCCTGCGCGCAGGGCGGTACGGCGATCGACCACGGGTCGGGACGCGGGAGGGCGGTTCGGCACGCGCCCCATCGTGCCAGACCGCGGTGGCCGGGCAGGCATCGGAACCCGGGCCCCGAAGTTGTCCGCGCGGAACCGATTCCAGCGGGTCCGGTAGCGTGGCTGCGGGGCGGGACACTACGAAGAACGGCAGGTCCGAGACGAATGAGCATCCGAGACGTACCGGTGCGCACCCTGGCCGGCGAGCAGACCACCCTGGCTGACGTGGTCGGTGACCGCGCCGCCCTCGTGGTGAACGTCGCCAGCAAGTGCGGCCTGACGCCGCAGTACAGCGCCCTGGTCGAGCTGCAGAAGCAGTACGGCCCGCGCGGCTTCACCGTGATCGGCGTCCCCAGCAACCAGTTCATGGGGCAGGAGCCGGGCAGCGCGGAGGAGATCCAGGAGTTCTGCTCCACCACCTACGGCGTCGACTTCCCGCTGCTGGAGAAGACCGATGTGAACGGCGACGAGCGGCACGAGCTGTACCGGACGCTCACCGAGACCGCCGACGCCGACGGCACCGCGGGCGATATCCAGTGGAACTTCGAGAAGTTCCTGGTCGACCGGGATGGCAAGGTCGTCGGCCGCTTCCGGCCGCGCACCACCCCGGACGCCCCCGAGGTCACCGCCGCCATCGAAGCGGCGCTCTAACCGCAGCCCCGACCGGAGCCGCCGCCCCGCCGGGAGCGGCGGCTCCGTCGCGTCTCGGATGCCCGGAGTTCGCTCCGGCTCGCCGCCGGGAGGACGTCGCCGACCAGCGGATTGCGTTCTACACTCTCCGAGCGCGTTACGCTAGACCCTCGGCACAGGAACTTCCGACCCCCGTACAACTGAACCAGGAGCCGCCCACATGTCGTTGCCGACCGAGGAGAGGGTGAGCCAGCTCGTCGCTGGCCTCGTCGAGGGCCGAGGTTTCGATCTGGAGGGGGTCTCGATCGCGGGCGGCCGCAGCGGGCAGGCGAAGGTCACCATCGTGGTCGACCGGGACGCCGCCACCGACCTCGACACCGTCGCGGAGCTGAGCACCGACCTCTCCGAGGTGCTGGACGAGGCGGGCGACTTCGGCGAGGCCGCCTACCTGCTCGAGGTCACCACCCCCGGCGTGGAGCGCCCGCTGGACGCGGAGCGGCACTGGCGCCGGGCGCGGGGCCGGAAGGCGCGGATCACGCTGCGTCCCGGCGCGCCGAATCCGGAGCCGGGGGTCGGCGGCAGCTTCGAGGCGCGCATCGGCGCGCTCTCCGGTGATTCGATCGCGCTCGTGCTCGGCGGCAGGCGCAGCCCGCACCGGGTGACCGTGCCGCTCGCCGATATCGCCGAGGCGGTGGTGCAGGTGGAGTTCAACGCCCCCGGCGCCGCCGAACTGGAACTGGCGGGCGGCGTCGTCCCCGGCCGCCCCGACCCGCGCACCGAGAGCGCGACCCCGCTACCCGGCGACGAAACATCGTCCGGCAGTGCCATCGAGCCGCAGAGCGGCAGTACCACCGAGCCGCAGACCGAAGGGATCGTGGAATGAACATCGAGATCGAAGCTCTGCGCGCCATCGTCACCGACAAGGGCGTCTCCATCGAGACGGTGATCGCCGCGATCGAGTCGGCGCTGCTCACCGCCTACCGGCACACCGAAGGGCACCAGCCCGACGCCTACATCGACATCAACCAGAAGACCGGCGTGGTCCGGGTGATGGCGCGCGAGGTGGACGCCGACGGCAACGTCCTCTCCGAGTGGGACGACACCCCGGAGGGGTTCGGCCGGATCGCGGCCACCACCGCCCGCCAGGTGGTGCTGCAGCGGCTGCGGGACGCGGAGAACGAGAAGTCCTTCGGCGAGTTCGCCATGCACGAGGGCGACATCGTCGGCGGCGTGGTGCAGCGCGACGCCAGGGCCAATGCCAGGGGCACCATCGTGGTCCGGATCGGCAGCGAGGTGAACGGCACCGAGGGGCTCATCCCGCCGGCCGAGCAGGTGCCCGGCGAGCACTACGAGCACGGTGACCGGGTCAAGTGCTACGTGGTCGGGGTCTCCCGCGGCCAGCGCGGCCCGCAGATCACGCTCTCCCGCACGCACCCGAACCTGGTGCGCAGGCTCTTCGCGCTGGAGGTTCCGGAGATCGCGGACGGCTCGGTGGAGATCGTCGCGGTGGCCCGCGAGGCCGGGCACCGCTCCAAGATCGCGGTGCGCAGCATGGTCTCCGGGGTGAACGCCAAGGGTGCCTGCATCGGGCCGATGGGGCAGCGGGTGCGCAACGTCATGAGCGAGCTGGCCGGCGAGAAGATCGACATCATCGACTACGCCGACGACCCGGCGTCCTTCGTCGGCAACGCGCTCTCGCCCTCCAAGGTGGTTTCGGTCACAGTGGTCGATCCGGATGCCCGCGCGGCCCGCGTGGTGGTGCCGGACTACCAGTTGTCGCTGGCCATCGGCAAGGAAGGGCAGAACGCAAGGCTCGCCGCGCGGCTCACCGGCTGGCGGATCGACATCCGCAGCGATGCCGCTCCCGAGGTCGGCGACGGGGTGCGCAGCGAGGCCAATCGGAGTTGACCGAATCGATCGGGGGGGAGCGGTTCGATCTTCCGGCCCCGGCAGCGGTATCATGGAAGAAGGTTCAGCACGCGGGGCCGGTCCGGACTTGTATCGGATGCCGGAAACGCGAGCCGGCCGCCGATCTGTTGCGGATCGTGGTGCGAGCGGAGGAAGCCGGAGACGGCGCCCCGACGGTCGTCCCGGATCCGCGGCACAGACTTCCCGGAAGGGGTGCCTGGCTGCACCCCGTTTCGTCTTGTCTGAGCGCGGCGCACAAGCGCCGGGCGTTCGGCAGAGCACTACGAGTGTCCGGACTTCTGGATATCTCAGCCCTGGAGCATCACCTCGAGAACAGGCACGAGCACTCATGAGCACACCGTGAAGTACCAACGATGATCGTCCATCGGAGATAATCCGAGGTCGTGCGGGCTGCCGTCCCAGGAACGGCGGAGCTGCTCGACCTCTCAGTAGAGGAGAGCAGTGGCAGGCAAGGCCCGCGTGCACGAGTTGGCCAAAGAACTCGGTGTCACCAGTAAGCAACTACTCGCAACGCTCAAGGAGCAGGGCGAGTTCGTGAAGTCGGCGTCGTCGACGGTGGAAGCCCCCGTCGCCCGCAGGCTGCGTGAGTCGTTCTCGAGCAAGTCGTCGAACGGCACCAGGTCCGGGGCGCGCCCCGGTGGCGATTCCGGAGTCCGCTCCGGTGGCGATGCCGCGGCCAGGCCGGCCGCGCGTCCACAGCCCGGTGGCGGTCCCCGCCCCGGCCCCCGTACCCCGTCCGATCGCGGCCCCGAGCGCAACGGCGCCCCTGCGCCCGCCCAGCGGGAGAGCAACGGCACCGCCGCTCCCGCCCCGCAGACCGGCGCCGCCCCCGCGCAGCGTCCGGCGGCCGATGCCCCGCGTCCCGGCCCGGCCGTCAAGCCCGGCCCGGCTCGCCCGGCCACCCCGCCGCCTGCCCCGGCCGCCCCGGCCGCGCAGAACGCACCTGCCGGTCAGCGCCCCGCCCCCGGTGGCGCGCGGCCCGGCCAGCAGCAGCCGCAACAGCAGCAGCGCCCCGGTCAGCCGCAGCAGCGCCCCGGCGGCCCGCAGGCCGGTGGCCCCCGTCCCGGTGGCCCCAAGCCCGGTCCGAAGCCGCCGCGCGTCGGTAACAACCCCTTCTCCTCCGCGCCCGATCGGGAGCGGCCCGCGCCGCGTCCGGCCGCTGGTCCCGGTGGCCCCCGTCCGGGGCCGCGTCCGGGTCCGGCTCCGGGTGGCGCGCCGCGTCCGGCCGCAGCGGCCGGTCCCGGTGGCCCCCGTCCGGGTGGCCCGCGGCCGAGCCCCGGCTCGATGCCGCCGCGCCCGAACCCGGGTGCGATGCCGCAGCGTGCGGCGCGTCCCGGCGGTGCGGGCGGTGCCGGTCGTCCCGGCGGCGGTCGTCCCGGCGGTGCGCCCGGCGGCGGCGGTCGTCCCGGTGGCGGTGGCGGTGGCGGTGGCTACCGCGGCGGCGGCGGTGGTACCGGCGCTCCCGCCGGTACCGGTGCTCCCGCGGGTGGCGGCGGTTTCCGCGGCCGTCCCGGTGGCGGCGGTGGCCGTCCGGGCGGTCCCGGTGGCCGCGGCGGCGCCGCAGGCGCCTTCGGCCGTCCCGGCGGCGCGCCCCGGCGCGGTCGCAAGTCGAAGCGGCAGAAGCGCCAGGAATACGATTCGATGCAGGCGCCCGCCGTCGGCGGCGTCCGGCTGCCGCGCGGCAACGGCGAGACCATCCGGCTCGCCCGCGGCGCCTCGCTCTCGGACTTCGCGGAGAAGATCGACGCGAACCCGGCAGCCCTGGTCCAGGCGCTGTTCAACCTCGGCGAGATGGTCACCGCGACCCAGTCGGTGAACGACGAGACGCTGGAGCTGCTCGGCGGCGAGATGAACTACGTCGTCCAGGTGGTCAGCCCGGAGGACGAGGACCGCGAGCTGCTGGAGAGCTTCGACCTCACCTACGGCGAGGACGAGGGCGACGAGGGCGACCTCGAGCAGCGGCCGCCGGTGGTCACCGTCATGGGCCACGTCGACCACGGCAAGACCCGCCTGCTCGACACCGTCCGCAAGGCCAACGTCCGTGAGGGCGAGGCAGGCGGCATCACCCAGCACATCGGCGCCTACCAGGTGCTCACGCACCTGAACGACACCGACCGGCTGATCACCTTCATCGACACCCCCGGCCACGAGGCGTTCACCGCCATGCGTGCCCGCGGCGCGAAGGCCACCGACATCGCGATCCTCGTTGTCGCGGCCGACGACGGCGTCATGCCGCAGACGGTGGAGGCGATCAACCACGCCCAGGCGGCCGACGTGCCGATCGTGGTGGCGGTGAACAAGATCGACAAGGAGGGCGCGAACCCGGAGAAGATCCGGCAGCAGCTCACCGAGTACAACCTGGTCGCCGAGGAGTACGGCGGCGACACCATGTTCGTCGACATCTCCGCCAAGCAGGGCACCAATATCGACGCGCTGCTCGAGGCCGTGCTGCTCACCGCGGACGCGGCGCTCGACCTGCGGGCCAACCCGGAGCAGGACGCGCAGGGTGTCGCCATCGAGGCGCACCTCGACCGCGGCCGCGGCCCGGTGGCCACCGTGCTGATCCAGCGCGGCACGCTGCGGGTCGGCGACTCGATCGTGGCGGGCGACGCCTACGGCCGCGTCCGCCGCATGGTGGACGAGCACGGCGACGACGTCGACGCCGCACTGCCCTCGCGGCCGGTGCAGGTCATCGGCTTCACCTCGGTGCCGGGCGCGGGTGACAACCTGCTCGTGGTCGACGAGGACCGGATCGCCAGGCAGATCGCCGACCGGCGCAACGCCCGCAAGCGCAACGCGCTGCAGGCCCGCAGCCGCAAGCGGATCAGCCTCGAGGATCTGGATGCCGCGCTGAAGGAGACCAGCGAGCTGAACCTGATCCTGAAGGGCGACAACTCCGGCACCGTCGAGGCGCTGGAGGAGGCGCTGCTGCAGATCGACCTCGGCGACGAGGTCCGGCTGCGGATCATCGACCGCGGTGTCGGTGGCGTCACCGAGACGAACGTCAACCTGGCGTCCGCCTCGAACGCGATCATCATCGGCTTCAACGTCCGTGCGGAGGGCAAGGCCACCGAGCTGGCCAACCGCGAGGGCGTCGACATCCGGTACTACTCGGTGATCTACCAGGCGATCGACGAGATCGAGAAGGCGCTCAAGGGCCTGCTCAAGCCGATCTACGAGGAGGTCGAGCTGGGTCGCGCCGAGATCAGGCAGATCTTCCGCTCCTCGAAGTTCGGCAATATCGCTGGCTGCATGGTGCTCTCCGGCTCGGTCAAGCGCAACGCCAAGGCCCGCCTGCTGCGGGACAACGTGGTGGTGGCCGAGACGATCACCATCTCCTCGCTGCGCCGGGAGAAGGACGACGCGACCGAGGTCCGCGAGGGCTTCGAATGCGGTATGACCGTCACCTACTCCGATATCAAGGACGGCGACATCATCGAGGCGTACGAGCTGCGCGAGAAGCCGCGCGACTGACGGTTCGCACCGTCGGGGCGCCCCGGCCTCCGGGTCGGGGCGCCCTCGTGCGGCCCTACCCGGAGGTGAACGTGTACCTCGGTGCACTCGAATTCGACATCCTGCTCGGGGACGTGCACTCGCTCAAGGAGAAGCGCAAGGTGATCCGGCCGGTGCTGGCCGAATTGCAGCGCTTCGGGGTGAGTGCCGCCGAGGGCGGGGACCACGATCTCCATCGCCGCTCCCAGCTGGGTGTGGCGCTGGTGAGCGCGGGAATGGATCAATTGACAACGGTCCTCGACCGTTGTGAGCGGCACGTGGCCGCGCGTCCGGAGCTAGAGTTGCTGGCGGTGCGCCGCCGCATCTTCGGACCGGAGGACTGAGAACGTCCTCGCCGGCGCCGTTCCCTTATCAGGACAGGAGGAACCGGCCATGGTGGATCAGGCCAGGGCACGCCGCCTCGCGAAGCGGATCTCCTCGATCGTGGCGACCGCGATCGAGTACGAGATCAAGGACCCGCGGCTGCGTTTCATCACCATCACCGACGCGAAGGTCACCGGCGACCTGCGCGACGCCACCGTCTACTACACGGTGCTCGGCGAAACCCTCGACGCGGAGCCGGATTACACCGCCGCCGCGGCCGGGCTGGAGAAGGCCAAGGGGGTGCTCCGCTCGAAGGTGGGCGCGGGCACCGGCATCAAGTTCACGCCGACGCTGGCGTTCGTGCTCGACACCGTGCCGGACGCCGCGCGCGAGATGGAAGAGCTGCTCGCCCGCGCCAAGAAGCTGGACGACGAGGTGGCCAGGGTGGCGGCGAACGCCACCCCGGCCGGTGAGCCGGATCCGTACAAGAGCGAACGCGGCGACGACGAGTAACCGGCGTCGAGCATGATCTCCACGGATGAGCCGGTCGAGCTGGGCCCGGCGGTACGAGCGCTGGACGCGGCTCGATCGGTCACCATCCTCTGTCACGTGCAGCCGGACGCCGACACCGTCGGCAGCGGGCTCGCGCTGGCGCTGGTGCTACGCAGGCGCGGGGTTCCGGTGCGGGTCTCGTTCGCCGAACCGGCGGCGCTCGCGGTCTCCCTGCGCACGCTGCCCGGCGCCGAGCTGCTCGTCCCGCCCGCGGAGGTGCCCGCCGAGGTCGACCTGCTGGTCACCGTCGACTGCGGCAGCGCCGGGCGGCTCGGCTCGCTCGGCGACCGGCTGGCCGGCGCGGGCAACACGCTGGTGATCGACCACCACCGCTCGAACACCAGGTTCGGGGCGATCAACCTGATCGACCCCGATGCCGAATCGACCGCCGGGTTGGTCGCCCGGGTGCTGGACGCCTGGGGCGAGGAGATCGATGCGCCGGTCGCGCACTGCCTGTACGCGGGGCTGGTCACCGACACCGGGTCGTTCCGCTGGGTGCGGCCCGGCACGCACGGGCTGGCCGAGCGGCTGCTCGGCACCGGGATCGACGGCGCCGAGATCTCGCGCGGGCTGCTCGACACGCACCCGTTCGGCTGGCTGCCCATGCTGGCCTCGGTGCTCGGCAGCGCGCGGCTCGCGCCCGGCGTCCGCGGCGGGATCGGGCTGGCGTATGCCTTCGTGCGCCGGGCCGACGCCGACGGGTTGGGCGCCGAGGAGGTGGAGAGCGTGATCGATATCGTGCGCACCAGCGCCGAGGCCGGGATCGCCGCCGTCTTCAAGGAGCACCGCACGGTCGACGGCCGCTGGACCGTCTCGCTGCGCTCCCGGAACAGCGGGCCGGGTGCGGCCGACGGGGTGGACGTGTCCGCCGTCGCCACCGCGCTCGGTGGCGGCGGCCACCGCTTCGCCGCCGGGTACACCGCGCACGGCACCGCCGACGACATCCTCGCCGCCCTGCTCGCCGCGCTCGAATGAGCGAGGGGGACCTACCCGGCCCATCGGGGACCGAGCGAGATCTCGTCGCGCGCGCTTCCGGTACGGGACGCCCCGACCCCGGACCGGCCATGGTCGGCGCCGCTCCGGAACACGCTGCCTCCGAGCCGGCCGCGAAGGGTGCCGACACCGGTCGGGGACGTGCTGCCGCCCCCGTTGCGGAGCCGGCCACCGCTCCCGCACCGCCGGCGGCCGAGGCCGGACCGCGGCGGCTGCTGGCACTGGCCGTTCCGACGCTCGGCGTGCTCGTCGCCGAACCGATCTACCTGCTCTTCGACCTCGCCGTGGTCGGCAGGCTGGGCGCGCAGGCGCTGGCCGGGCTCGCGGTCGGCGGGCTGATCCTGACGCTGGCGAGCACCCAGCTCACCTTCCTCTCCTACGGCACGACGGCGCGCTCCGCCCGCAGGCACGGCGCGGGGGACCGGGCCGGTGCGGTGGCCGAGGGCGTGCAGGCCACCTGGCTGGCGCTCGGCATCGGGCTGGCGCTGCTGCTCGCGGTGCAGGCGGCGGCCGGCCCGCTCATCCGGGTGATCGCGGGCGACGCGGAGATCGCGGGCCAGGCCCTGCCCTGGGTGCGGATCGCGCTGTTCGGGGTGCCGCTCATTCTCGTCGCCATGGCGGGCAACGGCTGGCTGCGCGGCGTGCAGGAGACCAGGCGGCCGCTGATCTTCGTGGTGTGCGGCCTCGCGCTCTCGGCGGTGCTCTGCCCGCTGCTCGTGCACGGGCTGTGGTTCGCCCCGCACTGGGGGCTGCCCGGCTCCGCGGTGGCGAATGTCGCAGGCCAGGCGGTGACCGCGGCGCTCTTTCTGTTCGCGCTGGTCAGGGAGCGCGCGGCGCTGCGCCCGCGCGGCGCGATCATGCGCGTCCAGCTGGTGCTCGGCCGCGACCTCATCGTGCGCAGCCTCGCCTTCCAGGCCTGCTTCGTCTCCGCCGCCGCGGTGGCCTCCCGGTTCGGCGCGGCCTCGGTGGCCGCGCACCAGGTGGTGCTGCAGCTCTGGAACTTCCTGGCGCTCACCCTCGACTCGCTCGCCATCGCCGCCCAGGCACTGGTCGGCGCGGCACTCGGCGGCGGTGACGCGCGCGGCGCCCGCGGGCTGGCCGCCCGGGTGACCCGCTGGTCGCTGCTCTTCGCGGTGGCGCTGGCCGGCTGCTTCGCGCTCGCCGCCGCCGCGCTGCCGCCGCTGTTCACCACCGACCCGGCGGTCTTGGACCGGATCGGCGTCATCTGGTGGTTCTTCGTCGCCATCATTCCGGTGGCGGGCGTGGTGTTCGCGCTCGACGGCGTGCTGCTCGGCGCGGGCGACGCCGCGTATCTGCGCACCACGACCGTGGCGGCCGCGCTGGTCGCTTTCCTGCCCGCGATCTGGCTCGCGCTGGCTTTCGGCTGGGGCGTCGCCGGAATTTGGTCCGGACTGGTGGCTTTCATGCTCGCCCGGCTGCTCGCGGTCGGTTCCCGAGCTATTTCCGGGCGCTGGGCCCGGGTCGGCGCGGACATTCAGAGGCCCTGATTTCTGGGTGTTCCCCGGCCCGGAACCCGTCGTTATAGTCGGTGCTCTATTCCTGTTGGCGTTTGATCGAGGAGCATCGAAAGGACTGCGGGGAATGTCGAACAAGGGGTACGACGAGAGGCCGCTGACGCTGGCCCCGATTCTCGGCGCGAGCTGCGCGCTGTGGCTCGGCCGCAGCGTGCGCGATCGGCTGCGCCCGCGCCGGGGCGGCACCGCGAGGCAGGTGGTACCCGAACACGAGAATCTCGAATTGACCGAGGTTTTCGATCGGCAGACCCCGGTGGTGATTCGAAGCGCCGCGAGCCGATGGTCGGTATTCGAGAATTACCAGCCGGAGCGGCTGCGCGAGAAGTACCGCACCGAAAAGGTGTACGCGCTGACGAGCACCACCAATGTCTTCACCCAGGAGACCTCGCCGGTGGAATTGCTGGAGTACGGCGACGTGATGACGGCGATGTTCGATTCCCCGAATCCGGCGAAGAAGTACTACTCCCGCGCCGCCGCCGATCCCGCGCCGCTGGCCGAACAGCTCCCCGAGCGCATCGGCGGCCGCACCCAGAGCACCGCGGCGAGCAGCGTGTGGATGGGGCAGTCCGGCAACCTGACGCCGCTGCACAACGACCCCTGGCACGGCCTGCTCATCCAGCTGCACGGCCGCAAGCGGGTCCGGCTCTTCCCGCCGCACGAGTACCGCAATGTCTACGGCCGGGTGCCGAAGCGGGTCAACGACCCCTACACCGGGCTGCCGGACGCCTTCGATCCGGAGCTCGCCGCCGTCCCGCGGCTGCGCGAGGCGGAGAGCTACGATGTGCTGCTCGACACCGGCGACGTGCTCTACATCCCGATGTTCTGGTGGCACCAGGTCGAGTCGGTGGACTCCTCGATCTCCTACGTGGCCCGGTACAACCCCCGCTACCTGGAGTTCATGCGGGCGGCGTTCTTCCCGATGGGGGCGCGCGGCGTGCTGCGGATCGTCGCCCAGCTGACCGCGGGGCTGCGCCGCTCGAAGAAGTGACGGCCGGCCGGCGGCGTGCTGCCCGACCGGCCCGCCGCCGGGTGTGGCACCGTTGATCGAGTGATACCCAAGTTGATGGCGGTGAGCGACATCCACGTCGGCCACCAGGGCAACAAGCCCGTGGTCGAGCAGATCCGCGCGGACTCGCCGGAGGACTGGCTGATCGTCGCGGGCGACGTCGCGGAGAAGACCGAGGACATCCGTTGGGCGCTGGAGCTGCTGCGCAGCCGGTTCGCCAAGGTCATCTGGGTGCCTGGCAACCACGAGCTGTGGACCACCGCGAAGGACCCGGTGCAGATGCACGGGGCGCCGCGCTACGACTACCTGGTCTCGCTCTGCCGCGACCTGGACGTGCTCACCCCGGAGGACCCGTACGCCGTGTGGCGCGGCGCGGGCGCCGAGGAGCACGGCGGCGCCGTCACGCTGGTGCCGATGTTCCTGCTCTACGACTACTCGTTCCTGCCCGCGGGCACCACCACCAAGGCCGAGGGGCTGGCGGTGGCGCGCGAGCGCAATGTGGTCGCCACCGACGAGTTCCTGCTCGCGCCGGACCCGTACGTCACCCGCGACGCCTGGTGCCACGCCAGGGTGCAGGCCACCGAGCGCAGGCTGAACGCGCTCGAGCCGAATACGCCGGTGGTGCTGATCAACCACTTCCCGCTGGTCAGGGAGCCCACCGACGTGCTCTTCTACCCGGAGTTCTCGCTCTGGTGCGGTACGACGCTGACCGCGGACTGGCACACCCGCTACAACACCGTCTGCTCGGTCTACGGGCACCTGCACATCCCGCGCACCTCCTGGTACGACGGCGTGCGCTTCGAGGAGGTCTCGCTCGGCTACCCGCGCGAGTGGCAGCGCCGCGGCCTGCCGGACAACCTGCTGCGCCAGATCCTGCCCGCCCCCGAGTACCCGCCGGGTTCGCTGAACGAGTTCGGCGGCCACTTCCGGATCACCCCGGAGATGGCGGCCGCGGCCGCGGAGATGCGGGCGAAGGCGCAGCGGCGGCGCGGCATCTGACAGCGGCTGGACTAGGCTCGACGCCGATGATCGAGAACATTCTGCCGTCCGGGATCGCCGCCGCGGAGCTGCTGGAGTACCCGGAGGGGCTGCGCGCGCACCCCGCCGAGGAGCACCTCATCGCCAAGTCGGTGGAGAAGCGCAGGCGCGATTTCATCGGGGCGCGGCACTGCGCCAGGCAGGCGCTGGCCCAGCTGGGCGAGCCCGAGGTGCCGATCGGCAAGGGGGAGCGCGGCATGCCGCTCTTCCCGCGCGGAATCGTCGGCAGCCTGACGCACTGCGACGGCTACCGCGCCGCCGCGCTCGGGCACGCGCTGCGCTTCCGCTCGGTCGGCATCGACGCCGAGCCGCACGCGGAGCTGCCCGACGGGGTACTCGACTCGGTCAGCCTGCCCGAGGAGCGGCAGTGGCTGCGGGAGACCGGCAGCCCGCTGCACCTGGACCGGTTGCTCTTCTGCGCCAAGGAGGCCACCTACAAGGCGTGGTTCCCGCTGACGCTGCGCTGGCTCGGCTTCGAGGACGCGCACATCACCTTCACCGTCGACGCGGCGGACGCCGACTCCGGTTCCGGCACCTTCCACACGAAGCTGCTGGTCCCCGGCGGCACCACTGACGGCGGCAGGCCGCTGCTGGACTTCGACGGCCGCTGGCAGATCGCAGGCGGGCTGATCCTGACCGCGATCGCGACCGCCTGATGGACGCGCTCGGCGGACTGCTGATCGTGGACAAGGATCCCGGCATGACCAGCCACGACGTGGTCGGCAGGTGCAGGCGGATCCTGGGGACGCGGAAGATCGGGCACGCGGGCACGCTGGACCCGATGGCGACCGGGGTGCTGGTGCTCGGGGTGGAGCGGGCCACCAAGCTGCTCGGGTTGCTGACGCTCACCACCAAGGCGTACTCGGCGGTCATCCGGCTCGGGGCGAGCACGACGACCGACGATGCCGAGGGGGAGGTGCTCGCCACGGTGCCCGCCGGGCACGTCACCGACGCGGCTGTCGCGGCGGGGGTGGCCGCGCTGACCGGGGATATCCAGCAGGTGCCCGCGACGGTGAGTGCGATCAAGATCGACGGGGAGCGGGCGTATGCCAGGCACCGGGCCGGGGAGGAGGTGCGGCTCGCGGCGCGGCCGGTCACCGTCTCGCGGTTCGCGGTGCTCGCGCGGCACGATCGGGGGGAGTTCGTCGACCTCGAGGTCGAGGTCGAGTGCTCGTCCGGGACCTACATCCGGGCGCTGGCCCGTGATCTCGGCGCCGCGCTCGGGGTCGGGGGGCACCTGACCGCGCTGCGGCGCACGCGGGTCGGGCCGTTCACCCTCGAGCACGCGCGCACCCTCGGGACGCTCGCCGAATCGCCGACGCTCTCGCTGCCCATGGACGAGGCCGTTCGCGCGGCCTTCCCGCTGCGCGATATCGATCCGGCGCAGGCGGAGGATCTGCGCAACGGGCGGTGGCTGGAGCCCGTCGGACGGGACGACGTGTACGCCGCCGTCGACCCCGAGGGGAAGGCTATCGCGCTGCTCCGGGAGAGCGGGAAGCGCGCGGCGTCGGTGATGGTGGTGCGTCCGGCGGGGTTCTGACCGCCGAATCGCCGAGCAGCGGGGTGAGGGCGCCGAGCAGGGTGCCGGTGCTCACCGTGTGCATGTCGGCGCGGGTGAGGGTGCCGTTCTCGAGCCAGTCCACGGTGAGCACCCGGACGAAGGTGAGCCAGGCGCCGATCACCGACTCGGCGGCGGCCCGGCGTGCTTCGGGCAGCCCGAGCTCGTCGAGCAGGCGCCGGCGCAGCTCACCGAGTTCGCCCGCGATGATGCCCTGAATGGTCGGGTCCGCGGCGAGCACCTTGTTGGCCGCGAGCACGGCGTGCGGATTCGCCTCGAAGTAGTCCAGGTGCGTGTCCAGCGCGGCCGAGATCTGCTCCGGCACGGGAAGTTCGGAGTCGAACGAGGAATCGACGAGCAGCCGCGCCGCGGCCTGCTCGTAGACGGCGACGAAGAGGTCCCGCTTGGCGGGGAAGTGCCGGTAGAGCAGCGCGCGCGAGATCCCCGCCGCAGCGGCGACCTCCTCCATCAGCACCGCCTCGTACGGCCGGTCGGCGAAGAGGCCCGCTCCCGCTTCGACGATCTGGGCGCGGCGCTGCTCCGGGGTCAGACGACGGCGAACCATAGCGGCAGCTTAGTTGACGCACGTCTACCCGGCCGTCATAGTAGACAGACGTCTACTAACCTCGGGAGGGAATCATGGGATCGTCGGTACTGCGCTGGCTGGCACTGGTCATGGGGGTGGTGTGCACGCTCATCGGGCTCTCGCACGTGGCGTTCGGCGAGGCGGTGTTCCCGGACATGGGCGCGCCCGGCGCCACCGCGGACAGCCAGGCCCGCTTCTTCGGCGCGGTCTTCGCCGGCTACGGCCTGGCCTGGATCCTGGCCGCCCGGCGTACCCCGATCCCGGCGACCGCGATCCGGCTCCTGGCCGGCGTCATGCTGCTCGGCGCGGTTGGCCGGTTCCTCTCCATCGCCGTGCACGGCCTGCCGCACCCGTTCGCGCTCGCGCTCACCGCGCTCGAGGTGCTGCTGCCGCTGGTCTTCCTGGCGCTCGCCGACGCCGACGAGAAGAAGCCGGTCACGAGCTGACCTGCGGGCGCAGCCGCTCGACCGCGTCGGTCATGTGCTCGACCAGCAGCTTTCGCGCCCGCTCCGGCGCGCCCGCGGCGATCGCCTCGCGCAGCCCGACGTGCTCGCGCGCCTGCTCGCGCAGGTCCGGGTAGGTGGTCTGCAGCGCGCCGAGGCACATGCGGGTCTCGATCAGCAGGGTGCGGGCCGCGCGCACCAGCCGCGGGCTGCCCGAGCTGTGCACCAGCGCCTCGTGGAACGCCTGGTCGGCGTCGGAGACGCCGGCCGCGTCCCCGGCCTCGGCCCCGGCCGTCATCTCGGCGACGCTCGGGGCCAGCGCCGCGGCGGCGAGTTCCCTGCGGCCGTCCAGGATCAGCTCCAGCGCGCCGCCCTCCAGCGCGGTGCGGGCCCGGTAGATGTCGACCACGTCGTCGAAGGCGAGCTCGATGACGAAGATGCCGCGGTGCCGGATGCTGTGCAGCAACCCCTCGGAGACCAGCCGCTGCATGGCCTCGCGCACCGGCCCCCTGCTCACCGCGAACTGCGCCGCCAGGTCGGCCTCGCCCAGCTGCGCGCCCGGCGCGAGGCTGCCGCGCATGATGGCGTCCCGGAGCCGGTCCGCGATCATCTCCGCGGTCGATTTCCGGTTCACCGGCTGGAAGAAGATGTCGCGCTGGGCGACGGGATGCTCGATACCCGGGAAACTGAAATCCACTGCGGCCCCTCTGCCAGCGCGCTTCCGACGATCGGTGCTCCGGCACGCGATCGGATTGTTGACAATCATACGATGCGATCCTACGGTGTCAACGTGGAAGAGGCCCCTGTGATCACCGTCCTGCACGGCGGCCGCCCGCCCGAGCCGGGGGCGCTCGCGCAGGTCGCCGAGCGCGCCGAGCTGCGCTGGACCGATGCCGCCGGGCTCCCCGCGGCGCTGCCGGGGACGGACGTGCTCTTCGTGCTCGACTTCGGCACCGACGCGCTGCCCGCCGCCTGGCCGCGCGCGAATGCGCCGCGCTGGGTGCACATGGGCTCGACCGGCGTGGACGCGGCGATGTTCCCGGCGCTGATCTCGAGCGACGCGGTGGTGACCAATACCCGCGGGGTCTTCGACGCGGCCATCGCCGAGTACGTGCTCGGCCAGATCATCGGCTTCGCCAAGGATTTCGGCGGCGCGCTGCTCCGGCAGCACCGGCGCGAGTGGGAGCACCGGGAGACCGAGCGGGTCGCGGGCGCCTCGGTGCTGATCGTCGGCACCGGCGGGATCGGCCGGGCCATCGCGCGGCTGCTGCGCGCCGTCGGCATGCGGGTCTCGGCGATCGGCAGGCGGGAGCGCACCGGCGACCCGGACTTCGGCACGGTCGGCACCGACCTGCACGCCGAGCTGCCGCACGCCGACTACGTGGTGGCGGTCGCGCCGCTCACCGAGCGGACCAGGCACCTGTTCGACGCCGCCGCCTTCGCCGCGATGAAGCCGCACGCGCGCTTCGTCAATGTCGGCCGCGGCGAGCTGGTGGTGACCGGGGCGCTGGTCGACGCGCTGCGCACCGGCGCGATCGCGGGCGCGGCGCTGGACGTGGTCGACCCGGAGCCGCTGCCCGCGGAGCACCCGCTCTGGACGCTGCCCGGCGTCCGGATCACCCCGCACAACTCCGGGGACTGGGTCGGCTGGAGCGGGGCGATCCTGTCCGCGTTCGCCGACAACTTCGACAACTGGGTCGCCGGGCGGCCCCTGCGCAATGTGGTCGACAAACAACTCGGGTACGTGCCCGGCTGAAGGAGTCCCCCTCGATGAGCAACCCCGCGAACACCACCCCGGCCGACCCCGCCGCCATGACCGCCGCGCAGCTGGTCGCGGCGTACGCGGCGGGCACGCTCTCGCCGGTGGAGGCGACCGAGGCCGTGCTGGCGGCGATCGCCGACCGCGACCCGGCGGTGAACGCCTTCTGCCTGGTCGATCCGGACCGGGCGCTGGTGCAGGCCAAGGACTCGCAGGAGCGCTGGCACGCCGGCCGCGCGCGCGGGCTGCTCGACGGCGTCCCGGTCTCGATCAAGGACATCTTCCTCACCGAGGACTGGCCCACCCGGCGCGGCTCCACCTCGGTAGACCCGGCCGGGCCGTGGACGGTGGACAGCCCGGTCACCGCGCGGATGCGCGCGGACGGCATGGTGTTCCTCGGCAAGACCACCACGCCGGAGATCGCCTGGAAGGCGGTGACCGACAGCGCGCTGACCGGCATCACGCGGAATCCCGTGGCGCCGAGCACCACCGCGGGCGGGTCGTCCGGGGGGAGCGCGGCGGCGGTCGCGGCCGGGATGGGGCCGGTCTCGGTCGGCACCGACGGCGGGGGCAGCATCCGGATTCCGGCGGCGTTCTGCGGGATCGTCGGGTTCAAGCCGACGCACGGGCGGGTGCCGCTCTTCCCGGCCAGCCCGTTCGGGCCGCTCGCGCACGCCGGACCCATGACGCGCACGGTGGAGGACGCCGCCCTGCTGCTCGACATCCTCGCGCTGCCCGACCCGCGCGACCCCACCGCGCTCGCCCCCGCGCTCGCCGCCTTCCGCGACGAGGTGCACCGGGACGTGCGCGGGCTGCGGGTCGCGTGGTCGCCGGATCTCGGCTTCGCCACCGTCGATCCCGAGGTCGCCGCGATCACCGAGGCGGCGGTGCGGCGCCTCGCCGCGGCGGGGCTCGCGGTGACCGCCGCCGACCCCGGCTTCGGCGACCCGCTGGACGCCTTCGAGATCCTGTGGGCGGCAGGGGCGGCGACCATGCTGGCCGGGTTCCCGGCGGGCAGCCGGGAACGGGTCGATCCCGGGCTGGGCGCGGCCTGGGCGCGGGGTGACGCCGTGAGCGCCGTCGAGTACCTGGAGGCGCGCAATGTCGCCGCGCAGCTCGGCATCACCATGGGGACGTTCCACCGGGACCACGACGTCCTGATCACGCCGACCGTTCCCATCCCCGCCTTCGCGGCCGGGCACGACGTGCCGCCCGGTAGCGGGCTGCGCGGCTGGCCCGAGTGGACCCCCTTCACCTACCCCTTCAACCTCACCCAGCAGCCCGCCATCAGCATCCCCGCCGGCCGCACCGCCGCCGGGCTGCCCGTCGGCCTCCAGATCGTCGGCCCCCGCCACTCCGACAACCTCGTCCTGGCCGTTGCCCGCTACGCGGAGCAGATCCTGGGCTGAGCGCGGGCGATGTTCACCGCGGCAACTCCGCCACCCGACGCTCGAGCACGCCGCGCTCCTTCTCGTTGCGGCACAACGCGATGGCATTCGCGAACTCGACCCGGGCCTCGGCATTCCGTCCGAGCCGGGCGAGTAGTTCGCCCCGCACATTCGGCACCAGCTGCGAGCCCCGCAGCGACCCCTCGGCGATCAGCTCGTCCACCAGGGGAAGCGCGACCGCGGGCCCCCGCGCCATGGACACCGCCACCGCCCGGTTCAACCGCACCACCGGCGAAGGAGCAATCCGCCCCAGCGCCTCGTACAGCACCACGATCCGCTCCCAGTCGGTCTCCCCGAAAGTCCCCGCCACCGCGTGACATTCGGCAATAGCCGCCTGCACCCCGTACGCCCCCAACCCGATCGCGGCCCCCCGCGCCAGCGCTGCCCGCCCACGGCGAATACCGTCCCGATCCCACCGCCGCCGATCCTGCCGTTCCAGCAGCACCGGCTGCCCGTCCGCCCCGACCCGCGCCGGGAACCGCGCCGCCGTCAACTCCAGCAGCGCGAGCAACCCGTGCGTCTCGGCCTGATCCGGCACCAACCGGGCCAGCACCCGGGCCAGCCGCAGCGCCTCCGCCGCGAGATCGAGCCGGATCTGCTCCGCCCCCGAAGTCGCCGACGACCCCTCGGTGAAGGTCACGTACAGCACGCCGAGCACCGACCCCAGCCGCTCCCTGCGCTGCTCCGGCGCGGGCACCTCGAACGGCACCCGCGCCGCGGCCAGCGTCTTCTTGGCCCTGGTGATCCGTGCCTGCACGGTCGCGGTCGGCACCAGGAAGGCGGCGGCGATCTCGTCGCTGGTGAGCCCGCCGACCACCCGCAGCGTGAGCGCGATCCGCGCCTCCGCCGCGAGCATCGGGTGGCAGGCGACGAACATGAGCGCGAGCACGTCGTCGTCGATCCGGTCCGGATCCCAGGGCTCCGGCTCCGGCGCGGCGGGCTCGGCACCGGTGGCGGCGCCACCCTCGCCCAGCTCGCGGGCGAAGGCGGCGTACCGGTCACCGAGCGCGGAGTTGCGCCGGAAGGCGTCGATGGCGCGCCGCTTGCCCGCGGTCAGCAGCCACCCGGCCGGATCGCGCGGCACCCCGTCGCGCGGCCAGGCCACGAGCGCCTCGGCCAGCGCCTCCTGCGCCACGTCCTCGGCCAGCGCGAACTCCCCGGTGTAGCGGGCGAGCGCGCCGACGATCCGCGCGGACTCGATCCGCCACACCGCGGCGACCGCCGCCCGCCCGGCCGCACCGCTCACAGCTGGCCGGTCGCCTCGCGCCAGGCGCGCTCCTTCTGGATCCACACGTTGTCCTGCGGGAACTCGCCGATCTCCGGCACCCGGCGGATCTCGGTCTTGAACCCGGGGCCGCCGGCGGGCAGCCGCTTCGCCCACTCCACGGCCTCCTCCTTGGAGGCCACGCTCAGGATGTAGTAGCCGCCGAACAGCTCCTTCGTCTCGCCGTAGGGGCCGTCGGTGACCACCGGCGGGTCGGTGGAGTAGTCGATGACGACGCCCTCGGCCGGGTCGTCCAGCCCCTCCGCGGCGAGCAGCACCCCGGCCCGGATCAGCTCGTCGTTGAAGCGCCCGACCGTCTCCAGCATCTCGTTCATGTCGACCGCGCCCATGGCCGCGTACGCCTCGTCGGTGGCGCGCATGATCAGCATGTACTTCATTCGTCCGTCTCCCTCGGTGTGCGGGTCCCGCTCGGACCCTCTCACCCCTTGGTCGAACGGGCCGCCCGCCGGATCGACACGGCGCGAAACATTCTTCGAAGATTTTTCCAGCGGGCCGGCGTCAGAGCTCGGCGAGCACCTCGGACCAGATGCCGAGCGCGTCCCGGATCTGCGCGTCGGTGACGACGAGCGGCGGGATCATCCGCACCACGTTCATGTGCGCCCCGCAGGTGAGCAGCAGCAGCCCCTTGGCGACCGCGGCCTTCTGCGCGATGGCGGCCGTCTCCGGGTCGGGATCGCCGGTGGCCGTGGTGAACTCGCACCCGGCCAGCAGCCCGAGCGCGCGGACGTCGCCGATCTGCTTGGTCTGCTGCTCGCGCAGCCCGGCCAGCAGCTCGGCGCCGCGCTCGGCGGCGTTCTGGACGAGCCCCTCCGACTCGATGACGTCCAGCGTGGCGAGCGCGGCGGCGCAGGCCACCGCGTTGCCGCCGTAGGTGCCGCCCTGCGAGCCGGGCCACGCCTTCGCCATGAGCTCGGCCGAGGCCGCGATCCCGGAGATCGGGAAGCCGCTGGCCAGCCCCTTGGCGATGGTGATCACATCCGGCCGGACGTCGAAGTGCTGGTGCCCGAAGAACTTCCCGGTGCGGCCGAACCCGGTCTGGATCTCGTCGATCACCAGCAGGATGCCGTGCCGGTCGGCGCGCTCGCGCAGGCCGTGGAAGAACGCGGTGTTGCCGGGGATGTAGCCGCCCTCGCCGAGCATCGGCTCCACGATGAAGGCGGCGGTCTCGGCGGGCGAGGTGAGCGTGGCGAGGATGTAGTCCAGCTCGCGCAGCGCGAAGGCGGTGGCCTCCTCCTCGCTCCAGCCGTAGCGGAAGGCGGTGGGGAAGGGGGCGACGTGCACGCCGGACATGAGCGGGCTGAACCCGGCCGAGAACCGGGTGCCGGAGGTGGTCATGGTGGCCGCGGCGACGGTGCGGCCGTGGAACCCGCCGTGGAAGACGACGACGTTCGGCCGCCCGGTGGCCTGCCGCGCCAGCCGCAGCGCCGCCTCCACCGCCTCGCTGCCGGAGTTGCTGTAGAAGAGCGTGTCCAGCCCGCTGGGCAGCACGTCGCCGAGCCGCTCGGTGAGCCGCAGCAGCGGCTGGTGCATGACCGTCGTGTACTGGCCGTGGATCAGCTTCCCGACCTGCTCCTGCGCCGCCGCGACCACGCGCGGGTGGCAGTGCCCGGTGCTGGTGACCCCGATGCCCGCGGTGAAGTCCAGGTAGCGGCGGCCGTCGGTGGCGTAGAGATAGCACCCCTCGCCCCGCTCGACCACGACGGGAGTGGCCTGCTTCAGCACCGGTGACAGCTGGCTCATGGGGATCCGCCCTCCGTAGGAATCCGAAGATTGTCTGTTGTCGGATTGTTGACAATATGCCTACCATGACTTCGGCGGTCCCGACAAGGGAATGCCATCGCCAGGTGAGAGGAGACCGGATGCCAACCCAGTCAGACGAGCGGGCCGCGCTGGACACCGTGCCGACGGGGCTGTTCATCGGCGGCAAGTGGCGGGAGGGCGCGCGCACCTTCCCGGTGGTCGACCCGGCCACCGGCGCGACCATCGCCGAGGTGGCCGACGCGAGCGCCGATGACGGCCTCGCCGCGCTGGCCGCCGCCGCCGATGCGCAGGCCGACTGGGCCGCGACCCCGCCGCGCGAGCGCAGCGACCTGCTCATGCGGGCGCACCGCGCGCTGCTCGCCGACGTCGACCGGCTCGGGTTGGTGCTCACCCTGGAGATGGGCAAGCCGCTGGCCGAGGCGCGCGGCGAGATCGCCTACGCCGCCGAGTTCTTCCGCTGGTTCGCCGAGGAGGCGGTCCGGCTGGACGGCGGCTACATGCAGGCGCCGACCGGCGGCTCCCGCTTCCTCGTGACCAAGCAGCCGGTGGGGCCGAGCCTGCTGATCACGCCGTGGAACTTCCCGATCGCCATGGGGGCGCGCAAGATCGCCCCCGCGCTCGCGGCCGGCTGCACCAGCGTGATCAAACCCGCCGAGCAGACGCCGCTCTCCATGCTGGCGCTCGCCGCGGTGCTGGAGCAGGCCGGGCTGCCCGCCGGGGTGGTCAACGTCGTCACCACCACCGACCCGGCCGCGGTGATCGAGCCGATGATCCGCGACCCGCGCTCCCGCAAACTCTCCTTCACCGGCTCCACCGCGGTCGGCAAGACCCTGCTCGAGCAGTGCGCGGGCACCGTCATGCGCACCTCGATGGAGCTCGGCGGCAATGCCCCGCTGCTGGTCTTCGACGACGCCGACCTGGACGAGGCGGTGGAGGGCGCGCTCGCCGCCAAGATGCGCAACATCGGGCAGGCGTGCACCGCCGCCAACCGGATCCTGGTGCAGCGCGGGGTCGCCGACGAGTTCGGCAGGCGGCTCGCCGAACGGATGGCGGCGCTGCCGATCGGCCGCGGCACCGAGCCGGACGTGGTCGTCGGACCACTGATCGACACCGACGCCCTCGCCAAGGTGGAGCACCTGGTGGCCGACGCCACCGCGCGCGGCGCCGAGGTGCTCACCGGCGGCTCGCGGCCGGCCGGGCCGGGGAACTTCTACCCGGCCACCGTCCTGACCGGCGTGCCGGATGCCGCCGAGCTGTGCCACACCGAGATCTTCGGCCCGGTCGCCGCCATCGGCGTCTTCGACACCGAGGAGGAGGCGGTCGGCCGGGCCAACGACACCCCGTACGGCCTGGTCGCCTACGTCTTCACGGAGAACCTGCGGCGCGGGCTGCGGGTGTGCGAGGCGCTGGAGACCGGCATGGTCGGGCTGAACCAGGGCGTGGTGTCCAACCCGGCGGCGCCGTTCGGCGGCGTCAAGGAGTCCGGCCTCGGGCGCGAGGGCGGCTTCTCCGGGATCGACGAGTTCCTCGAGACCAAGTACATCGGAGTGCGACTGTGAGCTATCGGATTGCCACCATCCCCGGCGACGGGATCGGGGTCGACGTGACGGTCGAGGCGGTGGCGGTGCTGGACGCCGTGCTGCCCGGGCTGGAGTGGACCGAGTTCGACTGGTCCTGCGAGAACTATCTCCGCACCGGCGCCATGATGCCGCCGGACGGTCCCGCCCGGCTCGCCGGGTTCGACGCGATCCTGCTCGGCGCCGTCGGGTTTCCCGGTGTGCCGGACCACATCTCGCTGTGGGGGCTGCTGATCCCGCTGCGCCGGGCCTTCGGGCAGTACGTGAACCTGCGGCCCGTGAAGCTGCTGCCCGGCACCGAATCCGCGCTGCGCGGGCGGACCGCCGAGGATCTGGACATTCTCATCGTGCGGGAGAACTCCGAGGGGGAGTACTCCGAGATCGGGGGCACGCACAATCCGGGGCGGCCGGACGAATTCGTGCTGCAGGAGTCGGTGTTCACCCGGGTCGGCTGTGAACGGATCATCCGGTACGCCTTCGACCGCGCCGCCGAGCGGTCCGGGAAGCTCTGCTCGGCCACGAAATCGAACGGTCTGATCCACTCCATGCCGTACTGGGACCGGATCTTCGACGAGGTGGCGCTCGACTACCCCGGAGTGGAGACCAGGCAGATGCACGTGGACGCGCTCGCCGCCGAGATCGTGCTGCACCCGGATCGGCTCGACGTGATCGTCGGCTCGAACCTGTTCGGCGACATTCTCTCCGACCTGGCCGCCGCGGTTACCGGCGGGCTGGGGCTCGCGCCCTCCGGCAATATCGACCCGACCCGCTCCGCGCCGTCCATGTTCGAAGCGGTGCACGGGAGTGCGCCGGACATCGCCGGTCAGGGGATCGCCGACCCGGTCGCGCAGATTCTCGCCGGTGCCATGCTGCTGCGCCACCTCGGTGAAGAAGGGGCGGCTGTTGCCGTCGAACAGGCGGTGGACGAGGTTCTCGGTGCCGGGGACGTGCTCACCCCCGACCTCGGGGGTAGCGCCACGACTGCTGAACTCGGCGCTGCGATCGCCGACCGTGCTCGCGAGCTGGTGGGCGTGAAGTCGCTTCCGGCGTAGTTGCTGTGTCGGCCGCGCCGGGGAATGGCACCTCCGGCTCGGCCCATATCGCGTCCGCCTGCGGCGGCTCGACTGATTTTTGCGGCGACGTCACTGAAGTTTCTGCGGCGACGTCACGGAAGTGGCAACGTCACGGAAGTAGCGAGGTCACTGACGTGTCGGCGCAATCGAGTCGGGTCGCCTGCGGCGGACGCGATTCAGGTCCGCGCACCTGCGGTCAGGTGGTCACCCAAATCGCTTCGGCGGCGGGCTGACCGAGATCGATCGGGGTTTCGGCGGTGCCGATCCGGATCGCGATCGTGCCGGCGAAATCCCGCCGCTCGACGACCGCGATCACCGTGTCCAACGCGATCCCCACCGAATCGAAGTACCGCAACATATCCGGATCGGAATCCGAGATCCGCGCCACCCGCCCCGACTCACCCGCCGCGAACTCGCTCAGCGGCCGAGCGGGCGGCGTCGGCACGGCACCGTCCACCGACGGAATCGGATCACCGTGCGGATCCCGATCCGGATACCCGAGTTTCGCGTCGATCCGCGCCATCAGCAGCTCCGAGACGGCGTGCTCGAGAATCTCCGCCTCGTCGTGCACCTCGTCCCACCCGTAACCGAGCTCGCTCACCAGGAACGTCTCCAGCAACCGATGCCTGCGCACCATGGCGATCGCCGCGAGCCGCCCGTCCTCGGTCAGCGTGATCGCGCCGTACCGCGCGTGCAGCACCAGCCCCTGATCGGCCAGCTTCCGCACCGCCTCGGAGACCGTCGACGCGGACACCCCGATCCGCTCCGCCAGCAGCTTCGTCGACACCTTCTCCGGCGACCACTCCTGCGCCGTCCAGATCACCTTCAGATAGTCCTGCGCGACCGAACTCAGCACCGGCGCCACCGTCGCGGCCCCGCCCGCCGCAGGCTCCGGCGCGTCGGTCAGCTCGCGGCGGGTCGTGATGTCTCGTTTCCCGGGCACATTTCGAGCTTATGCGCGCCGCGCCCGATCCACACGACACACCGCCACCGGCAACCTCCGATTCACCGCCCCGACCACCGGTCGTGACCTCGAGCATCCCGGGCCCGGCCCGAATACGCATCGGCGCGCACAGTGCGTAGGCTGCGCACTGTGCTGAGATGGCGAAGTCTCGACGACGTGCCCGCGGACTGGGGACGCTGCGTAGTCACCATCGGTGTGTTCGACGGTGTGCACCGGGGCCACGCGCAACTCATCAGCAGGGCGGTGAAATCGGCCGCCGCGCGCGGCGTCCCCGCGGTGCTCATGACCTTCGACCCGCACCCCATGGAGGTCGTGCGCCCCGGCTCGCACCCGGCCCAGCTCACCACGCTCACCCGGCGCGCCGAACTCGCCGAAGAGCTCGGCGTCGACGTGTTCTGCGTCATGCCCTTCACGCACGACTTCATGAAACTCACCCCCTCCCGCTACGTGCACGACCTGCTGGTCGAACGGCTGCACGTCGCCGAGGTCGTGGTCGGCGACAACTTCACCTTCGGCAAGAAAGCCGCAGGCACCGTCGAAACCATGCGCGACCTCGGGCTGCGCTGGGGCTTCGAAGTCGACGCCGTCACCCTGCTCGGCGAACAGACCGTCACCTACTCCTCCACCTACATCCGCGCCTGCGTCGACGCGGGCGACATGGCCAACGCCACCGAAGCGCTCGGCAGGCCACACCGGGTCGAAGGAGTCGTCGTGCACGGCGACGGCCGCGGCCGCACCCTCGGCTACCCCACCGCCAACGTCGCCCCGCCCATGCACGCCGCCATCCCCGCCGACGGCGTCTACGCCGGCTGGTTCACCGTGCTCGGCCCCGGCCCCACCATCGACACCGTCGCCCCCGGGCAGCGCGCCATGGCCGCCATCTCGGTCGGCACCAACCCCACCTTCTCCGGACGCGCACGCACCGTCGAGGCATATGTCCTCGACCGCGAAGCCGACCTCTACGGGCAGCACGTCGCCGTCGACTTCGTCCAGCACCTGCGCGGCATGCGCAAGTTCGACTCCGTCGACGAACTGGTCGACGCCATGGCGGGCGACGTCGACGCCGCCAGGGCGGTGCTCGCCCGCGGATAATGCTCCGGTAAAGTGGCTCCTCGGGTTTGCTGCGGTCCGCGGCGGCGCCCGGCCGGGAGTTCCCGGACACCATCCGCGCGGAACTGAGAAACAGGAGTGCGTCGCCGCATGGCATTGACCACCGAACAGAAGTCCGCCATCCTCGCCGAGTACGGCCTGCACGAGAAGGACACCGGCTCGCCGGAGGCCCAGATCGCGATGCTGTCGAAGCGGATCGCCGACATCACCGAACACCTCAAGAAGCACAAGCACGACCACCACACCCGGCACGGGCTGATGGCGCTGATCGGGCGTCGTAAGCGGCTGTCGAAGTACCTGGCGGACAACGACATTGCGCGCTACCGGTCGCTTATCGAGCGGCTCGGGCTGCGTCGGTAATCTCGGCTGTGTCTTTTGGCGCGCCTTCGGCGCGCGGTTCGCGGCCCCCAAGGCTCGCGTTCGAGCACTCGAGACTCGCGCCTTCGGCGCATGCGCTTCGAG